>JAOPYM010000532.1 GCA_025964615.1 Actinomycetes bacterium
GCGAACCGCCCTTCTATGCACCGCACCACACCGCCACCAAGGCCGCAATGGTGGGCGGCGGCAGCGGGCGGCTGATCCAGCCCGGAGCCGTGTCGCTGGCGCACCACGGGGTGCTGTTCATCGATGAGGCTCCGGAGCTTCAGAACGGTGTTCTGGACTCGCTCCGGCAGCCGCTGGAGGAGGGCGAGGTGACCATCTCGCGTTCGGGGGGCAGCGCCCGCTTCCCGGCGTGCTTCACCCTGGTCCTCGCGGCCAACCCATGCCCGTGCGCCGCCGCGAAGCTCGTCGACTGCACCTGCCCGCCCGCACTGCGGCTCCGGTACATGTCCAAGATCTCTGGCCCCCTGCTCGATCGAATAGATCTCAAGCTCGAACTGCAGCCCGCCACCCGGGCGGAGCTCAGGTACGACCTGGAGGTCGCCGAGCCCAGTGCGGTGGTCGCGGAACGGGTGCTGG
Organism: Actinomycetes bacterium; assembly: GCA_025964615.1. GTDB lineage: Bacteria > Actinomycetota > Actinomycetes > Streptosporangiales > Streptosporangiaceae > RYN-227. Next base: position 457 of record JAOPYM010000532.1, read on the forward strand.
TCGCCCGGGAACGCACGGCCAAACGGCTGGCGGGCACCCCGTGGATCGCCAACGCCGAGATCCCCGGACCGGAGCTGCGCCGCCGGTTCACACCGCCTTCGGAGGCCATGTTCGCAGTGGACCAGGCACTGCTCACCGGTGAGCTGAGCGCCAGGGGCCTGGACCGGGTGCTGCGCACCGCCTGGACCATCGCCGACCTCGGGGGCCGTGACGAACCCGCTTGTTTCGACGTCAGCGAGGCCCTGGATCTGTGGAAGGGGAAGACCTCATGACCGTCTCGACCGAGGACCGGCTGGCCAGGGCGGCGTTGTCGTTCATCGCCGAACCCGGCGACACCCTGCTGACCAGGATCGTCGCGGCCTGCGGACCCTCCGGTGCGCTGGAGGTGATCAAGTGCGGCCGGGCGCCCGACGGGATCGCCCGCGACCCGAGGGAGCGGGAGCGGCTGGCCGTCCACCTGTCGGGCTGGCGTACGAGGCTGCCGCGGGCCGACCCCGAGGGGGACCTGACCGTCTGCGCGAAACTGGGCGGCCGGATGATCTGCCCAGGCGAGGCGGAGTGGCCGACCCGGCTGGCCGATCTGGGAGAGAAGGAACCGCTGGCACTGTGGCTGCGCGGCCCCTCGGACCTGCGGTTCACCTGCCTGCGATCGGTGGCGGTGGTGGGGTCGCGGGCTGCCAGCCCGTACGGCACCCGGGTCGCCCAGGATCTCGGCGCCGAGCTGGCCGAGCGCGGTTGGACCGTTGTGTCCGGAGGAGCTCTGGGAGTCGATGCGGCCGCGCACCGGGGCGCCCTTGCCGCCGACGGTGACACGGTCGGCGTCTTCGCCAACGGCGTGGACGTGGCCTACCCGCCCCGCAATGACGGGCTCATCGCCGAGATGGCCAAGCGGGCCCTGCTGGTGTCGGAGTGGCCTCTCGGTACCTCGCCCACGCAGCTCAGGTTCCTCGTCCGCAATCGGGTCATCGCGGCGCTGAGCTGCGGCACGGTGGTCGTCGAGGCCGATCTGCGCAGCGGCTCGCTGAATACGGCAGAACATGCCAGGAGACTGGGACGGCCGTTGATGGCCGTCCCAGGGCCGATCAACTCCCGGCAGTCCCGTGGCGCCAACCAGCTGCTGCGGGCCGACGAACCAGCGATCTGCGTGACCGGGGTCACCGAAGTGATCGAGGCGGTCGGTCGCCTCGGCACGGACCTGGCCGTCCGCCCGAGAGGTCCCGTACTGCCCAGGGACGAACTCGACGCGGTCACCCGGCGGGTGCTCGAAGCGATCCCTGCCCGGGGTGGCGCGGGACCGGCGCAGGTGGCCGTCCGGGCCGGGGTGGACGTGCCCACCGTGCTCGGCAGGCTCGGCCTGCTCTCAGCAGGCGGATTCATCGAGCGGGGCCGGGACGGCTGGCGGCTACCGCGCCACAGAAAGGGGCGCGCCGCCTGACGGGCCACCGCCGTGATCGTCCTGATCAGCGGGCACGATCACGGCGGCGGGCCTCAGGTACTGGGGAGCTCCAGTTCGCTCTGCGCGAGCTCCTCGACGTTCACGTCCTTGAAGGTGACAACTCGAACATTCTTCACAAACCGGGCAGGTCGGTACATATCCCATACCCAGGCGTCCTGCATGGTCACTTCGAAGAAGACCTCGCCGTTGTCGGTGCTGCGCACCTGCAGATCCACCGAGTTGGTCAGGTAGAACCGTCGTTCGGTCTCCACCACGTAGGCGAACAGGCCGACGACGTCGCGGTACTCCCGATAGAGCTGCAGCTCCATCTCGGTCTCGTACTTTTCAAGGTCCTCAGCCGACACCTATGTCCTCAATTCCGGGCGAACAACCCACCACTACCAGGCGATTCTTCGCAATCCCGCTCGCCGCGCAAGATTGTCCGCTAGTTTACTCGTCAGTAGCTACGGCATGTCGCTGACGACCTATACGGTATCTCGCCGCCAGCCGAGAGGTTAGAGGAGCCCGGTGGCGTGGGGTGTAGCTTCGAGCAGCCACGTGACTATGGGCGACCTCGGCCGGGGCTGCTGCGCCGGGAGAATTGACGCCGGCCAGCACGAGATCCCGGCCATTGGCAGCCGGAGCCTGTCCATCTGTCGCGCTCGACCCAGGACTTCATGGCCTGCCTCATCCGGGCGCACTGACGCCAGTTCGGCACCCGGCCGGCAAGCGGTGCTGGCTCTCACCTGCCTGTGCCGCCGTACGCCCGTCTCACACTTTGTGCTGCTGCAGCGTCTACGGCTTGTCAGTGGCGATCCGTACGGGTCGCCGGTTCGGGAAAGGGAACACGGTCATGAGGACCCATACGATCGTTGACTCGCCGCTTGGCGATCTCACCGTGGTCGCCGAGGACTGGCGGCTGCTGACGCAGATCCCCTACGGACAGACGCGGTCCTACGGTGATCTGGCACGTCGGCTGGGAGATCCGGCACTCGCCCAGGCGGTGGGTGCCGCCAACGGCCGCAATCCGCTGGGCGTGATCATCCCATGTCACCGGGCGGTGGGCGCCGACGGCAGCCTGACGGGTTATGCCAGCGGACTGGAGCGCAAACGGCTCCCGTTGAGCTTGGAAGAGCCTGTCAGGGTCACGGCGGATCGGCTTTTCTGAGATGACGGTCTCACGTTCGGCGCCGCCGGCTCGTCTACCAGTTGTGACCAAGCCACCATTCGAACAGATCGTGACCGGCTACGGGCCCATGGTGCTCCGCGTCGTCCGCGCTGTCCTTGGCCCGGACGACGCGCAGGACGCCTGGTCAGAGACGTTCCTCGCGGCTATGAAGGTCTATCCCGACCTGCCGGTGGATGCGAACGTCGAGGCGTGGCTGGTGACTGTCGCTCACCGCAAGGCGATCGACGTCACCCGGGCCAACGTCCGCCGCCCCGCCCCGGTCGGGGAACTGCCTGAGCGCCCGGGCCACACCGGCCGTCCGCAGGACTGGGACGGGGACCTGTGGCAGGCGCTGAAGGCGCTGCCCGACCGGCAACGCCAGGCGGTGGCTTACCACTACCTGGCCGGTCTGCCGTACAAGGAGATCGCCGCGCTGATCGGCGGCAGCACCGATGCCGCACGCAGGGCCGCGGCCGACGGAATCAAAACGCTGCGCAGCACATATCCAAGAGATACCGACGAGATGGGAGTGGCCCGGAGATGATGACTTCGTCTGACCCTGAGAACGGGCGCCTGTTCGCGGCGCTGCCCCGCCGCGACGACGATGCGATGTCCCGGCTCCACGCACGCCTGATCACGCAGGCGCAGCACGAAGGAATCCTCGACGTCGCCTACCGCACCATGGACACCCCGGCAGGCTCCCTGCTGCTGGCCGCCACCGAGCAGGGCCTGGTCAAGGTCGCCTACGCGGTACAGGACCACACGGCGGTACTGCAGCAACTCTCCGACCGGGTCAGCCCGCGCATCCTGCACGCGCCCGGGCGGCTCGATGAGGCCAGCCGGCAGATCGAGGAGTACTTCGACGGACGGCGCAGGCAGTTCGACCTTCCGCTGGACTGGCGCCTGTCCAAGGGCTTCCGCCGCGACGTACTCCGTCACCTCGCGCAGATCGGCTACGGAAGCACCGAGAGCTACGCCCAGGTCGCCCTCGCCTCGGGCAGCCCCCGAGCAGTCCGCGCGGTGGGCACGGCGTGCGCGACCAATCCGCTGCCGGTCGTGGTGCCGTGCCACCGGGTCGTGCGCTCCGACGGTTCGGCCGGCCAGTACGTCGGGGGCACCGACGCCAAGCACATCCTTCTCACCCTGGAGACAGCGGCATGACCACCACGGCGAAGCCGCGCACCGGCGGCAGAGCCGCCTCAGCAGGAGACGCATTCGGGCTTCGAACCGAGCGGCGGCCACGCCCTTGGAAAGCGACCGTCGCCAGATCCCGGGCAACGGCAGGTGAGCGGACCCGGCGCGATCACCGGATGACGGCGTGCAGGACGTAGTCGGCGATGGCCGCGGCGTGCTGGTCGCGTTCGGTGTGGATGGCGGTCCGCTGGGCGCCGGGGGTGAGCACGATGAGCCGGAGGACGCGGCCCATGATGGCGTCGACGATCAGGTCGGGTGAGGTGTCCGGGGGGAGTTCGCCGCGGTCGAGTGCGGCCTGGATGATGAACCGGCTGGCGCCGAAGCGGGCTTGGACGATGTTCTGCACCATGTCGTCGAAGCGCGGCGGGTACTGTCCCGCCTCGATGAGGACGCGGGGCAGCACCATGGCTTTGGGACCGACGTACATCCCGATGACCTGCCCGGCCATGGCGATCAGGCAGCCGCGCAAATCGGCCGGGTCCGCGTCCTCATCGGGTGGTTCGGCGAGCCGTTCCAGGGCGGCCAGGAGCAGATCCTCCTTGGTGGGCCAGCGGCGGTAGAGGGCCGCTTTGCCGACCGGTGCGCGGCGGGCGACTGCGTCGAGGGTGAATCCGGCCCAGCCGACCTCCCCGTAGACGGTGAGGGCGGCGGTGAGGACCCGGTTCTCGATACCGGGGTCCGCGGGCCGTCCCCGCACGCCGGCTGCCGATCCCATGGCTCCCAGTCTCCCATGGCGCTCACCGGTCGGGGATCAGCACGGGCTTCACCGCGGTGCCGCTGGCGGCGGCGGCTTCGGCCTGGTTGATCTGGCTGAGCGGGTAGGTGGTGATCAGCTTGTCGAAGGGGAAACGGCCCTGTTTCCAAAGCTGGATGAGCTGGGGGACGAACAGCTGGGGCACTGCGTCGCCTTCGAGGATGCCCATGAGGTTGCGGCCGCCGGCCAGGGCCATGGGGTCCAGGACGAGGTCGCCTTGCGCGATGCCGACCAGGCCGCAGGTGCCGGTGGGGCGCAGGCTGTTGATGGCGGTGGTCATGACGGCGGGGACGCCGGTGGTGTCGAAGGTGTACTGGGCGCCGTCCCCGGTGATGGCGAGGATCTGCGCGGTGATGTCGTCATCGGCGCCGTTGATGGTGTGGGTGGCGCCGAGTTCGGCGGCGAGGTCGAGGCGGCTGGGGTGCAGGTCGACGGCGATGATGGTGGTGGCTCCGGCGACTGCTGCGGCCATCACGGCGGCAAGTCCGACTCCGCCGGCGCCGAAGATGGCGATGCTGGATCCGGCGGCGACGCCGAGCGCGATGAGCACCGATCCTGCGCCGGTCTGGATTCCGCAGCCGAGCGGCCCGAGGAGCTCCAGTGGCAGGTCCGGATCCACTCGCACGACATTGCGGGCGGTGGCGATGGCGTGGGTGGCGAAGCTGGATTGGGCGAACCACCGCGCGGCGACTGGTTTCCCGTCCTCGCCGGTGGCTGGTGTGGAGCCGTCGATGGCCAGGCCGGTGAGATTGCGGGGGAAGAACTGCGCGCAGTACGCGGGGTGGGCGGCCCGGCAGTTGGTGCAGGTGCCGCAGGAGTCGAAGGACAGTACGACGGGGTCGCCGACCGCGAGGTCAGTGACGCCGGGCCCGACGGCTTCGATGGTGCCGGAGCCCTCGTGGCCGAGGATGACCGGTTTTCCGACCAGTTCGGTACGGCCGAGGACGTCGGTGTGGCACAGGCCCGCCCCGGCGATCTTGACGAGGACCTCACCGGGACCGGGGCCGTTCAGTTCCACGTTCTCGATGGCGTACGGCGCGTCCGCGGTCCGCAGGACCGCTGCGTTGATGAGCATGGTGGTCATCCCTTCAGGGTGTAGCGGATGGGCAGGTGCTTGAGGCCGCCGACGAAGGTGGTGGCCATCCACTCGGCCTGCCCGGCGAGCTCGATGGACTCCAGGCGGGGCAGGAGTTCGGCGAACAGGGCGCGGGTCTCCATGCGGGCGAGGGCTGCGCCGAGGCAGAAGTGCACACCGAACCCGAACGCCAGGTGCTTGTTGGGGTCGCGGCCGACGTCGAAGCGGAAGGGGTCGTCGAAGACGCCTTCGTCGCGGTTGGCCGAGGGGTAGGACAGCAGCAGCGCCTCGCCCTGCTGGATGGGTACTCCGCCGACCTGGGTGTCGGCGGTGGCGGTGCGCATGAACTCCTTGACCGGGGTGACCCAGCGGATCATCTCGTCCACGGCGGTCGGCAGCAGGGCGGGGTCGTCGCGCAGCCGGGCGAGTTCGCCGGGGTGCTGGATGAGGGCGTGCAGGCCGCCGGAGATGGTGGAGCTGGTGGTGTCGTGCCCGGCGGTGGCGATGATGACGTAGTACGAGGCGGCGTCGAAGTCCGACAGGTACTCGCCGTCGACCCGGGCGTTGGCGATCGCTGAGGCGAGGTCGTCGGTGGGGGTGGCCCGGCGCGCGGTGGTGAGGTCCTGGAAGTAGGCGAAGAAGTCCAGCAGCGTCTCCATCAGGTCTTCCGGGGTGTCGCCGCGCCGTAGTTCCTCGTCGGCGCCGCCGAACAGTTCCTGGGTGAGCTTGAGCAGCCGGGGGAAGTCCGATTCGGGCAGGCCGAGCAGCGAAAGGATCACATACAGCGGGTAGTGGACGGCGACCTGGGTCGCGAAGTCGCACTCTCCGCCGTACTCGCTCATCCGGGCGACGTACTGGCGGGCGAGCTGCTGCACCCGCTCCTCCATCGCCCGCATCGCCCTGGGCTTGAACCAGTCGGCACCGATCGCCCGGACCACCCGGTGCTGTGGATCGTCCATGTGGATGAGCGTGCGCAGACCCATGCCGTCGGCTTCACGCTGCCGCTGCCGGGCATCCATCTCCGCGGTCTGCAGCAACGGCCTGGGGGCGTTGTGAAACAGCGTGTGGTTCCGCTCGATCTCCATGATGTCGGCGTGCCGGGTGACGGCCCAGAACGGGTCGAACCCGGCCGCCTCGACCCGGTGGACCGGGGCCTCGCGGCGCAGCAGTCCGAGCGCCTCGTGCAGCCGCGGTTCGTCGGCGTACGCCGTCGGGTCGGTGAGGGCAAGTCCGGCTTCGGTCACGGTGAAGGTCATCGGAGGGTCTCCTGTACTCGGGCGTACTCGTCGCGGAGGACCCGCTTGAGCAGCTTGCCGGTGGGGTGGCGGGGCAGGTCCGCGCGGAAGTCGACGGACCGGGGACACTTGTAGTGGGCCAGGTGGTCCCGGCAGTAGGCGATCAGCTCGGCAGCCAGATCCGGACCTGCGGCCTCCATTGACACCGGTTGCACGACGGCCTTGACCTGTTCGCCCATGTCGGGATCGGGTACGCCGATGACGGCGACGTCGGCGACCTTGGGGTGGACGGCCAGGAGGTTCTCGGCCTCCTGCGGGTAGATGTTCACCCCACCGCTGATGATCATGTGGGAGACCCGGTCGGTGAGGTAGACGAAACCGTCCTCGTCGACGTACCCGACATCGCCGAGGGTCGCCCAGCCACGCCCCTTCGGATCCCGGGAGGCGGCGGTCTTCGCGGGGTCGCCGTGATACACGAACGACGGACCGCCGGAGAAGTACAGTGTCCCGACCGTGCCCGGCGGGAGTTCCTCGCCGTCCTCGTAGTCCATGGTTCTCCCCGCGGCTCGCCCAGACGACGGGTCCAGGAGCGGCCGCCACTCTTTCAGACGAAGTTCGTCCGATATCGACCACAATAGAATCAGGTTCGGTTTGAGGCAAGACCTCAACGGCTCCTCTGGGGTCCTCGCAACAATCGCCTCGCCCGGCCCACACCGCGAGGATCGGGCAGGCCAGAGGTCCTCGACGTAGCCGGTGGCGATGTGCTGAGAATCGGCGGATGACGGTCACCCCTTGACCTCGAACCGAATCCGATTCTATTGTCCCTTATCAGACGGATCTTGTCTGTAATATGCCGGCCGCGTTCTGCTCCGCCGGCGCATGCCCGTTCCCACCCCGAGGACACCGCACGATGGTCATGACAATCGAAGGGGCGAAATCGGCCGAGCCTGAGCTGACCGCCCCTACCTTTCTTCGCGCCCTCCAGCGCACGCTGACCCCCTACACGTCCCGGTAACCCTCACCCGGCTGCCCGCCCGAGCGGGCATCCGAAGCTGGACCATCCACCCACGGACGAAAGGACGGTGGCGCCTTGACCCCCCAACCGCCCATCCCCTCCGGCCAGAACGCGCTGACCCCCGAATGGCTGACGCAGGTGCTCCAGCGGGCCGGAGCGATCGACGCCTGTTGTGTCGCCGAGGTCTCCATCGAGCCGGTCGGCGCCGGCCAGGTGGCCGACTCCTTCCGCTGCCGGCTCTCCTACGACCACGCCGACTCGCGGGCCCCGCGCAGCGTGATCGTGAAGCTCCCGGCCGCCGACCCCGTCAGCCGCGCATCCGGAGTCGCGCAGGGGCTCTACGAGCGGGAGATCCGCTTCTACCGGGAACTGGCCGGCGTGGTCGACATCACCACTCCCCGCTGCCTGTACGCCGAGATCGACACCGGCTCGGGGATGTTCGCGCTGGTCCTCGACGACCTGGCGCCCGCCCGGGACACCGACCAGCTGAGCGGCCTCATCCCCGACGACGCCTGCACCGCGCTCCTGGAACTGGCCGGGCTCCACGCGGCCCGGTGGGGAGACCCGAGACAACTCGGCCTGGGGTGGCTGCAGGACCTGCGCGAGCAGTACGACTCCCTCTACACCGAGTTCGTCCCACCGCTCTTCGACGGGTTCATCGAGCGGTACGGCGATCAGCTGGAACCGGACCACCAGGAGATCATCACCGCCTTCAGACCCCACCTCGGCCGGTACATCGCCGGGCAGCCGGGGCCCTCGACGGTGATCCACGGCGACTACCGCACCGACAACATGCTCTTCGACGCGGCCGGCGCGACGATCCCGCTCGCGGTCATCGACTGGCAGACCATCCTGACCGGCGCCGCCCTGGTGGACGCGGCCTTCCTCCTCGGCGCCAGCCTCGACCCGGCCGACCGCGCAGCCCACGAGCACGACCTGGTCCGCGAGTACCATCGGGCGCTGACCGCCCGGGGCGTGACCGGTTACTCCTGGGACCGGTGCTGGACCGACTACCGGCGCTACGCCTATCACACCCTGGCCTTCCTGGTCCCCGCCGCGATGATCGTCGAGCGGACCCCGCGCGGCGACGAGATGTTCCTGACCATGATCCGGCGCGGCTGCGCGCACATCACCGAACTGGAGTCGGCCACGCTGGTCTGCCGACCCGACGGCCACTGAGGAGAACCGGTGCTCACACCGTTCGATGACTACCCCATCCACCAGACGCCGCTGCCGATCGCCCACGCGGGCGGCGGCCATCCTGATCACTACGACCGCTTCTGGTTCAACGGCTACACCGAGGACTACTACTTCGCGGTCGCACTCGGGATCTACCCCAACCGCGGCATCATCGACGCCGCGTTCAGCGTCGTCCACGACGGATGGCAGCGATCGGTGTTCGCCTCCGGGCGGATGCCGCTCGATCCCACCCGGACCCAGATCGGCCCGATCAGCATCGACATCACCGAGCCGCTGCGGGTCAACCGGGTCCGGGTCGACGCGGCCAACCTCGGCATCACCGCCGACCTCACCTTCCAGGCCCGTACCGCCGCGTTGGCCGAACCCCGCCAGACCCTGCTGGACGGCACCAGACCGATCATGGACGTCACCCGGCTGGCCCAGATGGGTCAGTGGAGCGGCACCATCGGGCTGCCGGGGACGACGCTCACCCTGGACCCGGCCGGCGTCTACGGGACCAAGGACCGGTCCTGGGGCATCCGGCCGGTCGGCCAGCCCGCACCGTCAGCGCCCTCCCGCACGATGCCACAGATCTTCTTCCTCTGGGCGCCGCTCAACTTCCCCGACGAGTGCCTGCACTTCATGACCTTCGAGGACGCCGAGGGCAAGGCCTGGGCCAAGACCGCCGCCGTACTCCCGGTGATCGGAGCGGATATGCCGGTCTACGGGCCCGGCACCGAGGCCGAGCACATCGAGGAGACCCGGCACCAGGTGCGCTGGGCCCCGGGGCTGCGCCGCAGCCAGGGCGCGACACTGACGCTGACCCGGGGCGGGCGGCCGGAGACGGTAGAGCTCGAACCGCTGCTGACCTTCCGGATGCGCGGTGCCGGCTACATGCACCCGACGTGGGCACACGGCCGCTGGCACGACGAACTCGCCGTCGGCGTCGAGGAGCACCGCGTCGAGGAGCTCGACACCCTCGACCCCACCTGCGTCCACGTCCAGCAGGTGGTCCGCGCCACCTGGGGCGAGCGAACCGGGCTGGGCGTGCTGGAGCAGCTCGCCATCGGCCCGCACGCCCCCAGTGGCTTCCGCGACCTCTTCGACGGCGCCACGTCCTGACCGAGCGAGAAGGCCACTGACGCGAACGCCCGCCGGCTGGAAAATGATCTTCCTTGGCGTGGAATTCGAACGTCGGCGGCTCAGTCATCTGCGCTGGTCAGCGAGTTCGTCGGTGGCCCGATCAGGCTCGCGACGCTGCGGTACTGATTGACCTCGGTGCGAGGATGGCAGGGTGTTGGTGAGTCCTCGGGCCTGAGCGGACACCTTGATTCAAGGTGATCCCTAACCGCGGCGCAGGTGCAGGCCGATGCCGGCGAACTGCTCGAACGGCCGGTGGTATCCGCGCTCGATGTGGTGCACGCCGCGCAGTGTCGAGGTGCCCTCGGAGACCGCGGCGGCCAGAATGGCGGAGAATCCCGCCCGGATGTCGGGCATGGTGACATCGCCGCCGCGCAGCTTGGTGACGCCTCGTACGACCGCGGAGTGCACGGCGTTGCTGTCGTGGAACTGGCAGGCGGGGCCGCCCAGGCAGGCGTCGAACACCTCGATCTCAGCGCCCATCCCCTTCAGCGCGGGCACGTAGACCAGGCGGTTCTCGAAGACGGTCTCGTGCAGCACCGACATGCCATCGGCCTGAGTGAACAGCACCATGAGCGGGGTCTGCCAATCGGTGGCGAACCCCGGGTGGGTGTCGGTCTGCACTGCGGCCGGCCGCAGCCCGTCGGGGGCGGAGGCCATGATCCAGTCGTCGGTGATCTCGAACCGCGCGCCCATCCTGGCGAGCGTGGTGACCGCCGTGACGAGCCGGTCCTGCGGGCAACCGTGGACGCGGACCTCGCCGCCGGTGACCAGGCCCGCGACGAGGTAGGAGAACGCCTCGAGCCGATCCCCTGCCAGCCGGATCCCGGCTCCGCTCAGTTCCGGGACGCCCTCGACGACGATTCGCCGGTCGGGGCTGAAGGCGATCCGCGCGCCCATGCGCTGGAGGAAGAGCGCGAGCTCGATGATCTCGGGTTCGGTGGCGGCATTCCGGATCACCGTCTTGCCCTCGGCCAGCACAGCGGTCAGAAGCACGGTCTCCGTCGCACCGACGCTGGGGTACGGGAGGTCGATACGGGTTCCGGTGAGCCGGGTGGCACGGGCATGGATGCCGTCCTCGGCGATCTCCACCTCGGCACCGAACGCCCGGAGCGCTTCGACGTGGAAGTTGACCGGCCGCCGGCCGATGGGGTCGCCGCCGACCAGCGGCACGAACGCCTCGCCCGCCCGGTGCAACAGGGGGCCGAGCAGGAGGATGGGGATGCGGTTCAGCCCGGTGAACGCCTTGGGCACCTGCGGGTCCATGACTGGGCCGGGCACGATCGTGATCTCGCCGTCCGTACGCTCGACCGTCATGCCGAGGTGTTCGAGCATGGCCGCCGTGATGGCGACCTCTCCCACGTCAGGGGCGTTGCGGATCGTGCTCGGGCCGCGGCCCAGCATCGCGGCCACCATGTGCTTGCTGACGGCGTTCTTGGAGCCGCGCACGGTGACGTCGCCGCGCAGCGGGCCGGACGGTTCGATCTCCCATACCTGATCTGCCACTCCCGCAGCCTAAGGGATCACCTTGAATCAAGGTGTCCGCTTGGTCCAGGCTGATCGTTGAGCCTTGCGGTTCAGTCCGTCATAGGTCCGAGAGAGCGTCTTGCCATTGCCGTCCCTGGACTGCAGCAACTTGTCCGGGGCTGACCGAGAAACGGGGTAAGTGATCTCGGCTTAGGCGCGTTCGCCCAGGTCAAGTACGCCACCGCCGCGAGCTGCCGCTCGGTCGTTTACACCGTTGCCGGCACACACTCCTTCGGTGGCGGGGTGGAAGCCTGCGTCGGCCATTTGCTCGAAGTCACCGGTGTGCTCAGCGCGATGCTCGGCCACCGCGCTTGAGGAAGTCACGTTCGGCGCCGAACGTCGGCTGGACGGCGACGAGCTGATGCCTGGTCCGTGCGACGTCACGGCCGCTCGGGGTGTTTTCGAACTCGAGTTGTCCAAATCCGGTGCCGTGCTGCGTCGTAGTGGTGACGGCCGCATACTGCGGCGAATGCGTGGAGGTGTGATGCCGGAGTACATGTTGTTGCTGTATGCCCCCGAGGTCGATGAGGCCGAGCGGCAGCAGGAGGACAGGTGGGCGGACATGCCGTTGTGGCTGGAGGTGACCGAGAGCCTCCGGAAGGCCGGGCTGCTCGTCGCGAACGGTCCTTTGCATTCTGTGGCCACCGCGACGACCGTTCGTGTGCGCGACGGTGATACCGAGGTCACTGACGGGCCGTTCGCGGTGACCAAGGAGGTCCTCGCCGGCTATTACGTGCTGGACTGCGCCGACCTCGACGAGGCATTGCACCATGCGGCTCGGATGCCGACGGCGCGCGATGGCTCGGTCGAGGTGCGACCCCTCATGGGCATGAGCGAAATCCCCGCGCCCGGCCAGGCGCCGGCCTCGCCGACATGAGCGGCCGGAACGGGCCGGGATCAGGAATGGCCGGCCCGGCCGCCATGGCGGCCGCACGGGCGTTCCGCGAGGAGCGGGCGGCCGTACTGGCGACTCTGATCAGGTACGTCGGCGATTTCCAGCTCGCCGAGGACGCCGTACAGGACGCGTTCGAGGCGGCGCTCGCGGCGTGGCGGCGCGATGGGGTTCCGGAGAATTCGGGGGCGTGGATCACGGTCACGGCGCGGCGGCGGGCGATCGACCTGCTGCGCCGTGACCGGTCGGTCTCTGATCGCGCCGAGCGCCTGGCCGCGCTGCTGCGCCTGGACCAACAGGAGCATCCTTCGATGACTGAAGCGAGCGCGATCGCCGACGACCGGCTGCGGCTGATCTTCACCTGTTGCCATCCGGCACTGGATATGCCGGCCCGGGTCGCGCTGACGCTGCGCACGCTCGGTGGCTTGACGACCGGCGAGATCGCGCGCGCGTTCTTGGTCGCAGAGCCGACGATGGGCAAGCGGATCGTCCGCGCCAAGCGCAAGATCGCTGATGCTCACATCCCCTACCGGGTGCCTGCCGGCGAGGAACTCCCTGACCGCCTCCTCGGCGTGCTCCGCGTCGTGTACTTGATCTTCAACGAGGGCTATTCCGCCAGCGATGGCGATCGTTTGGTGCGCGGCGAGTTGTGCGACGAGGCGATCCGTCTGGGACGGCTCGTGTGCGAGCTGATGCCCGATGACGCCGAGGCGTGGGGGCTGCTGGCGCTGATGTTGCTGCACGACGCGCGCAGCGCTGCCCGTGTCGATGGCCACGGGAGCTACGTGGCATTGCAGGAACAGGACCGGTCCTTGTGGGATCGGGACCGGATCCGCGAAGGGCTTCGCGCACTTGAGCGCGCGGTACGGTTCGGAAGCCCTGGCCAATACCAGCTCCAGGCGGCGATCACCGCATTGCACCTGCGGGCGTCCGACGGCGATGCGACGGCTTGGGCGCAGATCGCGACGCTGTATGGCGCGCTCGGCAAGCTCAGCCCCTCCCCGGTGGTCGAGCTCAATCACGCGGCCGCGGTCGGGTTCGCCCATGGAGCCCACGCCGGTCTGGAGTTGCTCGGGCCGTTGCTGGGCGATCCTGCGCTCGAGCGCTACCAGCCGCTGTACGCCACGCACGCCGAGCTGCTCAGGCGTGCCGGTGACCTGGCGGGCGCCCTGCGCGCCTACGAGCGGGCGATCGGGCTTTCCGCGAACGCCGTGGAGCGTGCCGAGCTCGAGCGACGGCTGGAGACGCTGGCAGTCGGCTGAGGCTCCCATGGCGGCTACATCCGCGCTGACGTCACGCTGGATACTTGTCCTTGACGGGGCACGTTGCCGACGGGAGTGAGTGTGCAGGTCCATGCAGGCACCACGCGGGATCAGACCCGTACGGGCAGTGGCGTGGCTGCGCGCCCATGACCCGGCGCTGGCGGCAACGCGCCGGGCCGGCCGCACGGCGCTCGTGATGCCCACCCTGTTCGCCCTGTGCTCCCAGGTGTTTCACTCGCCCACGATGGCGAGCTTCGCAGCATTCGGGTCCATCTCGATGCTGCTGCTGGTGGAGTTCACCGGCCCCATGGTGCAGCGGCTTCGGGCCCATGTGGGGCTGGCAGTGGCCTGGGCAGTGCTGATCTGCCTCGGCACGCTCGCAGCCCGTGAGACGTGGCTCGCTGTCGTCGTCACCGTCGTGGTCGGTTTCCTGGTGCTCTTCTCCGGCGTGGTCAGCTCCGTCCTGGCCGGGTCGGCGACCGCGCTGCTGCTGGCGTTCATCCTGCCGGTGACCACCCCGGTGCCGCTGTCGCAGCTGCCGGACCGGCTCGCCGGCGCGGGCCTTGCCGCAGCCGCGGCCATGCTCGCGATCTCCCTGCTGTGGCCCCGGCCCGCCACCGACCCGCTCAGCGCACTCGCGGCCCGCGTCTGCCGCGCTGCCGCAGTCCAACTGCGCACCGAAGCCTCCCGGTTGGCCCGCGGAGCAGACGCCCCAGACGCAGGGCAGTGCCGGGGCGCCGCGGAGCAGGCCGCCGCCGCGGCGACCGACCTCCGGCGAGCCTTCGACGCCACCCCCTACCTACCCACCGGACTGTCCAGCACATCCCGTGCCTTGGTCCGCCCGGTCGACGAACTCACCTGGCTGTGCAACATCCTGACCGACACCCCGTCCTACCCGGACGACGCTCCAGCTTGCGACCCGGCTCCCCGTACCGTGCGCCGTACCGCCGCGGACGTCCTGGACCGCGCGGCCGACCTGCTGGGGAACCTGCGCAGCGACCCCGACAAGCTCCGGGCTGCCTCGGCCGACCTGCGCGCGGCCATGGACGGCATGGAACGCAGCTCCACCACCCGTCTGCCCGTCGACCGACCGACGGGAGGCACCAAAGCGGAGATCTACGGGTTCATCGCCACACTGGACCTCTCCTTCCGCGCCCAGGAGTTGGGCTCCGCCGTGCTGCAGATCGCGAGCAACGTGGACCTTGCCGCAGCCGCCGAACGACGCAGCTGGCCCGAGCGACTGCTCGGCCGCGAGCCCGGTGCCCTGACCGGGCCCCTGGCCTCAGCCCGGGAACGAGCCGCAGCCCACCTGAAGCCGCACTCCGTGTGGCTGCACAACAGCCTGCGGGGCGCGGTCGGCCTCGGAATCGCCGTCGCCCTTGCCAATCTGACGAGCGTTCAGCACTCCTTCTGGGTACTGCTGGGCACCCTGTCAGTACTCCGCTCCAATGCACTCAGCACCGGCCAGAACGCCATGCGCGCAGTTGTCGGCACCGTCGTCGGCTCGATCATCGGGGCCGGGCTACTGCAACTGATCGGCCATCACGCAACCGTCCTGTGGTTCCTGCTGCCCCTCGCCATCCTGCTCGCCGGCATCGCCCCCGCCGCGATCTCGTTCACCGCCGGCCAGGCAGCCTTCACGATCACCCTGGTCGTGATGTTCAGCATCGGCCAGAACCCCGGCTGGCACATCGTGCTGCTCCGCATTCAGGACATCGTCCTCGGCTGCGCGGTGAGCGTGTTCGTGGCCCTGTTCTTCTGGCCGCGCGGCGCCGCTGCCGCCGTGGCCAGAGCGCTCGCAGACGCATACACCGACAGTGCCCGTTACCTGGTCGGCGCCGTCGAGTTCGCCGTCGGCTGCTGCAGCGCCAGCCCCGCACCCGCCGACGCACCGCTACAGGAAGGCCGCGAAGCTGCCGCCTCAGCCCGTAGGCTCGACGACGCCTTCCGCAGCTACCTCGCTGAACGCGGCTCCAAGCCCGTCCCCCTGGCGGACATGACCACCCTCGTGACCGGGGCCGTCGGCCTGCGCCTGGCAGCGGATGCAATCGTGTCCCTCTGGCGGAACGCGGGGGAAGAACGCACCGACATGGAACGGACCGACGCCCGCCTGGAAATCCTGGGCGCGGTGACCAGCGTGACCGACTGGTACAGGGATCTGGCCGCCGGCCTCGACCGGCACACGCCCATCCCGGATCCGGTTCAGCTCAACCCCGCAGCCGCAGCACGCCTGATCGAGTCCGTCCGGCACGACCTGAGCGACGAACAGGGACAGGCCACCGCCACCGCGGTCCGCATCATCTGGACCGGCGACCACATCGACGTCGCCCGCCGCCTCCAGCCCAGCCTCGCAGCAGCCGCGAAGCCAAACGGTTCCTTAAGTCCGCGGCCGGTATGCTCACTTGCCCGCCTCAACGGCCGGCCACGCAGAACGCTCGGCTGGGAAACCCCAGCCGAGCGTCTCGCTAAGCTCCTGGCAACAGCCAGTTGATCACCCGTGTTGCAACGACCCCTGGAATCCG
This sequence comes from Actinomycetes bacterium, assembly GCA_025964615.1. GTDB lineage: Bacteria > Actinomycetota > Actinomycetes > Streptosporangiales > Streptosporangiaceae > RYN-227. The sequence continues at coordinate 16,855 of JAOPYM010000532.1, forward strand.
CCAGGTCGGAGGGCGGGGTGTTTGTTTCCGGGGGTCGAGCCGGTTTGCTACTTGCCGTGGTGCAGTTCGATCAGTGGGCTGCGGCCGGTGTTGGTCTTGTCGTAGCCCACGGCCCAGATCAGGCCGTCGCTGGCTGAGATGCCGCCGAGGACCTTGTCACCGGTGCCGGGGTTGGGGGCGTTGACGGCCTTCCAGCCGGAGCCGTCGTTGCGGGCGATCAGGGTGAGTTGCTTGTCGCTTGCGGTGTCGTAGTAGGTGCCGGCGGCCCAGGCGGTGTTGCCGACGAGGGTGACGCCGTTGACGTTGCTGAACCGTGAGCCGAGGCCGGAGGCGATGGTGGCCGTCCAGTGGCCCTGGCTGAGGTGCAGGCTGAGCGGGCGGGCCTGGTGCGCGGAGTCGTCGGTCTGCCCGACGGCCCAGACGTCGCCGCCGTGGACGGCGACGCCCTGCAGCACGCCTGCGGCGCCTCCGGACGGTACGTGCACGGCGCTCCAGTGCTTGCCGTCCCAGTGCTCGACCAGCGGTGTGTCAGTGCCTTGGTCGTTGCGCTGGCCGACCGCCCAGACGTTGTTCCCGCCGGAAGAGGCGACGCCGTACAGGGAGTTGCCGCTGCCGCCCGGGTTGGGGCCTGGCACGACGGACCACTGCCTGCCGTCCCAGTGCTCGATCAGGGTGGAGTACTTGCCGGAGGCGCTCTGCTGCTCGCCGACGGCCCAGACGTCGTTCTCCGAGACCGCGGTCGCGGAGAAGAGGATGTCGCGCTGGGAGTCGAGCTTGGGACCTGTGACCAGGTGCCAGGCCTTGCCATCCCAGGCCTCGATCAGGCTGTGGGCGCCGTAAACGTGGTCCAGCCGCACGCCGACCGCCCAGGCTCGTCCAGGCACGGCCGCGACGCCGAACAGGGTGTTGAAGTTCGGACCCGCGTTCGGGGTCGGTGTGTGCGTCCAGCTCTTGCCGTCGAAGTGGGCGGCGAGACTCAGGGTGGCGTCGTGGTTGCTGGTGGCGGTGTCGGGCAGGAAGTTGCCGACCGCCCACACGTCCTTGGCCGAGACCGCCGCGACGGCCCCATAGGTGTTGTCGCCGGCGCCGAGCATGGGCGCGGGCTGGACGGCCCAGCCGCCGCTGGCGGGTCTGTCGGTGACGTACGACACCGGTTCGTTCGGGGGCGGAGTCGGGGTCACGATGGCAGGCACCGGGAGCGCCTGGAACGGGGTCGCCTTGCTGCCGGTGACCGCGAGCAGCGGGTTCATCGACTTGACCTTGGCGGTGTCACAGGTTGCGGCGAGGCAGCCGAGCCCGAAGTTGTGCTGGAGGGTCTGCAGCAGCGAGTAGTGGCTGTAGGAGGCCGGATCCTGCAGCCCCCGCGGACCATGGCTGGTCACCACGACGTTGGCGACGTGGCCACCGCCACCCGTGTTGTCGGTGCCCTCGTCGTAGACGATGTCGATGGCGTTGTTGCCCTTGGCCCAGAAGCGGGCTGCGGTGATGCCGGCGACGAGCTTGCCGAGGTACTGGTCGCCGGTCGCCAGCAGCCGCTGGTCCTGCGGGTCGCTGCCGCCGGGGTTGCCGGAGTCCACGCAGTACGGCGGGTCGCCGTGCCCGTCATGGCATTCGTCGGGGATCACATAGTTGAACGCGGGCACGGCGCCACTGCGCAGATCCTTGTCCAGCTGCTCGATCGGCACTTGCCGCGACCAGTCCTTGGCGTTCAGCGAACTACTGAAGTTGAGGATCCCGTTGTGCTTGGCGACGTACAGCGGGTCCTTGTCCGGTGCGCCGTTGCATGCGGCGGGATAGCAGATGCCCTGGTAGCCGGGGTGCGGCACGCCCTGAAGGTAGGCCTTCCAGCTCAGGCCCGCATGGTCGAGCTGGCTGATCAAGCTCGGCTGGCTCACCCGGTTCAGGAAGTACGGGTTGTCATTCTTCACGCCGAAGGTACCGCCGCCCAGCATGGCCACATAGTTGGGCTCGCTCGGGTGAGCGGCCGCGTAGTAGCCGGTGGCGCTGCCATACTGCTCGGCCAGCGCGTTGAGGTTGGGCGCGGCCGGATTGCCGATCACGTCGGTGTAGCCGTGGTTCTCCAGTACGACAACGAACACATGGTCGTAGTGCTGTGACGATGATGGCGCGGCAGCCGCGGAGACCTGCCCGGATCCGGCGATCAGGCCGGCAGCCGCCGCGACTGCCATCAGGGTGCTTCTTATCGGGGACATGCGTGACGCCTTCCACGAAGTCAGAACCGAAGATCAAGAGCGGCCTCGACTCTATGAGGCTCCTGCCGTCCGGGTGATCCGTGTCTGTATGAACAGCTAGCGTCGGGCCGATTACGACCGGCTTGCGTCGTGGCCGGCCGACGGTTCGGACCTGACGGCCGCCGAGAAGCGTCTCGTCGTGTGGCGTGAGCGGACGTTGTCGATGCCGGACCGCTTGCGGAGGGCCGGTGCTTCGTCCGCGACAAGCCCGCTTACACCCCAAGGTTCACCGCCGCGGAGTTCAAGGAAACCTTCGCCATGGGGTAGATCCGTCTGAGCCGGGTAGGCGGACCTCGCGGGGCCCTCCGGGAAGGGGACCCAACCGATCGAGGGGGAATCGTGGATCTTGCGGACATCGGCGTGACCGGACTGGCGACGATGGGCCGGAACCTGGCCCGCAACTTCGCCCGGCACGGGCACGCCGTCGCCGTGCACAACCGGACCACGAGCCGTACCGAGCAGTTCGTGAAGGAGCACGGCGATGAGGGCGACTTCCGTGCCGCCACCACGGTGCGGGAGTTCGTCTCCTCGCTGGCCCGACCCCGTAGGGCCATCATCATGGTGAAGGCGGGTGGGCCGACCGACGCGGTCATCGACGAACTGGCCGCGGTGATGGAACCCGGGGACATGATCGTCGATGGCGGCAACGCCTACTTCGAGGACACGCGCCACCGGGAGGCAGCGCTGAAGGAACGCGGCATCCACTTCGTCGGGACAGGGATCTCCGGTGGTGAGGAGGGGGCGCTCAACGGGCCGAGCATCATGCCCGGCGGCGCGCCCGAGGCGTACGAGTCGCTCGGCCCTCTGCTGGAGGACATCGCCGCCAAGGTCGACGGGGTGCCGTGCTGCGTGCACGTCGGTCCCGACGGCGCCGGACACTTCGTGAAGATGGTGCACAACGGGATCGAGTACTCCGACATGCAGCTCATCGCGGAGTCCTACGACCTGCTCCGCCAGGCCCTCGACCTCACCCCGCAGCATATTGCCGACGTCTTTCGTGAGTGGAATGCCGGTGATCTCGAGTCGTACCTCATCCAGATCACCGCCGAGGTGCTGGGTCATATGGACGCCGCCACCGGGAAGCCGTTCGTGGACGTCGTGGTCGACCAGGCCGAGCAGAAGGGAACAGGACGCTGGACTGTACAGAATGCCCTGGAGCTCGGCGTCCCGGTGACCGGCATCGCCGAGGCCGTCTTCGCCCGAGCCCTCTCGGGCCATCCAGAGCAGCGCGCCGCCGCCCGGACGCTGAAGGGTCCCCGTCTCCAGGCGCCCGACGGCGGCCTGGTCGAGGACGTACGTCTCGCGCTCTACGCCTCGAAGATCGTCGCGTACGCCCAGGGGTTCGACCAGATCACCGCCGCGAGCCAGGAGTACGGCTGGGACATCGACCGGGGGGCGATGGCCACCATCTGGCGCGGCGGCTGCATCATCAGGGCCCGCTTCCTCGATCGCATCCGCGCGGCCTACGACGCGCGCCCCGACCTGCCGACGCTCCTCGTCGACCCGTCGTTCGCCGGCACGCTCGCCGA
>JAOPYM010000542.1 GCA_025964615.1 Actinomycetes bacterium
AGAAGATCCTGGATGCCTGGACGCCCGAAGAGGTCGCAACCTTCGCCGCCTACCTCCAACGATTCAACACCGACATCGAACGCCTCGCCGGACGGCCCTGGCCCCGCCCGTGACGGGGCCGGTCGTGGTGTCAGCGGGGTTGGCGCACGTGGTGGTCGGTCGTCGGTGGTCGGTGGTGGGAGTCGGTGCCGGTGTCGGTGTTGTCGGTGTGGGTGTCGGTGTGGGTGTCGGTGTGGGTGGGAGTCGGTTTGGCGGTCGGCTTGGCAGTCGGTTTGGCGGTCGGCTTGGCAGTCGGCTTGGCAGTCGGCTTGGCAGTCGGCTTGGCGGTCGGATTGGGGGTCGGTTCGAAATGCAGGCAGGCAGTTTGGTGGTCCACCGCGGCGCAGATCTTCTGGGGCCGGGGCTGGCCGGCCGGCCAGATGGTCTGGGCATGCAGCGAGGCGGTGGTGGTCACCTGGCTGGGCGTGACCGTGCCGGGGTCGGTGGTGAAGGTCGTCAGCACCGGGTGAAAGAACGGGCCGGCCGGGCTCCCGCCGCTGGAATCGCCCTGTAGCTTGGCGCTGATCGCCGCACGCTGCCCGGCCGTGATGTCGGCGGGCACCGACTGGATCGACAGGATCAGCCAGGGCCGGAAGGTCACGTGCTCGGCCGCGGCCAGGTGATCACAGCCCGCGCCGTCCGGCATGTGATTGCAGCCCCACCAGTTCAGCCGCGCGTCGATCCCAGCGTCGGACGCGTTGATCAGGCCGTGCCCGGAGGTGCTGTCCACGATCCGGTTGAACCTCACCGTCATCGGCCCGGTGTACGCACCGGCCGCGACATGGATGCCGGAACCACCCGACCCGGCGATGGTGTTCTGCGTGATCGTGGTATGGGAACTGGGTACGGTCTGGTCCCGGGTAGTGAAGCCGATTCCGTCGTGACCGGAGTCGATGATGAGGTTGTTGCGGACGGTGACTCCGCTGCTTCTGGCGATCTCCACGCCGTAGCGGTTGGTGAAGGTCCCGGTCCGCTCGATGGTGTTGTCGGCGACTGTGATGGCGGTGTTCGTCTCCGCCGCGAACCCTGTGTAGATCAGGATGCCGCCACGGGTTTTGTCGGCGATCGTGTTGTGGGTGATGGCGATGTCGTGGCAGGCACCGGACACCTGAACACCGCTCCAGCCGCCGATCATGCTGTTTCGGGTGATGACGATGTGCGACACCCCGACCAGGGTGACCGGGAACTCGCCGTCCATGTCATTGTCGGCGATGGTGATGTTCTTTGACGCACCGGGGACTTTGCCTCCGGCGATGTTCATCGGCGCGCTGTGGTTGTTGAGGAACTTGTTGTTCGCGAAGCGCGCGTTCGCCAGCGGCCGGTAGGTGAAGACCCCGTTGCCCTGCGCGCCGGGGTGAGACTTGTTGTTGTTGTTGTCGAAGAACAGGTTCTTGTCGAAGACCGAGGGGTGTACGCCGTCGGACGACGGGGCGAAGCCCTTGAGGTTATGGGCGAAGATGTTGTTCTGGACCCGGTAGCCGCTGAAGTGCTCGCTGGTGGATACCCCTGCACCGTCAGCGTTGCCCTCGAAGCTGAAACCGTTGATCGACACCCCGTTCGCGTCCGCGACCCACATGTCCTTCTGAATCCGGGTGTCGAGCGTGGTCGTGATGACCGTCTCACCGGGACCGCCGGGCGTCCGGGTGCGGGCATCCGCGCCCGCCTTGGCCCCTTCGAAGTGCAGGTTGGCCTTCCGGATGACCAGTGGGGCGGTCATGACGTAGGTGCCGGCGTCGACCCTGATGGTGTTTCCAGGAGCCGCCTGGGCGTAGGCGAATGGGACCGTCGCACAGGGCGCGGGCGCGGTACCGCACCCCGTGGTGTCGGTCCCGTTGGTCGCGACGTTGATGACGATCGCGGCCCTGACCGGGACCGCGGCCCCAAGCGCCGCCGTCACTGCGGCGAGGGACCCCGTCGCGAGGTAAGCCAGCCATTTCCTGTTCATCTCAGGCCCCCCGACCAAACATGACTATGAGTAATACTTATATAACGCTTAGTGATCGAACAGAGATTAGCAGCGGCCCGGCGGCGTGTCAGCCAGCTCGCTGGGTGCGGCTCGCCCCTTCGTCAACTGGGCTGTTTCACGCCGGTCTGGGCGCACGCGCCGCGGCCCCTGCCTTGGCCCAGCGCCGGGGGCGACTACTTCAGGTATGTAACGCTCCGCTACTGTCAATAACGTTAAGTAACTATCGAGGAGGGTCTTACATGCACGAGTTCAACCCGAGTACCGCCGAAGACGCCCAGCCCAGCCGCAGTGCCGAGAATCTTCGGGTGCCCCGCCGAGTCGACGAACCCGACCGTTCGGGCGCCGGGATCATGAAGAAACTTCCACAGATCACCTTGATCTTCTGGATCATGAAGATCGCCGCGACGACCCTGGGCGAAACCGCCGGCGACCTCCTCGCCCAGACGATGAAGGTCGGCTACGCGGTCAGCTCACTGATCCTGATCTCGCTGTTCATCGCCAGCCTCGTGACGCAGCTCCGGGCCAAGAGATTCCACCCTTTCCTGTACTGGACTGTCATCCTGTCGACGAGTACGGCTGGCACCACCATGTCGGACTTCATGAACCGCACCGGGGGCGTCGGCTACGCCAAGGGAGCGCTGATCCTGATCACGGCGCTGGCGGCGGTGTTCCTGTTCTGGAAGGCCAGCGGCTACCCCTTCGACGTCACCAGCATCACCACCCTCCGGGGTGAGGCGCTGTACTGGACCGCGATCCTGTTCTCCAACACCCTGGGCACCTCACTGGGCGACTTCCTGGCCGACGACACCAGCCTCGGTTTCGCAGGAGGGGCAGCGCTGATCAGCGGGCTGCTGGCATTGATCGTGATCGCCAAGTACCGCACGCCCATCTCTGACACGTTGCTGTTCTGGGTCGCGTTCGTGCTGACCCGTCCGCTCGGCGCGACCGCCGGCGACTTCTTCAGCAAGCCCGTCAACATAGGCGGCCTCGGGTACGGGACGATCGGCGCGTCCCTCCTCCTCGCCTCCGTCCTCCTCGTACTGATCGCTTACCAGACCAGGCGGCGGCCTTCTCTCTACCGTGTCTGAGGCGACGCCCTGCGTGTCGGTGGGCCGCTCCGCACCAGCCCCTCGCCCGCCGCCTACGGCTTCCTGTGGTCATCGGCGACGCTGGGCGCTGCACCCGCCCGAGGCCGGCGGCTTACCCGGCACTCGTCGTCCCACTGCAGCAGGAACTCGACCGGGACGGTGACCCGGACCGCCGCCTCGGCCAGGGCCGCCCCGAACCCCACCTGCCCGCCCGTACCGACGCAGTCGAGTTCCTGCAGGGCGTCCAGGGTGGCCTGCCACTCGGGAACGGCCTGCGCCGCGCGCCCGGCGTTGTCGCGGGCGATGTGAGCGCCCCCGACCGGCGGGCATCAAGGCGCTGTCAGATATGGCCCGGCCGCCGTAAGGATCGCGTAATGGCTCCCGGTCAGCGGGTCACAGCGGCTCTAACGTGAAACCCGGCAACACGCTTGTGAACAGGAGCACAAAGTCATGAAGGACGCCGAACAACCCCTCTTCGTCCCGGTCCGCCGCTCCAGCCTCGGAACGCTGACCCCGCTGACCGCCCGCCTCCCCCAAGGACCCCGAGTCGGAATCGCCTTCACCTCCGTCGAGGACCTGCAGGCCGCCACCCGGCCGGGACAGGACTGGATCCGGCTGGCCGAACCCGCCCTGCGCGGGCTACTGCGCCCACTGGGCATCGAACGGATCCAAGTCGATCCCGTACTGATCGCCGCCGATGTGTCCCAGCCGAGCCTGGTCAGGAACGTGCCGGTGGCGGCCTGATGAACGGCTGGTGGCAGGCGGTCGCGGTGATCGTGATCGTGGGCGTCCTGCACGTTCCGCTCGGCGACTACCTGGCCCGCGTCTACGACAGCCCCCGGCATCTGAGGGCCGAGAGGGCGCTCTACCGGCTGATCGGAGTCGCGCCGGACGAGGACCAGCGGTGGACCCGCTATCTGGGCTCGGTGCTGGCGTTCTCCGCGATGGGCGTCCTGCTGCTGTACGGGCTGCTCCGGCTCCAGACCTACCTCCCGCGACCGTGGGGCCACCAGGGCATGGACCCGGCGCTCGCCTTCAACACCGCGGTCAGTTTCACCACCAACACCAGCTGGCAGAACTACGCGGGCGA
>JAOPYM010000570.1 GCA_025964615.1 Actinomycetes bacterium
TCACCCTGATGCTCAAGCTCGCCCCGGCTCTCATCGCCGGCTGCACCGTCGTGGTCAAGCCCGCTCCCGAGACACCACTGGACACCTATCTGCTGGCCGAGTGGATCATCGAGGCCGGCCTCCCGGCAGGGGTGGTCAACATCGTGGCCGCGGGCCGCGAGGTCGGCGAACACCTGGTCCGCCACCCGGGCATCAACAAGGTGTCGTTCACCGGATCCACCGCGGCCGGACGCAAGATCGGCGCGATCTGCGGCGAGCAGCTCAAGCGGTGCACCCTGGAGCTCGGCGGCAAGTCCGCCGCGATCATCCTTGAGGACGCCGACCTGGCGAGCACCATCGAGGGCTTCAAGATGGCCTCGCTGATGAACAACGGCCAGGCCTGCGCCGCCCAGACCCGGATCCTGGCCCCGCGCAGCCGCTACGACGAGGTGGCCGACGCGCTGGCCGCCATGGTCGGCGGCCTGGCCGTGGGCGACCCGGCGGACTACGCCACCGAGATCGGCCCGCTGGTCGCCAAGCGCCAGCAGGACCGGGTCGAGGGCTACATCAAGATCGGCCAGGACGAGGGCGCCAAGCTCCTCGCGGGCGGTCTCGACCGGCCCTACGGCCAGGGCTGGTACGTCGCGCCGACCGTGTTCGGCAACGTCACCAATGACATGCGGATCGCCCAGGAGGAGATCTTCGGCCCGGTGCTCGCCCTCATCTCCTACGAGGACGAGGCCGACGCCATCAAGATCGCCAACGACAGCCAGTACGGTCTGGGCGGCTCGGTGTGGAGCGCCGACGTCGCGCATGGCATCGAGGTCGCCAAGCAGATCCGTACCGGCAGCTGCGGCGTGAACCTCTACACCCTGGACGTCAACACCCCGTTCGGCGGTTACAAGAGCTCCGGCCTCGGCCGCGAACTCGGCCCCGAGGGCCTCGAGGCCTACCTCGAGCACAAGTCCATCCCCCGCCCCGCCTGACCGGCCGGCGACCCGTGGAGCCCTCAGTGACCGGGGGCTCCACGGGCCGGCACCTAGCCGGCCACGGGCCGGTAGTAGATGAGCACGGTGCCGGACTTGAACGTCCGGGTCTTCAGGTGTTCCAGGCCGATCCGCTCGTCCGCGGTCCTGAAGACGGACTTGCCCGCGCCGAGGATCACCGGGTTCACGATGATCCGAAGTTCGTCGATCAGTCCCATCTTCAGCAGGCTCACCGTCAGATCGGAGCTGCCGAAGATCACGATGTCCCGGCCGGGCAGCTGCTTGAACCTGGTGAGCTCCCCGGCGACGTCGCCGGTGATCAGGCGGCGGTTGGCCCACTCGACCTTGTCGAGGGTCCGGGAGACCACGAGCTTGGCGATGCTGTTCATCCGGCCCGCGACCATCGGATCGGTCTGCTCCGCCTCCGGGGTCGGCCAGTACGCGGCCATCGTCTCGTACGTGCGCCGCCCGAACAGCAGCGTGTCGACCTCGCCGAGCTGTTCCACGGCGAACTCGTTGAACTCCTCGTCGACGTTCGGCCAGTCGAACTCCTGGTCCGGGCCCTCGTAGTACCCGTCCGCGGTCATCATCATGAAGTTGAAGATCTTCCTCATCGGAACTCCCTGTGCTCGCCGGCCCGGCCCGAAGGCGCCTTTGCAGGGACGTCGGAGCCGCTCGGGGGGTTTCGACATGTGCCCGTCAGCGGAGCAGCTGAACCGTGCAGCCGTGGCGCAGACGGCATGTCTGGGCGACCTCGGAGGCGGCCCGGCTGGTCAGCAGCAGGCGAAGACCTTCAAGTCCTCCGTCTGCGACGTGGTCGAACGCCAGGGCGCGCAGGGTCCCCGGCGGGAGTACGACGACGTTCGCGCCGTACGCCGAGACCGCTTCGAGGAGCGGTTCGAGGCCCGGTTCGGTGACCGCGACGAACGTGGTCCCGGTGGTCAGGGCCACGTCGATGAGCCCGATCCAGGTGGCCGACGGGCAGCCGGCACGCGCGGCCACCACCGGCTCGGACACGGCCAGCGCGGCCGAGCCGGCGAGCCGGTACAGGTCGGCCAGCCTGTCTCCGTGAGTGAAGACCTCGGGCGGGTCGTAGGTCATCAGCGCCAGATCGCGCAGCGGATCCAGCTCCACCTGGTACGTTCCCGGTGCGAGCAGCCCGGCGAAGGGCGTGGTGCCCGGCACGTCCCCGAAGGCGAAGACCTCCCGGACGTAGGATCGTTCGGCGGCTGCCAGCACCAGGGACGCGCTCGCTGCGGCGGTCACAGCGAACCGGGCGTCACCGCAGGTGAGCAGGGTGCCCAGCTCTTCGTCGGTGGCGAAGGGCGGCAACAGCGCCGGCACCGCGCCCGCCGCTGTGATCGCGTGTACGGCGAGCGCGAAGTCACGGGCCCCCGCCACGTGTACCGCCCCCACGTCGCCCACCCGGACGCCGCGGCGGACCAGACCGGCCGCCGCCGCGCGCACCAGACCGGCGAAATCGGTATGCGTGTGTCCCGCCGCCTCCCCGGCGTCGAGGAGGACGGGAGCGTCCCCCGCCTCCGCGCCGAGTACCAGCTCGGTCACCGTGAGACCATCCAGAGCGGGTGCGAATGCCTCTGCCATGCGGCGAAGGTAGTCCCCGGGGCGGGGCCGCGGCATCCGCAGATCTGTGTAGCCGGATGTGTACTCACAGCCGGGCCCGCTCGATCAGCGCCCGGCGGAGCACCTGCCCACTGGGCGACCTGGGGATGGCCTCGGTGAAGTGCACGGCCCGTACATGCTGGTAAGGCGGCAGGTGCCCGTTGACGTAGGCGAGCAGGTCAGGCGCGGACACCGGTTCCCTGAGCACGACGAAGGCGTGCGGGACCAGGCCCAGCTCACGGTCGGGAATCGAGGCCACCGCCGCGTCTGCCACCGCCGGATGGGCCGCGAGGACCGCCTCCGGCTCGGTCGGTGGTTCCGGCCCCGCCGAGGTCATCCGGCCCATGATGAAGACCCTGCCGTGCTCGTCGGCGAACGCCGCGTCGCCGGTCGACAGCCACTCATGCGCGCTCAGCGAGACGCTGGGGCCCTTCAGCCGCAGCTCTCCCGCCTGGTAGGAGGCCTGGTCGGTACCGGTGGCCGGGTCGATGATCCGCCAGCTCACCCCTGGCAGGCCCCGGCCCACCGAGTCGAGCGTGCCCTCCTCGGCGGCCCGCAGGTTCAGGTGGGTCAGGCCGGACGCCTCGGCCAGCCCGTACGCCTGCCGCACCGGGCAGCGCATCCGGACCGAGCAGGACCTGGCGATCTCCGGTCGCAACGGTCCGGACGTGGAGATTATCGAGCGCAGCGCACGCAGGTCGTGCCGGCCGACCGATTGCTCGAAGGCCAGTACCTCCACCTCGGCGGGCGTGAGCAACGCGACGGTGACCCGGTGGTCCTGCAGCGCACGCAGCAGGTCGTGCCGTCCTGTGCCGGACCGGGTCACCAGCATCGCCCCGGCCCGCAGCGCCGGGCCGAGCGCCCCGGCGAACCCGAGCACGTCGGCGAACGGGATCGCGGACAGAACCGTGTCTGCCGCACTGAAGATCCCCGATGCCTGCTCGAAGCCCGCGACGACGTTCCGGTGGGTGAGCCGGACCGCCCTGGGGGGCCCGGTCGTGCCGCGGGTGTAGGGGATCAGCGCCACGTCGCGGGCGGGGTCGAGGCGGGGCCGCACCGCCGGGCTGCCGGACAGCAGCGTGGCGAAGGGTTCGACATCGGGTTCGGAGCCGAAGCAGAAGACCCGCTCGACCTCGGTCGCCTCCGCCGCCTTCAGGGCGATGTCCACCAGTACCGGCCAGCTGATGACGGCACGGGCCCCGGTCTCGGTGAGCTGCCGGGCCATCGCCTCGGCGGTGACCGTGGGCCGTATCAGGGTGAGGGTCGCGCCTGCTGCCAGCACCGCGTGCGCGGCGATCACGAACTCCGGGGTGTCGGGCAGGTGCAGCGCCACCACGGCGCCCGGGCCCAGTCCCTGCCTGACCAGGCCGGCCGCCGCCGGCCAGACGGCCGCCGCGAGTTCCGCGTACGAGACCGTACGGCCCGAGGTGGCGTCCACCAGGGCGGCGCGGCCGCCGCGTGGCCGGTCACCGAAGACAGCCTGAGTGACCGTTACGTCGGGGATCATGTCGTGACAGTAGGCGTAGGAGCGCGGGCGGCACATGCGCCGACCTGTGCACTTTCCCTTGTAGCTTCCCCGGCACCGGCACCGATGGCTTCCCCGCGCCGACGGTGTACACATCGGTGCGGCCACCTATGTATGGCGCTCGCTCCGCTCGTGTTCGGCCTTCCCGATCCAGGCATTCAGGTGCTTGCGCTGTTCTCGGACACCCAGGCGGCGATCTGCGCGCGGGAGGTGAAACCCAGCTTGGTGAGGATGTTGGTGACATGCCGGGCCGCCGTGGCAGGACTGATCACCAACTCGTCCGCGACGCCCTTGTTGCTGAGGCCGCGCGCGATCATGCGGGCGACCTCCTGCTCTCTGGGGGTGAGGGTGCTCGGCGGGCTGACCGCCGGGACCGGCACCCGGTGAACTGTGAGGTCAGCGGGGTCCGCCGTCTCCAGGGCGGAGGCGACCGCGTCGTCGGCGGACATCGCCCGGCCCTCCCCCCAGAGCTGGGCGACGGCCGGTTCACCGAGCCGCTGCCTGATCGGCTCGAGGGTCCGCTCCAGGCGGGCCCCGGTCGTGGGCCGCTGGCCGGCCGCGTCGCGCAGCGTGGCCGCGGCACCCGCCAGCCGGACGGCCCGGACGGCGTCGCCCTCCAGCGCGGTGAGGGCGGCGAACGCCTCCAGGCCCCGGGCGACCCCGAGCCGCATCCCGATGGACCGGCTCAGCGCCAGGCTCTCGGTGAAGCCGGCGCGGGCGGCCTCCAGATCGCCCTGGTCGAGGGCGACGCGGCCGATCCCGGCCAGGCAGCGGGAGATCTCCGGCAGGGCGCCGACCTCACGCAGGATGGTGAGCGCCTCCGCGAAGCGGGACCGGGCCGCCCCCGGATCACCTCGCCCGGCCGCCACCTGACCAAGACCGATCAGCGCCCGGGCCACCCCCCAGAGCTGCCGGATCCCGGCCAGCACCGCCAGGCCCGCCTCGTAATGCTGCTGGGCCTCGCGCAGCCTGCCCTGCCGGGCGTGCAGCGAGCCGCAGGTGATCAGGGCCATCCCCTCGTTCCACCGGTCCCCTTCCGCGCGGGTGACGGTGAGCTCCTCATCGAGCCGCTGTGCCGCCTGCTCGTACCGCCCGGCGTGGATGTCGGCCTGGGCGAGGACGTCCAGGCCCGGTGCGAGCATGTAGTCGTCCTCGGCGGCCCTGCTGAGGGCCGTGCTCATGGTGGCGTGCACCTCGGCCCCCGCGAAGTCCCGCTGCTCGATGGCGAGCTGGGCCTGGCAGACCAGCGCCGCGGCCCGTACCCCTGCCGAGACCTCACCGGAGTGCCGCAGGAAGCCCGTGGTCCAGTCGGTCAGCTCGGCGTAATGGCCGCGCGGCACCAAGTACGGCCGCAGGGCCGTGCAGAGCCGCAGCCCCTCCTCGAACTCCCCGGCCCGCATCGACCAGGCCAGAGCGGCGCGGACGTCGTCGAGCTCATGGTCGTACTTGACGAACAGATCGACCCTGACCTGCCAGGACGCGGGCCGGTCACCGAACGAGACCTCGGCGTCGTACTCGAGCCGCTCGAGGATCTGGTCACGGTGGCGGCGGCGCAGCTCCGCCTCCTCGCCCGCCTCGGTGAGGCGTTCGAGTGCGTACTGCCGGACGCTCTCCGGCAGCCGGAACCGGGTCTCGCCCGCCCATTCCCGGTCGACGACGACCAGGGACTTGTCGACCAGCGCGGTGAGCAGGTCGAGCACGTCGTCCTCGGGGAGGTCCTCGGCCCGGCACACCTGTTCGGCCTGGCCGAGCGTCCAGCCGGTGAAGACCGCGAGCCGCCGCAGCAGCCTTCGCTCCGGTTCCTCGAGCAGATCATGGCTCCAGTCGATGGCGGCGCGCAGCGTCCGCTGCCGGGGCGGGGCGGTCCGATCGCCCGCGCTGAGCAGCTGGAACCGGTCGGCGAGCCGCGCGGCGAGCTCCGCCACCGACAGCACCCGCATCCTGGCCGCCGCCAGCTCGATGGCCAGCGGCACCCCGTCCAGCGAACGGCACACCTCGGCGACCGCGGCGGCGTTGCCGGAGGTGACCTCGAAGCCGGGCCGGACCTCCCTGGCCCGTTCCACGAGGAGGCGGACCGCCTCGTGGTCCAGCACTTCCGGGACGGTGAGTACGCCGGTGGCCGGGCTCGCCAGCGGCGGGACCCGCCACACGTTCTCCCCCGGCATCCGCAACGGCTCCCTGCTGGTCGCCAGCAGGCGCAGCCCAGGACAGGACGCGAGCAGCAGCTTGCAGAGCCGGGCACAGTCGTCGACGAGATGCTCGCAGTTGTCCAGCACGAGGAGCACCCGCCGGGCCCGCAACGCGTCCACGATGATCTCGTCTAGCGGCCTGCCGGGCTCCCCGGCTAGCCCGAGCGCGAGTGCGAGCCTGCGGGCCACCGGGTCCGGGGAGGCCGTGACCTCGCCGAGCTCGACGAGCAGTGCCCCGTCGGGGCTCTCGGCCACCAGGGCGCGGGCCACCCGCAACGCGAGGCGGGTCTTGCCGATGCCTCCCGGCCCGCAGAGGGTCACGGCCCTGGTCGCATCGACCAAGCGGCACAGGTCGCCGACATCCCGCTCACGGCCGACGAAGCCGTTGGGTTCGGCAGGAAGACTGTTTCTCATACACCCAGACTTCGGTCCGTTGACCTCCCATACGGTCACTGCGAGTCTGGCACCGGTGACCTCCCGGCGTCATTGGAATCCAGACGTTGGGCGGCGCTCCGATTTTGCCCCGGATCCCATGGCGTGCCCGGTCCCACCGGCCTCGACGACGAGCACACCGACCGGGTCCGCGCGTCGGCGCAGTGGGTCAGCGATTCGCGTCCAGCAGCCGGGTGACCTCGGCGGCGGTGGGCATCGCGCCGGAGCACTCCCGCCTCGCGGCGACGTAGGCTCCGGCCGCCGCGGCGAACCGCAGGGCCCTCGGAGTGTCCCAGCCGGCGAGCAGGCCGTGACAGAGCGCACCGCCGAACGCGTCCCCGGTGCCCAGCGCGTTGACCACGTCCACCTTGAGCGCGGGCACCTCGATGGTCCCCGCGGTGTGCGCAGCGAACAGGCCCACGGCGCCCAGCTTGACGACGGCCAGCTCGACGCCCCTGGCGAGGAGCGCCTTCGCGGCCCGGGCCGGTTCCCGCTCGCCCACCGCGATCTCGCACTCGTCGACCGTGCCGATCGCGATCGTGGCGTGCTTCAGCGCCTCACCGACCCAGCGGGTGGCGTTCTCGGGCGAGGACCAGAACTGCGCACGGTAGTCCAGGTCCAGGATGGTGATCTCCTGCCTGGAACGGGCCTGCAGCGCCGCGAGCGTCGCATGCCTGCTCGGTTCGCGGCAGAGCCCGGTCACCGTCGCCCAGAACGCCCTCGCCTGCCGGATCTCCGCAAGGTCCAGCTCGTAGTCGTGGATCTCCAGATCGGGAGAGCGCAGGAAGCGGTAGAAGTAGATCGGGAAGTGATCGGGTGGGAAGATCTCGCAGAAGGTGACCGGGGTCTTCAGCCCGGGCACCTCGGTGACGAACCGGTCGTCGACGCCGTACTCTCGCAGTGCGGCGTGCACGAACCGGCCGAAGGGGTCGAGCCCGGTGCGGCTGATCACCGCCGTGCTCCGGCCGTACCTCGCAGTGGCGACCGCCACGTTCGTGGGGCTGCCACCGAGGTGCTTGGTGAACGTCTCAACGTCCTCCAGGCCCACGCCGACCTGGAGCGGGTACATGTCGACGCCCACCCGCCCCATGGTGATCACGTCATAGGTCACCCAATCATCTTACGTACCCGCTTTCCTATGCGACGACGCATACCAAGCGCTAGTTTGTTTACCATGCGCGTCATGCTGACCGGAGCGTCCGGTTTCGTCGGGTCGTTCACCGTCGGCGCCCTGCTCGAGGTGGGCCATCAGCCACGAGTCCTGGTCCGCGATCCCGGCAAGGCCACCAAGGTCCTCGCGGCGCTCGGTGTTCCCGCCGACGCGGTCGACTTCGTACCCGGCGACATACTCGACCAGGCCTCCGTGGACCAGGCCTTGGAGGGCTGCGACGCGGCGATCCATGCCGCCGCCGCAATCGGCATCACCGGTGCGGCGGGCGACCTCATCGAGACCAACGTGACGGGCACCCGGAACGTGGTGGGCGGCGCGGTAGCCCGCGGGCTCGACCCGGTGATCCATATTTCCACGGTCTCGGTCTTCATGCCGCCCGGCGGGCCGGTGATCAGCTCCGCCGACCCGCTGGCCTCGCCGCGCACGGACTACGGGCGCTCCAAGGTCGCGGCGGAACAGTACGTGCGAGGCCTCCAGGACGAGGGGGCGCCGGTCACGATCATCTACCCCGGCGGGGTATGCGGCCCGGACCAGCCGGTGCTGGACGCGCTCAACGAGGGCCTGGTCGGCGGTCTGCGGCAGGGCTGGCCGATGCCACGCGGCGGGATCGGCGTCGTGGACGTACGCGACCTGGCCTGTGCGCTGGCCCGCTCGGTGACGCCGGGCGCGGGCGCGCGCCGCTGGGTGCTCGGCGGCCATTTCCTCACCTGGCCGCAACTCGCCGACCAGTGCGACGAGCTGACCGGCGTGAAGTGCAGGCGCCTCAACGTGCCTGCCTGGGTGCTGCTCGCCATGGGTTCCACGCTGGACGCCGTGAAGAAGATCCGGAACTTCGACTACCCGCTCACCCGCGACGCCGCTGAGATCATGATCTCCATGGTCCCGACCGACGACCGTCCCCTGCTCGACGCCCTCGGCCTCCAGCTCCGCCCCGTCTCCGAGACGCTCTCCGACGCCCTCCGCTGGCTGGTCTCCGCCGGCCACCTAGACCCCGCCAAAGCCGGCCACCTCTCCCGTTGACCCGTGGCGTTTCCCGCACCTCTTCTTCGAACAGTGCGGGAAACGCCACGACTCAACGAAAAGTTCATCCTAGGAGTGACCGAAAATGACTGAATCGCGGACGCTGATGCAGCGGACGATGGGCCCGCTGTTCCAGAAGATCTCCGGGGCGTCCTGGTTCGCCAAGGTGGGACCCAAGATCGTGCCGCCGCTGGACCGTGCCCTGCACAAGCTCTCCGGTGGGCGGTTCCTGATGGGCCAGTCGCTCGTGCCGAGCATGCTGCTGACGACGACCGGCGCTCTCAGCGGCGAACCCCGGCAGGCGCCACTGGCCTGCATGCCCGAGGCCGACGGCGGCTGGATCGTGGTGGGCAGCAACTTCGGCAGGGAGAAGCACCCCGCCTGGACCGCCAACCTGATCAAGAACCCGCAGGCGCAGGTCAGCTTCCGCGGCAAGAGCATCCCCGTGACCGCGCACCTCCTCGAAGGCAGTGACCGCGAGGAGATCTGGCCCCAGCTCATGAAGGTCTGGCCGGTCTACGACAAGTACGTGGAGCGCTCCGGCCGCGAGCTTCGCGTCTTCCGCCTCACCCCCGAACGTTGAGTCGTGGCGTTTCCCGCACCTTTTCTTCAAACGGTGCGGGAAACGCCAGCTTCTGTTGGACGAGTCAACGGAGTGGTCAGGCGGCGTAGGCGGCGCTGGTGGCGGGTTCGAGGGCCAGTTCGAGGACCTCGCGGACATCCGTGACCGCGAAGACGGTGAGCTGTGCCAGGACGTCGGCGGGCACGTCATCCAGGTCCGGCTCATTACGCTTCGGGATGATCACCGTGGTGATCCCCGCCCTGGAGGCCGCCAGCAGCTTCTGCTTGAGACCGCCGATGGGCAGCACCCGCCCGGTCAGCGACACCTCACCGGTCATCGCCACGTCGGCCCGGACCGGCCGGCCCGACAGCAGCGAGGCCAGTGCGGTCGTCATGGTGATACCGGCGGAGGGCCCGTCCTTGGGCACCGCCCCGGCCGGCACGTGGATGTGGACCCCCCGGTTCGACAGGTCCCCCACGGGCAGTTCCAGTTCGGCGCCCCGCGACCGCAGGTAGGACAGTGCGATCCGGGCCGACTCCTTCATGACGTCGCCGAGCTGGCCGGTCAGCGTCACCCCGGTGTCACCGGTCTCCGGATCGGCCAGCGACGCCTCGATGTAGAGCACGTCCCCGCCTGCACCGGTGACCGCGAGCCCGGTCGCCACGCCCGGTACCGCCGTGCGCCGCTCGGACTGGATCAGCGAGATCTCCGGCGTGTGCCGTGGCCGGCCGAGGTAGTCCTTCAACGAGGTCACGCCCACCACCACGGGCAGGACCGTCTTCGACAGGGCCACCCCCGCCGTGATCTTGCGCAGCACCTTGGCGATCGACCGCTCCAGGGACCGGACGCCCGCCTCCCGGGTGTACTCCCCGGCGATCAGCCGCAGCGCCTCGTCCTCGAAGCCGGCCTCCTCGGCCGTGAGCCCGGCCTTGGACAGCTGCCGGGGCAGCAGGTGGTCACGGGCGATGACGACCTTCTCGTCCTCGGTGTAGCCGTCGAGCTGAACCAGTTCCATCCGGTCGAGCAGCGGCCCGGGGATGCTGTCGAGCGCGTTGGCGGTCCCGATGAACAGCACGTCGGACAGATCGAGCTCCACCTCCAGGTAGTGGTCGACGAACCGGTGGTTCTGCGCCGGGTCGAGCACTTCGAGCAGGGCGGCGGTCGGGTCGCCCCGATAGTCCGCGCCGACCTTGTCGATCTCGTCGAGCAGCACGACCGGGTTCATCGAGCCCGCCTCGCGAATGGCCCGCACGATCCGGCCGGGCAGCGCGCCGACGTAGGTGCGCCGGTGGCCGCGGATCTCCGCCTCGTCCCGTACGCCGCCCAGCGCGACCCGGACGAACGAGCGGCCCATGGCACGCGCCACCGACTCCCCCAGCGAGGTCTTGCCGACCCCGGGCGGGCCGACGAGGGCCAGTACGGCGCCCGACCGGCGGCCGCCCACGACCCCGAGACCCTGATCCGCGCGCCGCTTGCGCACGGCCAGGTACTCGATGATGCGGTCCTTGACGTCGGACAGGCCGGCGTGGTCCTCGTCGAGGATCACCCGCGCGCCCGCGATGTCGTAGGAGTCCTCGGTGCGCTCGTTCCACGGGATGTCCAGGACGGTGTCCAGCCAGGTACGGATCCAGCCGCCCTCGGGTGAGGCGTCCGAGGACCGCTCCAGCTTCTCGACCTCCTTGAGCGCCGCCTCCCGCACCTTCTCCGGAAGAGAAGCGGCCTCCAGGCGGGCCCGGTAGTCGTCCTCCTCGTCGGCCGGGTCGCCGTTCAGGTCGGCCAGTTCCTTGCGTACGGCAGCCAGCTGCTGGCGGAGCAGGAACTCGCGCTGCTGCTTCTCCATGCCCTCCTCGACGTCCTTGCGGATGGTCTCCGCGACGTCGAGTTCGGCGAGGTGGTCGCGCGCCCAGCCGATCGCCAGGGTGAGCCGCTCGACCACGTCGGCGGTCTCCAGGAGCTGCACCTTCTGACCGGTGGTGAGGTACGGCGCATACCCGGCGTTGTCGGCCAGCGTGGACGGGTCGGCGATCTGCCGGACGACGTCCACCACCTGCCAGGCGCCGCGCTTCTGCAGGATGGCGCTGACCAGGCCCTTGAACTCCTTGGCCAGTTCCTCGGCCCGGGGGCCTCCGTCGGGAACGTCGATCTCGACGGCCTCGACCCAGAGTGCCGCTCCCGGCCCGGTCGTGCCCGTCCCGATCCGCACCCGGGCCGCCCCGCGCACCACCGCGCCGGGGCCGCCGCCGGGCAGCCGTCCCTCCTGCTCGATGACGGCGATCGTGCCGATCGCCGTGTACCGGCCGTCGATGCGGGGCACCAGCAGCACCCGCGGCTTGCCCGGAGCGCCGCCGGCCCTGGCCGCCTCGACCGCCGCGCGGACCTCACCGTCGGACAGGTCGAGGGGTACGACCATCCCCGGCAGCACGACCTCGTCGTCCAGGGGAAGTACCGGCAGCGTGACGTTCTCGCTCATTCCAGCTCCTTGCTCGAGGACTCCAACGGGGGAGTTGAGTCACCTACACTCAAGAAAACGGAGCTTGAATCTATTTCGTCCGCACCGTTCGCTCTGAGCGATCAAGTTGCGAACTGTCCCGCAAGGAGAACCGCCCTCCGGAGTTCCGCGACTGAGGCTGAGGCAACGATGGCCCAGTGTGCTCGGGTGGGCATTGGCCCTTCTGGGCCGGTGTCCGGGGCCGTACGCTCAGGAACATGACCTTGAACGAACGGGCCCGCAGGCTGCGCGCTCTCCATGACGATCTGCTCGTACTGCCGAACGTGTGGGACGCCGCCAGCGCCCAGGTGGTCGCCGACGCGGGCGCGACCGCCATCGCGACCGGCAGCGCCGGAGTCGCCTGGTCGCTGGGGCTGCCCGATGGACAGAAGATCAGCCGCAGCGCCATGGCCGAGGCGGTCGCGCGGATCACCGCTGTGGTGGACCTCCCGGTCACCGCCGACATCGAGGGCGGGTACGGCCCGGCACCCGACGACGTCGCCGCCACGGTCACCGAGATCATCCGGGCGGGTGCGGTCGGCATCAACCTTGAGGACGGCCCCGCCCCGCTCTTCGATGTCGAGGCTCAGGCGGCGCGGATCCGCGCGGCGAGGGACGCCGCGGACGCTGC
This sequence comes from Actinomycetes bacterium, assembly GCA_025964615.1. Taxonomy (GTDB): domain Bacteria; phylum Actinomycetota; class Actinomycetes; order Streptosporangiales; family Streptosporangiaceae; genus RYN-227. Next base: position 12,607 of record JAOPYM010000570.1, read on the forward strand.
AGGCGTACCGGACTTCTTCATCAACGCGCGGACCGACGTCCACCTGTACCAGGTGGGGGATCTCGCCGGACGGCCCGCCGAGGTGCTGGCCCGCGCGCGGGTCTACGCGGCCGCCGGCGGCGACTGCCTGTTCGTCCCCGGGCTGCTCGACCTGGCGGCGCTGGAAACCCTCGTCGCGGCTTCGCCCCTGCCGGTCAACGTCCTGGCGAAGCCGGATGGACCGACCGTCAAGGAGCTCGCGACGGTCGGTGTACGGCGCATGAGCCTCGGCGGGAGCCTCATGCTCGCGACGTACGCCGCCGCCCACCGTGCCGCCAAGGAGCTGCTCGCGAACGGCACCTACGACGCCTTCCCGGACGACTCCGCTGCGAGGGCCGTGCTCGCCCGATTCTGAGGCTCAGTTCGGACGGCGCCCCAGCAGCAGCGTTCTCCGATCCACTTTGCGTCCACGTATCAACGTACGGGGACGCACAGTGGATCAGCATCGATCTCGCGAAGAACAATCTTCAAGTTCACTGCTTTGCTGGGGGGGACTGGAGGCTGCCGCGCGGGCGTGGCAGGCTCGGGGGAGTGCCGCCGATCTAAGCTGAAGGAGCGCAACGATGAAATTGGGTCTGCACATCTCGGACTTCACCTGGCCCAGTGGTCCGGCGCGGCTGGGCCGCGAGCTCGCCGACGTGGCCCGTACGGCCGACGAGGCCGGGTTCGACCGGCTCAGCGTCATGGACCACGTCTGGCAGATCGGCCATATCGGCCCGCCTGAGCACGAGATGCTCGAGGCGTACACGGCGCTCGGCTATCTCGCCGCGCACACCTCGAACGTCAAGCTGCTCACCCTGGTCACCGGGGTCACCTACCGTGATCCGGGACTGCTCGCCAAGGCCGTGACCACACTGGACGTGCTGTCCGGCGGACGGGCCATGCTGGGTATCGGGGCGGCCTGGAACGAGGAGGAGTCGCTCGGGCTCGGCCTGTTCTTCCCTCCGCTGGCGGAGCGGTTCGAACGCCTGGAGGAGACGTTGCAGATCTTCCTGCAGATGTGGGGTTCGAGCGACGGGCCCTACGACGGAACCCATTACGCGCTGGCCCGCACCCTCAACTCTCCGCAGGCCCTGTCGCGTCCGCACCCGCCGATCCTGATCGGCGGGTCGGGTGAGAAGAAGACGCTGCGGCTGGTCGCGAAGTACGCCCAGGCCTGCAACCTGTTCCCGGGCCCGGACTTGGAGCACAAGCTGGAGGTGCTCAGGGGGCACTGTGAAAGCGAGGGCACGGACTACGACGCGATCGAGAAGACCGTGCTCTACAACTTCGACCTGGGCGAGAAGGGGGAGAATGCCCAGAAGGTCATCGACGATCTGGGGCGGCTCGCCGGGTACGGCTTCACGCTCGCGCACGGCAGCGTCAAGGACGTCTCCTCCATCACGCCCCTGGAGGTGCTGGGCGACCAGGTGATCCCGGTCATCTAGAACGGCGTACTAGAATCCCGCTCGGGCTCAGTGAAGGGCGGGATCGTGGCCGAAGACAAAGACCTGGGGGCGTTCTTCCGGGTGCAGGCTGTCCTGTCCGCGTGAACTTGGCAGGTTCCGCACTTACATGGCAGGGGACAGGACAGCGTGCGGACCTAGCCGGCAGGGAGGCCGGACAGGCGGGCCCGCGCCCGGATATCTGAGGGCGGAACCGCCCCGGCCACTGCCGCCAGCGAACTTTTTCTCGCGGGCCACCACGACGCGGAAACCCTTGGCAGGCAGGGCCTGTCACCGTCTCCGGCCCGGACGCGTTCCCCAACGATTCGTTGACCTGGGTTTACTCCCGCATAACCAAGGGGTATTCAACGTCGCGAGATCGTTACACAGAGTTAGCAGCGGAGGGGGGGCCGACGTGGTGCGGCAGGGCGGACCCGCGGGGAGACGGCTCACATCCGGCCTGCCGCACCACCTCCCGTTCGTCACGCTCAGTGCCATCGCCAGGATGGCCGATCTCCCGCGAACCCAGGCCCGTACGGCCGAGGACATTCCCGCCACGCCCGCACCTGGTCGTCGCCTCTGGCGGCGCATCCGGTGCACGGCGACTGCCGGCGAAACACCTCGGGTCCTCGGCCGTACCGGGCCTCCACCAGCGGCCCGCGCACGCCGCCGGCCACCGGATGCCGGTGCAGCATGCCCCCACAGCACCGGCGTCCATCACAGCCGGACCGGCGGTGTCCTCGTGCAACACCGCCGGTCCGGCCCCTTCCGGTCCCCATGCTTCAGGCCGGGGAGAGTTCGCGCGCCTCGCGGACGACCTTGCGCTCGACGACGAAGGTCATGAAGGGCACGACGCCCGCCAGCACCATGATCACCATCTTGGCCGGGGGCCAGCCGGTCCGCCGCCACATGTCGAAGGCGAGTACGAGATAGATCATGTAGAGGGCCCCGTGGATCGGTGCGACGGTATTGGCCATCAGCGGCCAGCCGATCGGGGTGTACTTGAGCACCATGCCCACGGCGAGCAGCACCAGGGCCACCCCGACCACGTTGGCCATGACGCGGTACCGGTTCAGGGCGGCTTCCACAGTGATCACACCTTGTCGTTCTCGGGCTCAGCGCTTCGTCTCAGTGCCGAGCCGGGTCAGGTAACGGTTGTAGGCGGCCAGTTCCGGGTCGTTCTGCTCGTCCCGCTCGATGACCTGCGCGGCGGTGACGATCCCCGCGGCGTCGGCGGCCTTGGCCTTCTCGATGGCCACCTTGTCCCCAGGATGCAGCTCGTCGTACATCATCTTGACCCACATCACGATCACGAAGACCGCGAAGACCGGCCACTCGAAGGTGTAGCCCCAGCTGCGCATGTTGCCGCCCACGGCGCGGTGGAACTGCCACCAGCCGAAGCCCACGAACGAGCCGAACAGAGCTGCTGCCAGCGCATGGAGTCCCAGCCAGCCGGGGGTGAAGAACCTTCGCACGTCAATGAGGTTACCGCCGCCTCAGCGGACCCGGACACCACCCCCGGTGTGGACCGCGAGCATGCCGGCGATGCTGGCCGACCAGGGATAGCACTCGGCGCGGCCGCGGGCGGCCCGGCGGCGCCAGGATGACGGCCAGCCGAGGAGCTCGGTCACCGCGTCCGCGAAGCCCTCCCCGGTGGGCCGGGCGACCAGCCCGGCGCCCCTGACCAGGAGCTCGCCGGCGGCCCCCAGGTCCGCGGCCACCACCGGCGTACCGCAGGCGAGCGCTTCGAGCACGGCGAGGCCGAACGACTCGACCGGGCAGGGGGCCAGGGCCGCGTCGGCGCTCGCGAGCAGGCGGGCCACATCGGCGCGGGATCCCACATGCCCGTGGAAGGTCACGGGGAGCCGCGCGGCGGCCTTGCGGAGAGAGGGGCCGAGCGGCCCTTCGCCGAGGACGTCGAGCCTGACCGGAACACCGCGGCGGTGGAGTTCGGCGACCGCAGCCAGGGCCAGTCCGGGCCGCTTCTCGGCCGACAGCCTGCCCAGATGTACGAGCCGTACCTCGTCCGACTCTGACGAGGAGGGCGCGGCCGGGAGCGGCCGGAACGTGTCCAGGTCGACCCCGAGCGGGACCCGGTGCAGGGCTGGGGCGCCGACCCTGGCGAACTCGGCGGCGCCGAAGGAGGAGGTGACCACGACCGCGTCGAAGATCGACACGAGACGCCGGTTCCAGCAGTCGGCGGCCTGGCTCAGGGGGAACGGCCCCGGCACCCGGTGGGCCAGTATCGCGTCAAGCCGCTCGTGCGAGAACAGCACGGACCGTACGCCATGCCGCCCGGCCCAGCGGGCCGCCACCGCCAGTGTCGCCTTGTCCGAGACCTCGATCACATCGGGGCGCAGCCGTTCGAGGACCCGCAGCACAGGCCGGGGATCGAGTACGAACCGGTAGCCGGGCGCCACGGAGGGCCCGGGCACGGTCACCACGAGACCCGCGTCGGTCTCCCGCCGGGCGAACACCTTGCCGGGCACCACCAGGACCCGTTCGTGACCGGCCTCGGCATAGCCCCTGCCGAGCGCGTCCACGGCCGTCCGCAGACCCCCGGAAACCGGACTATAGAGGTTCGCCAGTTGCACAATCCTCATGAGCAGGAGACCAGGGTCTCGTACGTCATCGGGTGGCCGCCCTCGGCCACAGCCACCTCGATCGCGGCGAACGCCGCCTCGCGCAGACCGGGGCGGTCCAGGTCCGCCGGGTGCAGGGCGATCCGGAACGGGCGGCCCCGCCGGGCCAGGGATCGCGCCGCGGCGACCATCAGCTGCGCCCCGGCCCGCTCCCCCGCTCCGCCCGGACGGTGCGAGAGTGCGGGCATCCGGCGGGCGGATCCGCAGGTCAGATCGTGTACGGCAAGGTGGCTGGTCCAGTAGCGGAAGCCCAGTCCGGCGAGCGCCCGCCGGGCCCCGGGCGAGGCCAGCCAGCCCGGCGGGGTGAAGCCGGTCACGCCGATGTCGACGTCCGCGAGTACCTCCAGACCGGCCCTGAGCAGCTCGCCCGCCTGGTCCTCGGTGAGCGACCAGAACTCCCCCGCCCCCCTCGCGAGGACCTGGTTGACGGCCCGGCGCCACTGCGGGCCGCCGGGCACCCCCGCGTGCCGGAATCCATGCAGCGCCAGCTCGTGCCCCCGCCCGACCGCGTTGTGCAGGTACGCGACCAGACCGGGGTCGTCGCGGAGCCCGGGTCCGTCACCGTAGGGGCCCGGGATGACCAGCAGCGTCGCGGGCACGCTGCGGGCGTCGAGATCGGACACCCACCGCCGGGTGGCCGCCGCGGTGGCGGGTGCCACGTCGTGCACCGACACCACGAAGGGGAACCCCGTCATGCGGCCTGCTCGGCGACGGCCCCGTAGGCGGCCTCCAGGTAGTGGCCGATGAGGGCGTCGCAGACCGCCTGCCAGGTGCGCCCCCGCACCGATCTGAACGCCTGGCCGCCCATCCGGGTCCGCTCGTCCCCGTCGGCCACGAGGGTGGCCACGGCCGCCCGCAGCGCCGCACCGTCGTCGGGCGGGTAGAGCAGCCCGTTGTCGCCGGGACGGACCAGGTCGAGAGGTCCGCCGGCGGCGGGTGCGACGACGGGCACCCCGGCAGCGAGGGCCTCCTGAACCGCCTGACAGAAGGTCTCATTGGCGCCGGTATGGACGAACACGTCCAGCGAGGCGACCAGTTCGGAGAGCTCCGTACCGCAGCGGAAGCCGGTGAACACCGCATTCGGGAGCTGCCGCCTGAGCCGCCGTTCCTCCGGTCCGTCGCCGACCACCACGAGCCGTACACCCGGCAGGTCGTGCAGCAGGGCCAGCAGGTGCGGGCGCTTCTCCGCCGCGAGCCTGCCCACATAACCGACGAGCACCTCACCGCCGGAGGCCAGCTCGCGGCGCAGGGCCGCGGACCTGTGCCGGGGGTGGAATCGTTCCTGGTCGACCCCCCGGCCCCACAGCGCGAGTCGGGGAATCCCCCATCTCTCCAGTTCGCGCAGCGTCGGCGTGGACGGGGCGAGGGTACGGGCCGTCTGGTCGTGGATGTGCCGTAGCCAGGACCAGATGACGTGGTCGGTGCCCCGCAGGCCGTACCTGCGCGCGAACCCCGCCACGTCGGTCTGGAAGACGGCCACTGCGGGGATGTCGAGCCGGCGTGCGGCGGCGGCCCCGGAGGCGCCGAGCACCAGTGGCGAGGCCAGGTGCACCACGTCCGGTGCGAAGTCGCGCAGGGCGTCCTCCACCCTCCGGCTGGGCAGCCCGACGACGAAGGAACGGTAGAAGGGCAGGGCGGCGCCCGAGACGAGCCGTACCGGAAACCCGGTGTAGCTGTCCGGGCCGGGTGCGGGCGCGACGACGAGTGCGTCGTGGCCGCGAGCGGCGAGGTGGTCCAAGACCCGGCAGACCGAGTTGGTCACCCCGTTGACCCGGGGCAGGAACGACTCGGCCACGATGGCGACCTTCACGCTGGTGAGGTTGTCCGGGCGGGACGACCTGTGTGCCGCTGCCGGACGCCCGCCAGGGGAACTTCTCGTTACGCGTGGGGTGCGGCCCCGCCGTCCAGGGCCTCTCCGATCCGCTGACGAACGGCGGAGCGGCCCTGGGCGGGGTGCCGCCTGCTGGTGGTGGTACCGATGGCGGTGGTCTTGCCGTCGGCCGCCGGGTGGTCATGAGTCCTGGCCCTCGCACCCTTCTTCCGGCTCGGTCAGCAGGTCCTCGACCTCGATGCCGAGTGCCCTGGCGAAGGCGACCAGGATCTGCGGCTGGGGCCGGTTACGCCCGGTCTCCGCGCGGATCACCTGGAACCTTGACACGGGGGTGCCCTGTTCGGTACAACGGCGAGCTAGGTCCGCCTGAAGATAACCGCGACGTTCCCGCCAGAGCCGGAGCAGCCGGGGGCTGAAGGGGAGCAGCATACGTTTTCCAGTCACGAGCGCAGATTAGCGCTCTTATCCGTGAAGCGCCAGTCGAATGCTGAAGTTTCCGTGTGGATCTATGCCAAATCCAGGAACCGCCGCACATGTGCACGGCACCGGCGCTAATGTTCGCTCTGATAGCCTTACGGAAGGAAGTGTCGATGACCAACCGCCTGTCCATCGTCCTGAACAGACGCCGGGTGGAACTGGGCATGTCGTGGAACGAGGTCTCCGACAAGAGCCGGATCTCGATCGCCCACCTGCGCCGGGTCCGTGCCGGGAAGTCACCCGTCACCGAACTGGTGGCCCGGGGCCTGGAGACCACGCTCAGCTGGACTCCGGGCAGTATCTCGAAGATCCTCGAAGGCGGCGATCCAGAGGAGGTACAGGCACCGTCCGACCTGCCGAGCGACGTCAGCTGGAACGACCTCTCGGACGCCGCTCAGCACCTGTGGCGCACTCCCGGAGTGGACGTGACCCTGCGCAGGGCACTGGTCACCGTGCTCGAGGAGAGTGAGCGCCACTGACTGGCCGCTCAGGCCCGGCAGCGCGCCGACAGTCTCACGAAGTCCGCAACGGGCAGTGGGACACGGTGGCGCTGCCGGTCCCGCGCCAGCAGCGGCAGGGCGGCGAGTAGCGCCGTGACGATGGCGATGATGTGCTCTCGGCCCGCCATGTTGGGCAGCACGACCAGCTCCCCCACCATCACGATGATCGTCGCGGTCAGGCCGAGCCAGGCACCTTGGCGCAGGCAGACGTAGACCATCAGGGCGACCACCGCAGACGACGGGCCCGTGTCGAGCAGCAGGGAGGCCTGGTACGGCAGGCCGAGGAGATGGTGCGGGCCGAGTTCGCACATGAGCCGGCCGCCCAGCGAGCTGAGAGCGGTCGCCAGGAGGGAGATCCCGAGCGTCCTGCCGGCGCCCAGCCAGGCCTCCGCGAGCCCGAAGACCAGCAGTACCTGGGCGAGCGAGCCCCAGACCGGCAGATTGGGCGCGGGCGCGAACATGGACCCGGGAAACCTGGCCACCGCCACATCGATGGGCAGCCGGGCTGAGACGCCGCCGATCCACACGACGGCCGAGCTCCCGGCGGTCGTCATCTGACCCAGCCACATCACCATGACCAGCGCGGTCGAGCCGAGTGTCAGCGGGAAGGCGCGTGGGCCGAGCCGCAGGCGCAGCCCGGGTAGCACGGTGAGCTTGTGCCACTCCTCGACGAGGACTCCGGTGACCGCGCGGCCCAAGACCCGGAACGGCCTGATCACCGGGGGGGCGGACTGCGGCGTCGCAGTGATCATAGGTTCTACCGTTTCATCGGATGGCAGGACAGTCATCCGGCTTTCAGGCGATATTCAGCTAGTCCTCTGGCGTGAGGTCCTCCTTCCTGAGGCGGAGACGGAAATGACGAACCGCCCCTGCCGAGACGCTCGGGGGCGGTTCGCTGCGCGGTTGCCGGCGCTGGTCAGGAGGCGGGCAGGGCCTTCTCGATCGCGGTGACGATCTCGTCGGTGTCGGGCTCGGTCTGCGGCGAGAACCGGGTGATCGCGCCGTCCGAGCCGACCAGGAACTTCTCGAAGTTCCAGCGGATGTCACCGGTATGACCCGACTCGTCGGGGGTGTCGACGAGCTCGGCGTAGAGCGGGTGCCGCCCCTCGCCGTTCACCTCGACTTTCTCGGTCAGCGGGAAGCTGACGCCGTAGGTCGCCGAGCAGAACTCCGCGATCTCCTCGGTGGTACCCGGTTCCTGGCCGCCGAACTGGTTGCAGGGCACACCGAGCACGCTGAACCCGCGTCCCGCGAAGCGCCGCTGAAGGCCCTCAAGCCCTGTGTACTGAGGGGTGAGGCCGCACTTGGAGGCCACGTTGACCACCAACACGGCCTTGCCCCGATACTGTGCGAGGTCCGCAGAGCCACCCTGCAGGCCACTGATCTCCACGTCATAGACAGACATGATGCCGATCCTAACGACGTGGCGCCGTCAAGCTAACCCGATGGGCCGGTATGACGAAAAAACCGGATTCGGCCCCCGATGCCCGACCTGCTCACTTGCCCAGCTGGTTGACGAACTTCGCCACCGAGTCACCGGCGCCCGCGAGCTGGTGGAACGCGCCGTTCACCACGTTGGCGGCGTTCGTGGGCTGACTGAACAGGTAGAACAACACGAAGGCGATGGCCACATAGCGGAGGTTCTTCTTCATCGGTCGCCGTCCCTCTTGTTACGCAGTGACACACTGACCCTATTCAGTTGTGCCCAACTGTCCCTGACCTCAAAGAGAGTTTCATGTAGCGGCCTGCGGATGTATGTGATTGAGGTCACCTCCAACTGTCACACACCGTTACTTTGACGCACAGAAGCCCCGTGCCCGGACAGGCACGGGGCCGGCGACCTCCCACGGTCTACGGCATCGAGCTCACGAACTGGCCGAGCGAGTTCGCCGCTGCCGCGAGCCCGTTGATCATGCCGTGGACCACGCTGGCCGCTTGGTGAGGCTTGGCGACCAAGTACCAGACCACGAAGCCGATTCCGCCCCATTTCAGATACTTCTTCATGGTGCGCTCACTTTCCGTAGACGAAGTCTTACTGAGAGTAATTCCCGGATCTACGTCGATACGATGGCACTGAGCCGCAAAGAGAAGGTCAGGTCTTCGGGACTTTTGTATCGGTTCGCAACGCCTGGAACAGCGCATGGGATCGAACCCGGTCCCAGGTCAGGTAGGAACCGACTCCCGGCGCCGAGCCGAAACCGCCCACCGGCACGGTCGTCGTCGTACCTCCGCCCGATCCCATCCCGCGCATCGACCACAGCAGGCTCATCAGGTCCGTGAGGTTGTCACCGCTGGACACCGAGAAGTTGTCGGTGGCACCCAGTGCGAGCGGAACGCTCTGGAAGGGGTTCAGCAGGACACCGGCGCTGGTCGTCTTGTGGATCAGTGCCGAGAAGAACTCCCGCTGGTGCTTCACCCGCTCCAGATCCGCGCTGGCGAACTTCCTGGTGCGCACGTAGCCCAGCGCCTGCGTGCCGTTCAAGGTCTGGCAGCCCGCCTTCAGGTTGAGGCCCGCCTTGGGGTCCTTGAGCGGCGTCGCGATGCACATGTCCACTCCCCCGACCGCGTCGACGACCCCGACGAACCCGCCGAACCCGATCTCCGCATAGCGGTGGATCCGGATGCCGGTGGCGGCCTCGACCGTCCGGACCAGCAGCTTCGGCCCGCCGAACGCGAACGCGGCGTTGAGCTTGTTGGAGCCGTGCCCGGGGATCGGGACGTACGAGTCGCGGGGCAGGCTGACCAGCGAGGTCCCGCCCGCCCCGGTGTGCAGGAGCATCATCGAGTCGGTCCGGCTGCCCACGGCCTGCCCGGTCGCGTACTGCCTGCGCTGCGCGGCGGTCAGCCCGACCCGGCTGTCCGTGCCGACGATCAGCCAGTTCGTGCCCGGGGTGTCGGCCACCCGCCCCGGGTAGTCGCCGAGCACGTCGGTGCGGTGCAGACGCGAGTCCAGGTAGAAGTAGCCGCCGGCACCGACGACGGCCATCGCGAGCACCACGGCCAGCAGCACCCTCGGCCACCGCCGCCGCCGTCGCCGTACGGGAACCTGCGGTGCGGGCGGGCCTTGCGGCCATATGTCGCTCATCCCGCCACAGTAGGCAACCCGCGGGGGCCCCGCGTCCCTCTCCAGCATGGAGTCAAGACCCTCAGGTCACCCTGTTGTGTGAGATTTGGCCTGGGCGGCGTCCGTCCTGCGATGCACACTGCTGGGATGGGGCAGCTACCGGGTTTCCTGCGATTCCTCCGGAAACGGGCAAGGGTCCGGCCTGAACCGCCCGACGGAGTGCGGATGGCCACCCTCAAGTGGTATGAGCACACGGAGGAGATGGCGGGGACGGGGATGGCGGCGATCGCCAGGAAGCTGCCCGCGCTGATCTCCCAGGCGATCAGGCTGGCCTGGACGGCAAGCCGGATCGACACGGCGGCCTCGATCGGGCTCAACCTCATCGCCGGGATCTTCACCGCGTTCGGGCTGCTGGCCACGACCGGTGTGCTCAGCGCGCTGTTCGCCGCCGGGCCCACCCCGGGCAGGGTCAAGGCCGCCCTCCCGTCCTTGGTACTCGTCGGGATCGCGACCGGGCTTCGCGCCGGGCTGCAGGCCGTCGCCGGGCTCTCCGAGGCCCGCCTGGACCCGCAGGTGGACCGGCTGGTCCGGACCCGCCTCTTCGAGATCACCACGCGGGTGGAACTGGCCGCCCTGGACGACTCCGACTTCCACGACGCCATGCAGCGGGCCGGGATCCGCGGCACGATCGCGGCCTCCGCCGTGGTGCAGACCACCATCGACGTCATCACCGGCGCGGTCGGTCTCGCCGCCGCCGCGAGCGTGCTCGGTGTGCTCCACCCGCTCCTGCTGCCGCTGCTCGTGCTGACGGCGCTGCCGGACGGCTGGGCGTCGGTGCGCGCGGCCCGGATGCGTTACCTCATGACGCTGACCCTGATCCCGACCAGCCGCCGCACGTGGATGCTGTCGGACCTGATGGTGGACCGGAAGGCCGCCGCCGAGATCCGGTCGTTCGCGATGCCGGACTTCCTGCTCGGCGAGTACGGGAAGCTCTCCCGCTACGCGCAGCTGATCGAGCTCGACATCGCCCGGCAGCAGATGGTCGCCAGGATGACGGGCGACGCGCTGAAGGGCGTCGCGCTCGCCGTGGTCTACCTGGCGCTCGGCCTGCTGCTGTGGGCCGGGGACGTGCCGCTCGCGGTGGCCGGCACGGCGGTACTGGCCATCCGCACCGGTCAGTCCTCGCTGGGCAACCTGGTGTACGCGGTGAACCGGACCTACGAACAGGGCCTGTACTTCCGCGACTACCTCGACTTCTGCGCGGCCGGGGACAAGCGCATCCCGCAGCGCGGCATCGAACGCAGCCGGCCCTTCGAGCGGATCGTCGCCGATGACATCGTCTTCACCTACCCGGGCGGCGGGACCAGGTCGCTGGACGGGGTCACGGTCGAGCTGCGGCGCGGGGAGGTGGTCGCGCTGGTCGGCGAGAACGGATCGGGCAAGTCGACGCTGGCCAAGATCCTCGCCGGCCTGTACGACCCCGACTCGGGCGACGTCCGCTGGGACGGGGTGTCGCTGCGCGACATCGACCCCGACCGGCTGCGCGAGCACATCGCGGTCATCGCACAGGAGTACACGCACTGGCCGATGACCGCCCGGGTCAACATCACCATGGGCCGCGACGAGGGCAGGCTGGACGCGGCGGCGCAGGCCTCCGGCGCCGATCAGGTGATCGAGGAACTGCCCCAGGGGTACGAGACCCTGCTCGACCGGCGCTTCGAGGACGGCGCCGAGCTGTCGGGCGGGCAGTGGCAGCGGATGGCGGTGGCCCGCGGTTTCTACCGGGACGCGCCGCTGCTGATCTGCGACGAGCCGACGGCCGCCCTGGACGCGCGGGCCGAGCACGCGCTGTTCGAGCGGATCCGGGCGCACGCCGACGGGCGGACCGTGCTGCTGATCACCCACCGCCTGGCCAGCGTCCGGTACGCGGACCGCATCTACGTGCTCGACCACGGGCGGGTGATCGAGCAGGGCGACCACGACACCCTGGTGGGCGACGGCGGTCTCTATGCCGAGCTCTACACCCTGCAAGCCTCCGCCTACCAGACCGCAGAACCTTAGGACGAGGGCGAGTGCTCGGGCCGCGTGGCCTGGACCGAGGAGCGAGGGAGCCCGTGCCGAAGGCGCGGCCATGAACACAGCGAGTGCCGTTTACAGGTACTGGCCCAGGCCGGAGTCGGCGATGGGCCTGGGGGTGCCGTTGGGCAGGTCGGCGGGGCGCAGCAGCCGTACCTCGTCGCCGTTGACCGCCTCGGCCGCCGAGGTGATGCGGTGGGCCTGCAGCGAGATCGCGCGGTCCAGCAGGTTGCGCATCACCCGGGCGTTGCCGAAGGACGTGCCGCGCGGCTCACCCCGTACCGTCTCCCTGACCGCCTCGATGACCCCGTCGGCGAGAACGAACCCGGCCTCCGCGGCCATCAGCTCGAAAATGGCGACCAGCTCGTCGTCGGTGTAGTCCGGGAAGTGAATGACCGTCGGGAAGCGGGAGGCGAGACCAGGGTTGAACTCCCTGAACCGCTGCATCTCCCCCTCGTATCCGGCCACGATGACGACCAGGTCGGCCCGCTGCTCCTCCATCAGCCGCAGCAGTTCGGCGACCGCCTCGTGACCGTAGTCGCGGGCCGAGTCGGCCGGAGTGAGCGCGTACGCCTCGTCGACGAACAGCACCCCGCCGAGCGCCCGGTCCACCGCGGCGCGCACCTTCGGGGCGGTCTGGCCGACGTACTCCCCCACCAGGTCGGCCCGGCCGACCTCGACCAGATGCCCGGAGGACAGCAGCCCGAGCTGCGCGTAGACGGCGGCGACCAACCGGGCGATGGTGGTCTTGGCCGTGCCCGGCGACCCGGTGAAGACCATGTGCCTGGTGGGCGCGGCGATCGGCACCCCGTGCTCCCTGCGGAGCTGCTCGGCCTTCACCTCGGCGACCAGCAGCCGTACCTCCCGCTTCACGTCCTCCAGGCCGATCAGCCGGTCGATCTCGGCCAGCGGATCACCGGGCAGCTCGATCCGGCCCGACGCCGCGAGCGAGTCGGGGATGTCCACCACGAACAGCTCGTCGAGGGACTCGGTCTCGTCGACGATGCCGTCCTCGAGCACCCTGCGGCCCTGCATCGCGACGGCGCGGTCCAGCAGGTTGACCATGAGCCGGGCGTTGGCGAAGGCCCCGCCGCGCGGCGCCGCGTGCACCAGGGCACCTACCTTGGCCAGCACGCCGTCGTGCAGCGCGAACCCGGCGTCGGCGGCCTTGCCCGCGAACACCTCGACCAGTTCGTCCTCTGCGAGGTCGGCGAAGCGGACCACCCTGGGGAACAGCGCGGCCAGCTCCTGCTCCCGCTTGAGCAGCCCGTTGATCTCGCCGTCCGGGCCGGACAGCACCACCACCAGATCCTCGGGATAGTCCTGCACGGCCGCGAGCAGCACGTCGATGGCCTCCCGGTCGCGTGGCGACTCGGCGGCGTTCAGCATGTGCGCCTCGTCGATCACCAGCACACCGCCCGCGGCCCGTTCGACCGCACGGCGCACCTTCGGGCCGCTCTCGCTGGTGTACTCGCCGACCAGATCGGCCCGGTCCACCTCGATCAGGTGCCCGGAGGACAGGACACCGAGGTCGGCGAAGATACGGCCGAGGATGCGTGCGATCTTGGTCTTGCCGGTTCCCCGGTTCCCGGTGAAGACCAGCTGACGCGGGCGGGATGCGGCCGGCATGCCCGCCGCGCGGCGCAGCCTGGCGGCCTTCGCCTCCGCGACGAGCAGGTCCACCTCACGCTTGACCCCGGCGATGCCCGCCACGGCGGCCAGCTCGGCGGCAGGATCCAGGTCGCTGCCGCCGGTGATCAGCCGCTGCGGCAGGTCCGCCGCGATGACCTCCGGAGCGGGCGTACGGCCCGTACGCCCGCGTGCGGCGGCCACGCCCTGTTCGGCCAGGTAGTCGGCGAGGCGGGCGTTGCGCAGGTTGAGCAGCGGCGGGGTACGGGCCAGCAGTACGCCGGCGGTCCTGACCACGTCCTTGGCGACCAGCGCGCCTCTGCCGGTGACCGCCCGGCGGAACAGCTCGGTGTAGTCGTCCTCGCCGAACTCCCGGGTCCTGACCACCCGGAAGTACTGCACCAGGGCCGGGTTGGCGGCGAACAACCGGTCGTCGCCGCCCCTACGGCACAGCACCACGACGTGCAGCCGCCGGTTCCTGGCGACCAGCCGGCGCAGCTCCTCGACGACGATCACCCCGCACCGGTCGTACCCGGCCAGTTTGTCGAGGTCGTCGACGACCAGCAGGAGCCGTCCCTCGACGCACTCGCGGACCCGGTTCTGCAGCCACATGACGGCGTCGCTGCCATTGAAGTTCGGGAACACCTGGTCGGAGATCCAGGAGGAGTCGCGGATGGCGCCACGGTCGATCAGCGCCCGCTCGATCGCCGCCACGGCGGTGCCCTTGCCGGTGCCCTCGGGGCCGGCGACAAGGAGCCGTACGGGCCGGTCGGTGGCGCCGAGAACCTCGCGGAGGGCCTCGCTCAGGTCCGGCTGGCCGACGAGCTCGCCGGCAGGCTCCGCGACCGTCTCCGCGACCTCGGCGGCGCTGTCCGGCGGCGGCCCCGCGAAGGTTGCGGCCAGGGGGTTGACGATGGCGCGGGGTTCGAAGAGGCGCCGCAGGTCCTGCTGGAAGGCCCGTACCGGGACCCGGCACTTGGGACTGGTCGCGGTCTCGGGCAGGCCCTGCACGGCACCTGTCACCCGTACCGCCATGTCCAGCCAGGCGCGGCAGGCGTCGGCCTCGCCGGCCACCAGTGCGCGCGACAACCAGGACCGTACGTCGCTCTGCCAGCTCTCGACCACGTAGCCCTCGCGGAGCGTCCTGAACCGTTCCCCCACCGCGTCGCCGAGCGCGCCGCCGCTGAGGGCGACGGTGACCTCGGCGGGGACGACGGTGGCCTCGGCCTGCAGCAGCAACCGGGCCACCGCCATGTCGGGCGGGTCCCCGTCGTGGAGCGCGCCGAGCAGATGCCGGTGGGCCGAGGTGAACCCGCCCAGCGCCCACTCCAGGTAGCCGATCGGGCCGTGCAGCTCGGGCAGCGCTGCCAGGATCGAGGCGTCGGCGCTCGCCGCCCAGAGCCCCTCCAGCGCACCGAGCGGCGCGGTCAGGTCCTGCTCGCGCAGCACCGGGTCCGCGGCCCGCAGTTCGTGCAGCCGGATGAGGGCCTGCCTGCGTTCCTCCACCGGTTCAAGGCCTTCGAACACGTCCAGGCAGTCGCGGGCGACCGCGTACATCAGGGTCCGCCGGTCACGGTCGTCACCTGCCGCCTCCGGCAGCCAGAGGCCGGGAGGGCGGAATCTGGCCCCCTGCGTGAGCCAGGCCAGCGGGTCGCGGACCGGCGGCTCGGGCTTGGCGAGCAGCTCGGCGAGCAGCTCGTAGTCGACGTCCCCGCGTGAACCCGACCTGATCGCCGAGACGCCGAGGAGCCAGGTCAGCAGGGACCACAGCTCCGCCCCGATCACCGAGGTCGACTCTGCGTAGAAGGCGCTGGTCGTGCGGGCCAGCGTCGCCCCGCGCCCGTCCCTGCCGAACTCGACGGCCCGGTCCCGCAACGACTCGTACAGCCCGTCGGGAACCCGCCAGGGGCCGTACGCGTAGAGGTCGAGGACGGGCTCTTCGGTCAGCAGCACTTCGAGGTGTTCCGGCAGCCGGGGGGAGCTCACCTGACCTACCCTTCACGTGTCGGGAGTATCCGATTATCCGGGAAAACTGTAACTCTCGCCGGAAAACGTCCAGCGGTCTATTGTCGCCGTGAGGTGATTGACCAGCCCATGACCCCGCCCATGACCTTCAGGCACCAGGCCCTGCCGTACGGCTCCAACGCGGAGCTGGCCGCCGGGGTGCTGCCGTTCGTCACCGATGGCCTCACGGCGGGTGACGCGGTGATCGTCGTCACCACCCCGGCCAATGCCGCCCTCCTTCGCGACGCACTCGGCGAGCTGCGCGACGAGGTCGACTTCGTTGACTCCCAGGACGTCTACGATGCGCCGGCCCGTACGCTCGCCACCTTCTACGAGCGGGTGGCCGACCATCCGGGGCCCGGCCGGGCGCGCGTCGTCGGCGAGCCGCTGTGGGCCGGGCTGACACCCTTCGAGACGCTGGAATGGACCCGGTACGAGTCGCTGGTCAATGTCGTCTTCGCCGCGACGACCGGCTGGCTGCTCTGCCCGCACGACACGAGGGAACTTCCCGCGTCGGTACTGCAGGCCGCCGCCAGGACCCATCCCGAGGTGCTCGCCGCGGACCGCCCGGCGGACTACGTCGAGCCCCGCGACTTCTACGCCGAGTGCAACGGCACCGCACTGCCGCCGGCCCCGTCGCACGCTGACCAGCTTCGCTTCGGTGGCGGCGAGCTCCGCTCCACCCGCCGGTTCGCCAGGTGGGCGGCGGAACGGGCGGGGGTACGCGGCGAACAGGCCGCCGGGTTCGTCATCGCCGTCAACGAGGTGGCGACGAACGTGCTGCAGTACGGCGGCGGGCACGGCTCGATCGCGGCGTGGACCGAGCCCGGCCGGCTGCTGTGCGACGTCATCGACTCGGGACCGGGCGTCGACGACCATTTCCTCGGCCACGTACCGCCCGTCCCCGACCGGGACCGCGGCGCCGGGCTGTGGGTGGCCCGGCAGCTGTGCGACCTGATCGAGATCCGGTCCGGCCGGGACGGCACCCTGGTCCGCCTGCATCTGCGCCTCGCCCGGGTCTAGGTGCTTGGGCCGCGTCGTCTGGACTGAGGAGCGAGGGAGCGTAGCGACTGAGTGACGAGGGAAGACGGCGCGTCAAGGCCCAAGCACCGCGCGAGCGGAGCGAGCGCCAGCAGATTAGAGCGGCAGCAGGTCCGGGCGTTTGGGGTCGCGTCCGTCACCGGAGGACCGGCCCTGCACCCGCCGCTGGATCCAGGGCAGCAGGTAGGCCCTGGCCCAGTGCAGGTCGTCGCGGCGCAAGGTCAGCCAGTCCGGTTCGGGCATCGGCGGCCACGGTTCCCGCCAGTCGCCGTCCACCGGCACCCCGAGGGTCTCGCAGACCCGCAGCGCCATCCGCCGGTGCCCCTCCGGGGACAGGTGCAGCCGATCCTCATCCCAGGCCTGCGGGTCGTGCAGCACACTCATCGGCCACAGGTCCACCACCCGTGCACCGTGCTGGTCGGCGATGGCGCGCAGGTGCATGTTGAAGGTGGCCGCCCGGCCCCGGAACCGGCCCATCATGCCGCGCAGCCCGCGCGGATCGAGGCCGGTGAAGATGAGGACCTCCGAACCGGTGGCGCGCAGATCCCGCACCGCTCCGTCGAAGATCGGCGCCAGCGTGTCCGGGTCGCCGCTGGGCCTGATCAGGTCGTTGCCGCCGCCGCAGAGGGTGACCACGTCGGGATTCAGCTCGATCGCCCGCGGCACCTGGTCCTCGACGATCTGGCGAAGCAGCTTGCCGCGGACGGCCAGGTTCGCATATCGCAGGCCGGGCCGTTGCACGGCCAGGTGCTCGGCCACCCGGTCCGCCCAGCCCCGGTAGAGGTCGCCATCGGGATATGGGTCGTACATGCCCTCTGTGAAACTGTCCCCAAGTGCCACAAAGGTATTGATCTCATTCACCACGCCCCCAATCATGCAATCCCTCAGCGTCCCTACGCGACCGTAGGTCGTTGAGTCGTGGGGTTTCCCGCACCGTTCCCGGAATCGGTGCGGTAAACGCCACGAGTCAACGGGTTACGGCGGCGAGGGCGTGCTCGGCGAGGGTGACCAGGGTGGCCTTGGTCGACTCCCTGCTCCTGGCGTCGCACTGGACGATGGGGATCTGCGGGCGTACCGCGAGCGCCTCCCGCACGTCCTCCACCGCGAAGAGGAACTCCCCGTGGAAACCGTTGACGGCGATGACGAACGGGATGCGGGCCTCCTCGAAGTAGTCGATGGCCGCGAAGGAGTCCTCCAGGCGCCGGGTGTCGACCAGGACCACCGCTCCGATCGCGCCGCGGACCAGGTCGTCCCACATGAACCAGAACCGCTGCTGCCCGGGGGTACCGAACAGATAGAGGACCAGGTCGGTCTCCAGGGTGAGCCTGCCGAAGTCCATGGCGACCGTGGTCGTCGTCTTCCCCGGTGTAGCGGAGAGGTCGTCGACGCCGGTGCTCGCGGCGGTCATCACAGCTTCGGTCCGCAACGGCATGATCTCCGACACCGCCCCCACGAAGGTCGTCTTGCCGACACCGAAACCCCCGCCGATAATGATCTTGACCGACATCAGAGTCGGACCGGCGTCAGATCTTGCGAAGTCCACTGAGAACCCTTTCAAGGAGCCGGCGGTCCGGCTGTTCGTCTGCGGAGTTGGACTGATGCAGCCGCAGCAGCCCCTCGTATGCCATGTCGGCGACCAGTACCCGGGTCACCCCGAGCGGCAGCCGCAACAGCGCCGAGATCTCCGCCACCGAACGCCACTCCCGGCAAAGGCCGATGATCGCCCGGTGCTCCGGGGTGAGCGTGGTGATGTCATGCGGCGGGTACGGCACCGACGTGACGATGGTCTCGATCGCCACGTCGGATCGGGGCCTGGTCCGGCCGCCGGTCATCGTGTACGGGCGTACCAGGAAATTCGGGTCCCCCTGTTCCACCACCGGTGTCTCCGTTCCCAGGGCTGCGGCCGCTTAACGCGACGGACCGGTACCCAGTTCCGTGATCGGGGACGGTCCCCCGAAGGAGGGCTGGACGTCGACGCCGCGCAGCGCCGGGGTCAGTACCCGGCCCACCCGCTCGACCAGGAGGGTCATCTCGTACGCGACAAGCCCCAGGTCACAGTCGGGAGAGGCGAGCACCGCGAACACCGACCCGTTGCGGATCGCCATGACCAGCAGCAGGCCCCGGTCCATCTCGACCACGGTCTGGTTGACGCCGCCCGCGTCGAAGATGGACGCGGCGCCCTGGGTGAGGCTGGTCAGCCCGGAGGCGATCGCGGACAGCTGGTCGGCGCGGTCGTGCGGAAACCCCTTCGAGTACGCCATCGGGAGTCCGTCGGACGAGACCACCACCGCGTGCGCGACCTCCGGCACCCGTTCTACGAAGTTCGTCGCCAGCCAGCCGAGGTCCTGCCAGTTCGGCTCGTTCATTGGGTGTCTCCTGTCTCGCTGTACTGCGCGCGGGCCTCGGCCCGGCCCCGATTGACTCCTTGCTGCAGGCCGCTGAAGCGGTTGCGGACGGCCTCCGCCACGGCCGGCACGGGCGGCGGGAGCGGCGGCGGCGCAGGTGGCACCGGCGCAGCTGCCATCAGCGGGTGTGCGGTCGCCTGCCGTCCTGCGGTCTGCTGCGGAACCGCCCCGGCGAGCCGGTTCTGGCCCGGCACCCGCTGCGGCAGCCCGGCGGCGGTACGGCCCTTCGCCGTGGGGGTCTGGACGACATCGGCGGCGGCCTGCCAGTCCGCGTCCGCCGGAGAGTGCCAGGCGCCCGGGTCGCCGGGCAGGTCGCGGCGCTGGAACCACTCCGACTCCATCGCCTCGAAGATGGGCGAGCGCTCGACCCGCCGGTTGGTCCAGTGCGCGCCCGCCGTCGCCACCGGGGTGGGCTGGAGTACGGGTCGTTCCGCCCACGGATCGGGCTTGGGTACGGGCTGGAACACCGACCGTACGGGCCGTAGCTGCGGCTGGAGCTGGGGCGGCGGGCGCAGCTGTGGTTCCGGCTGCACCTGCGACCGCCACGACTCGACCGGCGGGTCGAGCCTGCGCAGCGGCACCAACGGCACCTCGGCCAAGGCGATCAGCTGGGCCGGCAGCAGCCCGAAGGCCGTGAGCCCGCCCGTGGGCGAGGCGCGCAGCTCCACCCGGATGCCGTGCCGGCCCGCGAGCCTGCCCACCACGAACAGGCCCATCCGCCGGGCCACCGAAACGTCGATCTCCGGCTGGTGACCGAGCCGCCAGTTGGCCTCGTCCAGTTCCTCTTCCGACATGCCGACGCCTCCGTCAGTGATCTGCAGCATGGCCCCGCCGCCGCTGAGCAGATGACCTGTGATCTCGACCTTGGTGTGCTCGGGGGAGAACGTGATGGCGTTCTCGACGAGTTCGGCGATCAGGTGGATCAGGTCGTTGACGACCGACCCGACGACCGACACCTCACCCTGGATGCGCAGGGAGACCCGCTCGTACTGCTCGACCTCCGACAGCGAGGCGCGGATCACGTCGAGGAGCGGTACGGGCTGGTTCCACTTGCGCACCTGGTCCTGACCGCCGAGCACGAGGAGGTTCTCGCAGTTGCGGCGCATACGCGTGGCCAGGTGGTCGAGCCGGAACAGGCTGGCGAGGCGTTCGTCGTCACGCTCCCCCTGCTCCAGGTCGTCGATGATGCGCAGCTGACGCTCGATCAGGGACTGGCTGCGCCGGGACAGGTTGACGAACATGGCGTTGATGTTGCCGCGCAGCACCGCCTCGTTGGCGGCGAGCCGGACGGCCTCGCGGTGCACCTCGTCGAAGGCCCTGGCCACCTGACCGATCTCATCGGTGGAGTCGACGTCGACCGGCTCGATCTCGATGCTTCCGGAGATCGCGGCAGGGTCGCGCAACCGCTCCACCAGCCCGGGCAGCCGGTTGCCCGCCACGTCGAGCGCCGAGTTGCGCAGCCTGCGGAGCGGCCGGACCAGGGAGCCCGCCATCACCAGCGTGGCGACCAGCACCAGCACCAGCAGCGCGGCGGCCGCGCCCCCGTCGATGAAGGCGGAGCGTTGGGCGGCGCTCTGCCGGCTCCGGGTCTGGGCGAGGATGTCGCCCGCGAGGCCCTGCTCGACGACGCGCATCTTGTCGATGGTGGCCGTCATGGTCCCCTGCCACACGAGGGCGCCGGTCCCCGAGGTGATCTGCGTGGGAAGCCTGCCGGAGACGGCCGCCGAGGTGAACGCCTGCTGGCGGATCACGCTTGCCCGGTCGACGTCAGGGCCGATCACGGTGTCGTCATAGCGCTGCCGCTGGCTCTGGGTCGCGGCGATCCGGAAGGACAGGAGCTCGCTGTCCTCCCTGGCCCTGGCGTCGCGCAGTGCGGACAGCTCGTCGGGATCGAGGCGTTGGACGATCATGCCGGCGAGCAGTAGCCCGCGTTGCAGCGAGGCCTGCTCCTTTGCCCTGGCCAGCGTGGCCAGGGCCCGTCCGTCCTGGGCGAGGGCTGCGTCGCTGCCGCCCTGCGTGATGCCGTCCAGGAAGCCGAGGATCTCGTCGATGGACGCGGAGTACTTCTCGATGACGGTGATGGCCGGTACGGCGGAGCCGGTGGAGATGTTGCGCAGCGGCGTGATGCCGTCCAGGCGGTCGACCACGATGGTGATCGCGGCGACGGCGGCGGACCCGTAGGAGGAGTCGATCCGGGCGGCGAGGGCGCGGACCTGGCCCGCCGCGGCGTCGACCTTGGCGTACTGATGGAGCAGCCCGGCCTTCTGGCTCGGGTCACGCCCCGCTGCGACGTACGCGGCGCTCTGGTCCCGTTCGGCGGCGAACTCGTGGGTGAAGACCGTCACGGCACTGCCCAGGCCGGCCAGCTGCTCGACCCTGGCGTAGGAGGCCGCGTTGCCGGCGGACGCCGCGATGCGCAGGCTGCCAAGTGTGACCGCGAAGATCGTGGGGATCAGCACCAGCGCGATGAGCCGCTGGGACACGCGCCAGTTTCGCAGGCTCAGCCTGCGGGCCAGGCCGGGCCGTTCCGTCGTTGCCGATAGGGGACGAGCCTCGCCGTTGGGCTGCATCCGGCGTCGCACCTCTCACTCACCGTGTTCGGTTGGCCCCCCTCTGGCCTCTGTCTCGCCGACGGAAACGCGTCCCTGATGAGGGGAACCGGGTTTCCTCACCGGCGATGACCGACATTTCAGCACATGCCATGGAGTAACCGCAAAGTTCGCTTGAAAAAAACACCCCAAACCAGGATTTATCGGATTCTCGGGATGTTCTGCGGCAGTCCGGGCCTCATGCAGGTCGGGGCTTCTTGGAACGTGCCATTTGATAGGGACCACGATGGCGCATATCTCACTACCATTCCGGACTTTTCCTCAAAATGAGCATTTAGATCTAATGTGGGGGCTTGGGGCGAATGGCTGCGGTACTGCGATAGTCTCCGGCTGCCCGTGATCATCCGGCCGCAATGCGAGTCGCCGGTGGCCTCGCTCCGTGACCACCGAGAACTCCGCCCGGCCGGATTCCCCCCGCCTGATAGGAGTGCCATGCGGCAATCCAGATCAAGATCTGCCCTGGTCATCGCCACCGCGCTGCTCGCCTCGTTCGTGACCGGCTGCAGCAGTTCGAGCAAGCCCGCCGCCGCTGGCGGCAGCGCCGGCAAGGGCTTGGAGAAGACCACCCTCAAGGTCGCCTCGCTCCCCCTGGTCGATGGTGCGGCCCTGCACATCGCCATCAAGGAGGGCTATTTCAAGGCCGAGGGCCTCACCGTCCAGGTCGAGCCCGTGCAGCAGAGCATCCAGGCGCTGCCCGCGCTGATCAAGGGCGACGTCGACGTCATCGCCGGCGCGGACTACGTCACGTTCCTGATGGCCAACGAGAAGGGCACGCTGAAGCTGCGTGTCCTCGCCGAGGGTGCGACCCTCAAGGCGAACATGATGGACGTCCTCGCGCTGCCGAAGTCGAACATCAAGACCGCCAAGGACCTGGAGGGCAAGAAGGTCGCGGTCAACATCCTCAACAACATCCAGAGCCTGACCCTCAACCAGATCGTCAAGGCGAACAACGTCGACCCCACCAAGGTCAAGTACGTGGCGGTCCCGTTCCCGCAGATGGCGGCGGCCCTGCAGTCCGGACAGGTCGACGCGATCCACGCGGTCGAGCCGTTCCTCTCGGACGCCCAGAAGAAGCTCGGCGCCAAGGTCGTCGTGGACGGCGGCAGCGACCCGGTGGCCGACATGCCCATCAGCGGGTACGTGGGCACCGCGGACTTCACCACCAAGTACCCCAAGACGGCCGCGGCGTTCCAGCGGGCGATCATCAAGGCCCAGCAGCTGGCCGCCACGGACCGCAAGGTCGTCGAGCAGGTACTGCCCGGCTACACCAAGATCGACGCCCAGACCGCGGCGATCATCACGCTCCCGGGCTTCCCGACCTCGCTGAACGCGACCCGCATGCAGCGGCTGGCCGACCTGATGACCAACTCGGGCATGCTGCAGAGCAAGGTGGACCTCAGCTCGATCCTGTTCACCCCGTCCTCATGACGACGGTGTCCTGATGGGTGTTCCCGCTTCGCCCCGGCCTCTCTCGCGCACCGGCAGGTGGCTGCGGGGGACGGCCGGGGTGGCGGTCCTGTTCGCGGTGAGCGAGGCGTTCACCAGAGCAGGGCTGGTGGACCGTTCCTATCTGCCCCCGGCCTCCAGCGTGGTGGCGCGGGCGGCAGCACTGCTCGGCGACGGTGACTTCCTGCGGCAGGTCCAGCACACCATGATCGCCTGGGGCCTCGGCCTGGCCATCGCGGTGGCGGTGGCCGTGCCCCTGGGGCTGCTGCTCGGCAGCGTCCCGGTGCTGAACACCGGGTCCCGGGCGATCGTCGAGTTCCTGCGGCCGATCCCGTCGGTGGCGATGATCCCGCTGGCGGAACTGCTGCTCGGCTCGGGACTGGGGATGGAGGTTCCACTGGTCGTGTTCGCCTCGGTCTGGCCGATCCTCTTCAACACGATGTACGGCCTGCAAGACGTCGATCCGGTCGCCAAGGAGACCCTCCGCTCGTTCGGCTTCGGGCCCGTCCCGGTGCTGATCCGGGTCTCGCTGCCGTCCGCCGGGCCCTTCATCGCGACCGGAGTACGGCTCGCCGCCGCGGTGGCGCTCATCGTGGCGGTCAGCTCGGAGTTCCTCGCCGGCTTCGGCGACGGGCTTGGGATCTTCATCTCCCAGGCGCAGAGCGTCCCCGGCGGAGCCCTCGACGTCCTGGCGGGCACGGTCTGGGCGGGAACCCTCGGCCTGATCATCGCCACCCTGCTCGGGCGTGCGGAGCGGCTGCTCTTCAGCTGGAACCGATCATGACCGGCCTGCTGCGGCGCTGGCTGCCGTTCGCCGTGCTGGTCGTGGCCTGGGAGGCCACCACCCGCTCCGCGCACAGCGGCTTCTTCCCGCCGCCGTCGGCGATCGTCGCGCGGATGCACACCCTCTGGTTCTCCGGTCCGGCCGGTCACCTGTTCCTTACCGGAGCGGCGACCGGGAACATCGTGCCGAGCCTGACCCGGCTGGCCGTCGCGCTCGCCGCCTCTGCGGTCCTCGGGGTGACCGTCGGCCTCGCGGTCGGCAGGTCGGAGCGGGTGTACGCCTATCTCGACCCGGTGCTGCAGTTCTCCCGGGCCATCCCGCCGCCAACGATCGTCCCCGTCTTCATCGTGCTCTTCACGTTCGGCACGCAGATGCAGCTCGCCTCGATCGTCTTCAGTGCGGTCTGGCCCATCCTGCTCAACACCGCCGACGGCGCCCCTCCGTCGATCCGCTGCAGCTCGCCACTGCCGAGGTGTTCCGGCTCTCACCGGCCGACCGGATCCGGCTGATCGTCATTCCGTCCGCGCTGCCCAAGGTCTTCGCCGGATTCCGCCTCGCCCTGTCCCTTTCGCTCATCCTCATGGTCTTCTCGGAACTGCTCCCCGGCACCGAGAACGGAATCGGCTTCGAACTGACCGACGCCCAGAGCCGATCCGATCTGCCCACACTGTGGTCTGCGATCATGCTCCTCGGAATCCTCGGTTACCTCTTCAACTCGATACTCCTGGCAGTGGAACGGCGGGTGCTGGCCTGGCACCACGCGTCCAGAAAGGTAACGGTATGACCACCGTCCGCGACGCGTTCTTCGACTTCTGCCGGCGGTCCGGCATGACGACCATGTTCGGCAATCCGGGGTCCACCGAATTGAACATGTTGCGCGACTTCCCCGACGACTTCCGCTACATACTGGGCCTTCAGGAGACCGTCGCGGTCGCCGCGGCGGCCCGGCCGTACCGTCACCGCGGCTGCGGAGCTGGACGCGGCGCTGACCGCGGCGCTCGACCATGACGGCCCCTATCTACTCGATGTACGGGTGCGTGCCGACGAGTCCGCGATGTACCGGACATGAGCAGCGCCCGCCCGTCCTGACGTACCGACCACCCCCGGGAGCGATGACATGACGGCTGGTCGGCATCGTGGGCCCGTCCGGATGCGGCAAGTCCACCCTGCTGCGCTGCCTGGCCGGGCTGCTGGAACCTTCTTCGGGCCAGGTGGTGGCCAACGGGTCGCCCGTTTCGGGCGTACCGGACGGCCTCGCGGTGGTGTTCCAGGACTACAGCCGCTCGCTCCTGCCGTGGCTGACCGTCCGCGACAACGTCGCGCTGCCGCTGCGCCGCCGCGGTCTGGACCGTACGGCTCGCCGGGCCGCCGCCGCCCTCGCACTCGACGAGGTGGGTCTTGCGGACGCCGCGGGCAAGCACCCCTGGCAGCTGTCGGGGGGCATGCAGCAGCGGGTGGCGATCGCCCGGGCCCTGGCCTTCCGGCCGTCACTGCTGCTGATGGACGAACCCTTCGGCTCGGTGGACGCGCAGACCCGCGAGGACCTGGAGGACCTGGTGCTCACGGTACGGCGGGACCACGAGATGACGATCCTGCTCGTCACCCACGACATCGACGAGAGCGTCTACGTCGGCGACCGGGTCGTGGTCCTGTCCCAGTCCCCCGGCACCGTCAGTGCCTCGCTGGCCGTCGACCTGCCTTCCCCTCGCGACCAGATCGCGACCCGCGAGCACCCCGATTTCGTACGCCTGCGCGCCGAGGTCGGCCGCCTCGTCCGCAACCGCCTCGAACCGACCCCGGCCATCGACTGACAAGACCGGCTGGGGCACGGGGCGGGGCGGATAGTCCCATGTAGCCGTGTACGTGACCCGTAGTGACCATCTCAGTGGATATTGCTGTCAAACATGGTGCAAATCACATCGATGTGATTAATATTCACCCCATGCCATCAACCGAACACAAAGGGCTGGTCCTGCTGGTTCGCAACCGCCCGCAGCTCGCGGCCGAGTTATTGCGGGACGCGCTGCACATCGCCCTCCCCGACTACGGAGACGTAGAGCTCTACTCCGAGGACGCCACCGAGGTCATGCCCGCGGTGAAGAGCGCGGACGCCGTCGTGGTGCTCTACTCCACCGGCCGAGTCCGCCGTCGGGTCCTGGCCATCATCGTGGAGGTGCAACGCGGCCGGGACGGCAAAAAGCGGAAGTCATGGCCCGTCTATCTGACCAGCACATGGTCGCGGCTGGGCTGCCCGGCCATCCTGCTGGTGATCTGCCCCAGGACCGACCTCGCCGGCTGGTGCCGTCGGCCCATCGATCTCGGCCATCCGGGATGGGCGCTCACCCCGCTGGTCGCTGAGCTGCCGATGATCCCGGTCATCGTCGATGACAAGGAGGCCGTCCGGTCACCCGAACTCGCGGTCCTCTCTGCGATCGCGCACGGCTCGGACCCACAGGGGTCGGATGTTCTGCATGCCCTGCTTACCGCGATCAGGGGCATCGACCCCGCGCGGGCGAGCCAGTACGCTGATGTTGTGCTGGCGCTGCTCCAGGGAGCCGCCAAGCACGAATGGGAGGACCTCTTGAAGACCGGAACCTACGAATACCAGAGCGACTTCGCCCGTCGCTACGTGGCGGAGGGCAAGGCAGAGGGGTTGGCCGAGGCCATCCTCGACGTGCTGGCCGCCCGCGGTTTCGAGGTCCCCAGTGACGTGCGCGCACGGATCGAAGTGTGTACCGATGTGGCACAGCTCGGAACCTGGATCAAGCAGGCCGTCACCTGCGGCTCGGTCCGCGACCTGTTCGACTGACGGACGCCCGGCGAGGGGGCGCAGCCCCCTCGCCGGGCGGCGACTCACTCTGACCTGGGCGTAATCATCAGGACTTGAGTACGACCGCCGAGACCGCCCCCGGCCCGGTTCACGGGACGGGGGCGGTGCGGGTTCAATGACCGGCGAGGGTGACAAGGACCGACGAGGCCGCCGACATGACCCCGAGCAGGACCGAGACGGGTAGCGCGTACCGCCACCGTTCGGTGGGCACGGATCCGCTGTTCATGGTCCCTGACCTGTTCGCGGGTCCGCTCGTGGGCGGCGAGCATCCCGTCGGTAGCGGACGGCGAGCTTGTCGTATCTGGTCGCGACCGCCCGGTTGCGCTTGAGCCGGTTGATCGCGCACTCCACGGCGTGGCGTTCGCGGTAGTCGGTGGCGTCGAACTTGGGGGGCCGACCGCCCCGCGAACCCCGCTTGGGGTCCCAGCAGTCCGGTCGAAGGATCCAACGGATTTGCCGCTGACCTGCGGGGAAGTGGGGCACCCAATGGCTGGTTCTCAGAAACCAGCCATTCCCGGACCAAGATCCACGAGTGGATCGGAAGATCGTTAAGGCCCCAGATCACTCTCAGAACCCGTTCTCGCGCACTTGGTGGGCGCGACCGGTTCTGAGGAGTGTTTGTGACACGGTCAACGAGGGCTGCGTCGCACTCGTACGCCGCGCCGCAGCAAACCGGACAGAGTGCGTCAAACGCACCCACGGCGACCAAGAGTTGTCCTCTATTTCCGCAGGTCAGCGCAAATCCGTTGGATCCTTCGAGCAGACTACGGAGACCCCTTAAAGTCCCAGAGTTCCGGATGAACCCAAGGGTCGACGCTGGACCGTTGGGGTGGTCTGGATAGTTATGCACCCTTGGGTTCGCCGGAACCCGGTACCACGTGCGGCCAGCCGGGATCCTGCCGCGGATGCCGGATGAGGCGCCACCGGACGAGTCGGCCCGTCCGGTGCCGGGGCGCCGAGCTCGCACACGGAGCCGACCACGCGATGTCGGCACAGCCATCATCCGGATGCCACCGCCGTCATCTCATAACAGCTGACCCCGCCGCGATTCCCAGCCGTCTCAGCGTCAGCGGCCACGCGCCCGCAGCCGCGGTGGCATCGCTCGCAGGAACCGACAGTGACGGTTTGGGTGCCGATGCCGCAGGGTGGTGTGGGTTTGCTCCGTTCCGGAAGCCTTCACTCGCGAATCGGCTACTTGGCGTCGGCGTAGGAGTCGACGGTGGCGATCTGCATGGGGAAGACGACCGGGGTGCGGCCGAACATCAGGTGACCGGCCTCCTCGGCCGACTCGCGGATGGCGGTGGCGACGGCCTCGGCCTGCTTCTCGGGGGTGTGCACGACGACCTCGTCGTGCTGGAAGAAGACCAGATGGGCGCCTTCCGAACCGTACGCCCCCGAAAGGCCGGCGAGGCGGCGGCGCAGTGAGGCGAGCAGGACCAGGGCCCAGTCGGCGGCCGTGGCCTGGACGACGAAGTTGCGGGTGAAGCGGCCACGGCTGCGGGCGGCGCCGCCGCCCGACTCCTCGCCTGCGACCTCCCGCCACGCTTCGGAGGGCGGCGGGCAGGTACGGCCCAGACGGGACCGCACGAGCCTGCCCCGCTCACCCTCGCGGGCGGCGTTCTCCACGTACTCGTACGCCTCGGGGAACCGGCTGCGCAGTACGCCGAGCAACTGGACGCCCTCACCCGTACCGCCGCCGTACATCGCCGAGAGCAGCGCGATCTTGGCCTTGTCCCGCGCGCTCGGCTTGTCCTTGGCGGCGGCCACGCCTGATGCGGTACGAGTCGTACCGGCCGTCTCGAAGACATGGGCAAGGGCGGCGTAGAGGTCGCCCTGAGCGGCGGCGGCGGCGAAGGCCCGGTCGCCGGCGAGGGCGGCGAGCACGCGAGGTTCGAGCTGGGCGGCGTCGGCGACCACGAGCTTCCAGCCGGGGTCCGCGACGGCCGCCTGGCGCAGCACCTTCGGGATCTGCAGGGCGCCACCGCCGCGGGTGGCCCAGCGGCCCGACACCACACCGCCGACCACGTACTCCGGACGGAACCGCCCGTCGTGTACCCAGGCGTCCAGCCAGGTCCAGCCGTGCGCGGTCCACAGCCGGGCCAGTTCCTTGTACTCCAGGACGATCGGCACCGCCGGGTGGTCGATCTGCTTGAGCACGTGCGCCCGGGTGGAGGGCACCGGGAACCCGGCGTCCTTGAAGGCCTTGACCACCTGGGCCGGGGAGTCGGGGTTCACGACGTGCCCGAACGCCTCGGCGACCTGGTCGGCGAGGGCCTGGAGCTTGCGGGGCCGCATGCCCAGAGACGGCCGGGGGCCGAGCAGCTCGGTGTAGAGGGCGTCGTGCAGATCGGCCCGCCAGGGCAGACCGTCGTGACCCATCTCGGCGGCGATCAGCCCGCCCGCCGACTCGGCCGCCGCCAGCAGGGACAACCCCGCCGAGCCGGCGGCGATCCGGGCCAGCTGGCCGGCGTGCACCGCGGCGATCATCTCGACATCCTCGTCGGGCCCGGATTCGTCGAACAGCGACGGCTGCCGGCCGGCGTCCTCGAGCGGCTCGTCGGCCGGGACCGGCTCGTCCCGCGACCTGGCCCAGGCGGCCCGTACCGAACGGGGCTCCCCGTACCGCCCCGCGTGGCCCAGCAGCAGCGACTCGGTCAGTTCGACGTCATGGCAGCGGGCGACCCGTACCCCCGCGGCCAGCAACGGCGGGTAGACCACCCGGCTCGCCGACCACACCCACCGTGGGCCGAGCCGTTCCCGCTCGGCGACCGCGGCGGCCAGGTCATCGACGCGCTCGACCGCGCCCACGGGAGTGCCGTCGTCGGCGAGCGGCAGCAGCGCCGCCCCGCCGTCCGACCTCACCCCCACCGCGATCCGCACATCCCGATTGTCCGCCCCGCCACTGACAGAAAGTTAGGAGGTCAGCGGGATCAGCAGCTCCTGTTCGAGGGGCGGGTCGAGTTCGTGTTCCCGGCAGCCGGTGGCCGCGTAGGCGCGGATGCGCAGCTCGTGCGGAGCCACGTCGATGCGGAGGAAGTTCTTGAACAGCGGCGGGCTGCTGGAGTTCGAGGACGGGGAGAACAACCGGTCGTACACCCGGCGGACCGGCAGCCGGAGGAACTTCGTGCTCATCCCGCTCCGGCCCGGCACGCCGAGCAGGTAGGCGACCCACCGGGCTCGCAGAGAGGGTGACACCCCCTTGTTGTCCTGGCGGGTGACCGCGATCCCGAGCCGCCGGGACACCGCCGCGGCCGCCTGTTCCGGCGACAGTTCGAGGAACTTCAGGTGCAGCCGGCGGGCGTACACCCGGCTGTAGAAGGCCAGCGAGTCGCCGCGCAGCGGGTAGCACAGGAAGTCGGCCTCGTCGATGATCGTGGTCTTGGGGATCGTGTGGGTGGCGTGCATGAACGCCCCGCCCCCGCCGGAGACGACGTACTCGATCCGCCGTCCGGCGGCCGTGGTGATCGGGTAGTGCTGGTAGTTGTGGATGTCACCGCCGATCGCGGCCACGTAGTTGTTCGCCGGGTCGGCGACGATGTCGTCCACATACCCGCCGCCCTCGATCACGCCGGGATGGTGCTCGTTGTCGACGTACAGCGGCTTGCCGGTGACGAGCAGCTTGGGCTTCGGCCCGGCCGACACCCGGCGCAGCCACTGCCCCTGGTCACGGTCGATGTCGCCCTTGATGCCGGTGTCGATGCCGATGATCCGCAGCGACGGGGTGTCGATCGCCCAGTAGGGACCGGGCTGGGCCGCCTGCTGCGCGAGCGCCGACCGCAGCTTCGCGCCCTCCTCGAAAGCCACCTCGTCGATCCGCTGAGGCTTCTTCCACAGCAGCCCGGCCAGCGGGCCGAAGATCCCCTTCCAGGAACCGGCCTGCAGCGGCTCGGACGCACCGCAGAAGACCCTCATGAACCCGTAGTTCAGGTCGTACCAGTCGTGGTTGCCGGGGATCGCGTAGATCGGCCGCTGGTAGTCCTGGTACGGCCGGAAGAACTTCTCCGGATAGTCGTCCGCCACCCCGATCGGATAGATCACGTCACTGGCGATCAGCATGAAGTCGGTTCCCTGACCGATCTTCAACGCTCCCGGTACGACGGCGTACTGCGGTTCGTCGCCCTGGCCGGTGTCGCCGAGCAGCAGGAACGAGTAGCCGGGATCGTCCCTGGTCATGGTGAACTCGGGGTCGGCACCGGCCTCGACGAGCCGTGCGATCCAGCGGCGGCGGACGTCGTCCACCGGATCGCCGAACCAGCGGGCGATCACGTCGTTGCGGGCACCCCACAGGACGGAGGGGCTGAGCCAGGACAGATGCGGGACACGCGCCGGCATGAGGTTGCGGAAGTCACCGGGTTCCTGGCACTGCCAGCCGGCAGCGGAGGCGGATTCACGCGAAGAGGTGGGCACGCTTCATGACGATCCCCCATATCCCACCGGCCGTGCAACGGCTTGGCCCGATTCGGTGCCGTAGTCCGGTGGGAGCGGGAACGGCGGCGGGGCCTGGGTCCGGTACTCGCCGGTCATTGGGAACGACGGCGGCGGGGGTATGGCGGGTTCCGGCACGGGTACGGCGGCGGGTGCCTCACCCGCATGGCGGCGGCCCCGCTGCGGCGCGACCTCGATCGCGTGCGCGAGCGTCTCCAGCATGGCCGGGACATCGCCCGCGGCCAGCCGGAAGGTTCCCGTGCACACGCCGCTGTTCCACATGCTGAGGACCATCACCCCGGCGTCCGGATGCCAGCTGAGGCGGAGCGCGCGGTCTCCTCCCCGGTCGTCGAAGAAGACCTCACCCACCCGGGGCAATGGGTTCGCGTCAGACATGCCGACCATACTGGCGCTGGTCAGAGCCGTTGTCCAGGCAAGCCCGGTGGATCATACGGCGACCACGGGGGACCGGGCAGGTTCCGTCTGCACCTTCGGCAGAGCAGCGCAGTTTTGGCCACTCCGACCCGAACTCCCCTGGTCACCTCGCGATCACCACGGGTCCACCTCTACTCGAGGCCTCGGCTCAGGGTCCTCCGAACTTCTTGTCCGTGGACACGACCTCTCGGCCCAGCGGCATCAGGGAGATCGGAATCATCTTCAGGTTCGCCCATCCGAACGGGATCCCAATGATGGAGATGAAGAGCGGAATGCTGGTCACGATGTGACCGATCGCCAGCCACAGGCCTGCGACCAGGAACCAGATCACGTTGCCCACACACGACGGCGCACCCGCGCCCGGCTTCTCCACGGTCGTTCGCCCGAATGGCCACAGGACGTAGCCGGCGATTCGAAACGAGGCAATACCAAATGGTATAGTCACAATCAGGATACAACAGATGACACCGGCTATGGCGTAGCCGATTGCCATCCATATCCCACAGAAGATCAGCCAGAGGGCGTTGAGTACAAACTCGATCACCTTCATGAGGCCAGACTCTCACAGACACTGCCGAGAATCGTTTCCGCCCCCCACATCCAACGCATCGCCGAGCAGCCGAGTCCAGGAGCCGCCATGGCCAACCCGAGCGGAGCCGACCGCCGCCCGATCAATCTCGCACCGCACGCTCTTCCGAATCACGCCATCCGGGCGGTGGACTATCTTCGGATCAGCACGGAGGAACAGAAGCTCGGCTACGGCATCGCCAGTCAGGGCCGGAAGAACGCACGCTACATCGAGCTTCGGGGATGGACCCACGTCGGCACCTACAAGGACGAAGGTGTGTCCGGCTCCAAGGAGATGGGCGAGCGACTGGACTTCGGCCGCCTCATGGAGAGCGCCCGGCACGGTGAGTTCGATCTCGTCGTGGTGGAGAGTGGCGATCGCATCGGCCGTGTAGGCCGGGCTTTCTGGCGCTGGGTCTGGGCGCTGGAAGACATCGGGATCTTCGTCGCTATCGTCAACCAGCACATCGACAGCACCACGCCTGAGGGCCGCTCGCAGATGCGGCGCCTGGCGGACTACGCCGAGAACGAGTGGGAGACCATCCGCTCCCGGACCCAAGGCGGACTTCAAGAGAAAGCCCAGGAGGAAGGCTCGCCGCACATTGGCGGGAAGCCCCCGTTCGGCTATCGCATCGAGGGCAAAGGAACAAGAGACTCGTACCTCGTAATCGACGAGAGCGAGGCGAGGATCGTTCGCCGCGTTTACGACATGGCTGTGGCCGGCGGACTCAACCTTCGGCAGATCGCTGTCCGGCTCAACAGCGAGGGAATCACGTCCCGATCAGGGCGGCCCTGGTCACCGGCCAACCTTCGGGATCGGATCATGTCCCGCGCCGTTCTCGACGGACAACTGATCTTCCGCGGCGAGCACGCCGCGACCGACGCCGACGGCGAGCCGCTATGGGGTGAGTCAGTCACGATCGTACTCCCCCGGGTCTTAACGGAGGAGGAGGCTGCGACCCTCCGGCGGAGGATCTCCCCGAGGGCGAAGAACAGCAACCGCAAACAAGCGTGCTACCCGCTCAGTGGACGCTTGATAGGACTCTGCAATGCGAAGTACGTCGGGATCAGCCGCGAGTCCGTCGCGTATGGGCGCCGGAGCTACCGCTGCAGTGGCAAAAACGATGCAGTCGTCTGTACCTGCTCATATGTGGATGCCCAGACCGTGGAGAGCCATGTCTGGTCCGAGGTCGTCAGGCTGCTCGACGGCTTCGGGAGCCTGCAGCAGCTTGCAGCGGAGTCGGCCAGCATGCCTGAGGGCGACCCGTCAGCGCACGAAGAGCGGATCGCCCGACTCGACCGGCAGATCGAGGATATGAATGCCTCGATAGCTGCCGTACTCGTGGCGTCGGCCGAACAGCGGCAGTCACCGGACGCCATCGCGGCAGCAACGAAGGTTCTCAACGACGAGCTGCAGCAGCTGGAAGAGATGCGGACCGAGGCCGCGGCCTGGCTGGCGGAGATCGAGGAGGCCGGCCGTCGCGCCGATGCCATCACAATTCTCGGGGAGATGGCTCGACATCAGCTGGTGGACATGTCGCCCATCGAGCAGGGCCAAGTGTTCGCTCTGCTCGATGTGAAGGTGTTCATCGAGGGCCCAGTACCTCCACGGCGGCGTGGGGTGGCCTGCACAGTCCGGGACTGGTACCGGTCCGCTGACCTTGAGGTCCCTGCCAGAGATCTCTCGGACGAGCAGTGGGACCTGATCGCCGCGCTGCTCCCAGAGGGCCGCCGCGGAAGAGCTCGCCGATCAGTGGAAGCCATCTTCGCCAAGGCGCGCACCGGAGCCGCCTGGTCTGGGCTACGAGATGAGTACGGCTCGACCAGCACGGCTTCGAAGTACTTCACGAAGTGGGTGGCAGACGGTACTTGGGCGCGGGTCAACGCGGTGCTCTCGGACGTGGAGCGATGCCCGCTCCCCATGCTAGATCTCGTACTCCCGCTGCGAATCGAAGGTCGGCTGGACCCACGCGTGACGCTGATCCCGTAAAAAGGCCGCTGGGGTCACGTCCGACCCCCGTACGGACGTGCCCCCAGCGGCTTGTGGCCGGCATGATCTGCCAGACCATTTGGGAAGACTGGAGCGCTCCCCCCCGAAAGCGCTCCAGTCAGGCTT
>JAOPYM010000449.1 GCA_025964615.1 Actinomycetes bacterium
CGTTTCCCGCACCGTTTGAAGAAAAGGTGCGGGAAACGCCACGAGTCAACGGGGGGTAACGCTCAGTGGGTGCAGGTGTAGGGGAAGGAGGTTGTTTTCTGCAGGGAGGTGGCGCCGCGGACTGACAGGGTCGCGGTGTATGTGCGGTGGCCGTGGCCGCCGATCTGCCAGGTGAAGGGGAGGGACACGCTGCTCTGACCGGCGGAGACGTGCACCTGCTGGACCGTCTCGGGCTGCTTCTCGTCGCTGCGCTTCCACTGGAAGGTGACGTCCCCGGCCTTGCCGTTGGTGAGGACGGTGCCGGTCAGTATCACGCTGGCGTTGCACGTCTGCGCCTTCGCCGGCCCGTCGAGCCGCAGGTCGGTCAGCGCGATCGGGCCCGCCGGCTGTCCCCGGTGCAGCAGGATCCAGGCGACCGCACCGATGATCCCGATCGTCACCAGGGTGCTGAGGAGCGAGCCGATCCGCCTGACCAGGCGCCGCTTCGGCCGGCGCTGCGCCCGGTGCCCGCCGTGCCACGCCTCCACTGCGGGGACGCCGGGCCCGAACCGCAGTTCCGGCTCAGGCGGTGGCATCTGGTACGGCGCGGCCGGCGGCATCTGCGGGGTCGTGGGGAGCACGTTGTCGAGACGGGTCTGGTTGTCGAGACGGGTCTGGTCGGCGGGCAGGGCGAGCCTGGTCGCTGCGGCCTGGACCGGGTCGGGCCCGGACACTCCCAGCATGTCGAGCAGCCGGGCCGGGGTGGGGCGGAGCGCCGCGTCCTTGCCGAGCGCCGCGACCAGCACCTCACGCAGCGGGCCGCCGAGCCCGCCGAGATCGGGTTCCGAGTACATGATCCTGGCCGCCACATCGGTCAGCGGACCCGTGCCGAACGGCTGCCGCCCGGTGGCCGCGAACGCCATGACACCGCCCCAGGCGAACACGTCGGACGCCTGTACGGGGAAGCCCTGCAGCTGTTCGGGGGCCATGAAGGTCGGGGTGCCGAGTGCCTGCCCGTCCGCGGTCAGCGGGGTCGCGTCGACCGCGCTGGCGATGCCGAAGTCGATGACCCTCGGGCCCATCCGGGACAGCAGCACGTTGGCCGGCTTGAGGTCCCGGTGCGTGACGCCCGCCTTGTGGATGCCCTGCAGCGCGGCCAGCATGCTCACCCCGAGCTGGTCCAGCTCGGCCCGCTGCAGCGGCCCTCCGGACGTCACGACCTCTTCCAGCGTCGGCCCGTCGATGTACTCGGTGACCAGGTACGGCGAGGGCGCGTCCGGATCGGCGTCCAGCACCTCGGCGGTGCAGAACCTGGGCACCCGCATGGCGCTGCGCGCCTCCCGGCGGAACCGTTCCCGGAACTCCGGGTTGCGCGCCAGTTCCGCCCGTACCACCTTGATCGCGACCAGCGCGCCGTCCAGGGCGCGGCCGACGTAGACGACGCCCATGCCGCCCGCGCCGAGATTGCCCACCAGCTCGTACGCCCCGATCCGTACCGGATCGCCAGGCCGCAACGGCCGCACCCGAGGGGGCAGCGGAATACTGTTCACTTCAACGGCCTAGCGGGGAGGGGGAGGGGGAGGGGTGGGGGTGGGGGTGGGAGTCGGGATGGGAATCGGGATGGGAATCGGGGTGACGACGCAGGCAGGTGCCTTGACGCTCCCGGTCCCGGTCTTCTTGCCGCTCGACGTACCGGCCACGGCCACGACCCGATAGTAGGTGCCGCACGTCTTGCTGAACGTGTAGCTCAGCGCGACGGTGTAGGTGGTCTGCCCGCTGAGGACGACGGCCGGATCCTGCGCGACCAGCTTGGTGCCCTGCACGTAGCCCGCGTCGAACCCCACGGCGCCCGTGTTGTTCACCGTGACAGTCGCCGTACCGCCGCCGGAGGAGGTCCCCTTGGTCACCCCCCAGCTCACCGACACGCCGAGCACCACGGTCTTCACCGTCGCCTTCTTGGACGTGGTCGGAGCGGCCGACTTGGTGGCGGTGGGCGTTGTGGTCGGGGTGGTGGTGGGCTGGCCGCTCGGGTCGGTCGTCGGGCTGCCGGAGTCGCTCGTGGTGGGCCCGGCCGGTGACATCGACGTCTTCGGGCTGGACGCGCTGGCGCTGCCGCCGCCCGCCGCCAGCACGATCGCCCCGCCGCCGCCGATCAGCAGCATGGTGAGCGCGGCGGCCGCGAGGATGAAGCCGTTACGGCGGGCATTGCCCCCGTCGTCGTCGTACCAGTCGTCGCCGTCGTCCAGCTCGCTGACCGCCATGGTGCTGGCGGCGGCCGGGTTGCCGGACTGCTGGGCGGCGGGCAAGAGCAGCAAGAGCGCGGCGGCCCGTTCCTTGAGCTGGCTGCGTCCGCGCTCCTCCCAGCCGATGCCGTACGCCCCGAACGCCACCGCCTCGAGTTCGCTGAGGAACGAGGCGGCCGAGGTGGGCCGGTCATGCAGGTCCTTGGCGAGCCCGTGCTGCACCAGCTGCTGGAGCGGTTCGGGTACGAACGTGACCGGGATCGCCGAGGTGCGGTGCGCGAGGGCCAGCTGCGGGAGGGTCTGCGCCGGATACGGCAGGTGCCCGGTCAC
Source organism: Actinomycetes bacterium (assembly GCA_025964615.1). Lineage (GTDB taxonomy): Bacteria > Actinomycetota > Actinomycetes > Streptosporangiales > Streptosporangiaceae > RYN-227. The sequence continues at coordinate 2,553 of JAOPYM010000449.1, forward strand.
GCACTCGTAGAAGACCGCGGTGGCGGAGTAGACGTCGGAGGCCGGGGTGACCGGCCGCCCGCCCCACTGCTCGGGCGGCATGTACGCGGGGGTCCCGGCCGACGGCACGTTCTCCCCGGCCCGGATCGCGATGCCGAAGTCGGCGAGCCGGCTCTGCCCGTTGCGGTCGATCAGCACGTTGCCGGGTTTGAAGTCACGGTGCACGATGCCGCTCTGGTGCGCCGCGGACAGCCCGAGCAGGGCGCCCTTCAGCACGAACAGCGCGGCCTCGGCCTCGGTCGGCCCCTCGGAGCTGATCAGCTGGGCGAGGCTGACGCCGTCGACCAGTTCCATCACGATGGCCGCGCCGTACTGGGTCTCGACGTACTCGTGCAGCCGGATGATGTGCGGGTCGGTGAGCCCGCCGATCAGCCGTGCCTCTTCGCGGAACCTGGCGACGAACTCCTCGTCGGCGAGCAACTGGTGGTTGAGGTACTTGATGGCCACCGGCGTACCGGTCTGCACATGCTCGGCCTGGATGACCAGGCCCGCCGCTCCCTCACCGAGGCGTCGCACATGGCGATAGCCGGGAACTATCCATTCCCCGTCCACGTCTGTCCCTTCGCTCGACGGCGGCACCGCTGACCGCATAAGAACCTATGGTCCCTGAGGCCTGTGCCGTCCCGAGTTCCACGTAAACCCGCTGAATCGGCCACATTAGTCAGACGCACGACTCTGTGCGCTGGTTTGCGAAGATCGTACAGGGTGGAAGGGCGTGACAGATCGACTTCCGTGCTCAACCTGGGACAACCGGGGTCAGCCGGGGGTCTTCGGGCCGAGCTTCTCGATGATCAGCCGGTAGAGCTGGCGGGGCCGTCCGGGCTGCGGCGTGCGGTTGGGCGGGAGCGGCCAGGCCAGGCCCTCCTCGACCAGGGTGCGAAGCAGGCGCCGGGCGGTACGCGGCGTGACGCCGAGCAGCTTCCCGGCGTTCTCGGCGTCGACGATGAGCGGCTGGGCCTCACCGCGCCTGCCCTGGTCGTCGGTCAGGGTGTCGCCGAGCTTGTCCGACAGGCGGGCCAGGATCTCCAGGCCCTTGGGCCTGGTCTGCGGCAGCTGGTTGCGCGGGGGCTGACGGGGCGCGGGGACGAGCGCCCGGCCGTCCCGGTCGAGCGCGAAGCCCTGCGCCCGCTGGGAGGTCTGTGAGCGGGCCAGTGCGGCCCGGGCGTGCTGTTCGGCCTCCTGCGCCGTACGGCCCATGCCGATGCCGACCTCGACGGCGAGGCCCAGCTCGTCCCGTACCCGCTCGATGAAGGGGGGCGTCCGGAACCCGTCGGTGACGGAGGCCACGGAACCACGGGTGGCGGTCACCAGGTAGCTGTGATCGTCCAGCGGCCACACCGAGGCGCTCATCCGGTGCGCCTCCTGGAGCAGCACCCGGTGCAGCGCCAGCTTCAGCTCGTCCCGCCAGTAGCGCGGGGTCACCCGGCGGGGGGTCTCGCGCAGGGTCGGCACGTCGACCACCACCACGACCAGCTGCGACTCCTCGAGCCGGTGGTGGGCGCCGAGCAGCGCGGCGGTCTGCAGCGCGCTGCGGATGGAGGCGCCGGTCGGCCGGATCCGGACGGTCGGCACGCCGGCCTGTTCCATCCGCTCGGCGGTGGCGTGCACACAGGTCAGTCCCACGCTGGTGGCGCCGCGCCGCCAGAGCCGCTCGTGGAAGGCCGCGAGGGTGCCGGGCCCCGCTGCCTCCTCGCGCAGGTGCACGTGCTCGGTGGACAGGTTGATCTCGCTGTAGGCCTCCTCGACCTCCGACCTGCTGAGCACGTCGATGCTCACCCTGGCGGGGTCGAAACGGCTGTCGAGGGCGGCCCGCAGCAGGGCGCCCTGCAGGGCGGCGCCGTTCAGCGGCACGAACGTGGCCGGCATCGACAGGACCCCGGCCTTGCGGGCGAAGTCGTACGGCACGGGGCTGGCGAACAGGCAGACGTCCACACCCGAGCCCAGCTTGACCACCTTGTCGGCGGCCTCCTGCTCATCGCGGTACGCGGCCGCCACCAACCGGCTCGGCACCGGGGTGGGGCCGTGGCCCATGAGCATGACCCGTTCGACAAGGTCGTGCGGCCCGACGACACCGATCGTCAGGTCGGGCGCCACGGTCCCTGTCCTCGGCCCAGTCATGGGTGGTCGCTCTCTGTGCCCGTGCACGCTCCGCCCACTTGTCGACTCATCGGCTGTACGCCCCTTGCCTTCACCGCAGTTCCCGTGCGATTCATCGCTTACTGGGCTGATCGGTGTAGAAGGCCCGGACGTGACGCCCTGGCGGTAAATCTATTAAGAGTGCGGCGAAAAAGTAACCTCACCGACACCCTAGTAAGAAACTTCTTACCGTCAAGTCATGGTGGAGCGCAAGCCATCTCCTTACATGGCAACGCCGCCGTTTCCAGCGGAAACGGCGGCGTGAACCAGCGTGAACGTCAGACGATGTCGCGGTCGACGTCCGCTCCGAGGGTGGTAAGCCGCTCTGCGAAGTGCGCGTGACCCCGCTCGATGTAGTACGAGGAAGTAATCGTTGTCTCGCCGGACGCGGCGAGCCCGGCGAGCACCAGTGCGGCACCCGAACGCAGGTCATGGGCGACGACTTCCGTACCCCGCAGGGGCGTGACGCCGTTCACCTTGGCCCGGCTGCCGTCGACCTCGATATCGGCGCCCATTCTGGTGAGCTCCTCGGCCAGCTTGAACCGGCCGTCGAAGATCCGCTCGTAGATGTAGGAGGGGCCGTCGGCCATGCAGGACAGCGCCATGATCGGCGACTGCAGGTCGGTGGCGAAGCCGGGGTACTCGTCGGTGATCACGTTGATCGGCCGCAGCGGCCGGTCCCTGCGGACCTTGAGCACCGCGCCCTGCTGATGGAACTCCACGCCCATCTGCTCCAGCTTGTCGGCCGCGACCCCGAGGTGCTCCAGCGAGGCGCCGACCAGGTGGATCTCGCCACCGGTGATCGCCGCGCCCATCACCAGGACGCCCGTGTCGATCCGGTCCGGCATGACCGTGTGCTCCACGGCGGTGAGCTCGCCGACGCCCTCGACCGTGATGAACCCGGTGCCGCCACCAGTGATCTTGGCGCCCATCCGCTGCAGGATCTCGATGTTGTCGAGGACCTCGGGCTCAAGCGCGCAGTTCTTGATCAGCGTGGTGCCCTTGGCCAGCGCCGCCGCCATGATCAGGTTTTCGGTGCCGGTGTGGCTGGGGGTGTCACAGTAGAGCGTGGCGCCCTGCAGTTCGGTGGCCTTGATGTGGATGGTCCCGTCATGATTCGAGGAGACCTGCTCGGTGACGGTCGCACCCATCCGCTTGAAACCGTTGTAGTGGAAGTCCAGATTCCGGCTGCCCAGGTTGCAGCCGCCGACGCCCTCGATCACGGCCTCGCCGAGCCGGTGCAGGAGCGCGGGGACGAACAGGAACGAGCCGCGGAAGCGGGCCGCGATCTCGGCGGGCAGCACCGGGCTGTCCAGCGTCGAGGCGTCTATGACGAGCGTCCGCTCGGCCTCGTGCAGCTCTGCCTTCGCGCCGATGGCCTGCGCGAGCTCGACGGCCCGTTTCACGTCCTCGATGATCGGGACGTTCCGCAGCACCGTACGGCCCTTGGCCGCCATGAGGGATGCGCCGATCATCGGCAGGACGGCGTTCTTGGCGCCTTGGACGAATACGGTGCCGTGCAACTCCCGGCCCCCACGCACGCGGTAACGAACCTCGTGGCCCATGTTCAATACTCCTCGTTCAACGCGGGTGTATTCGGATGACTTGGTACCCGCTCGAAGTCGATCGGCGGGTCACGAGTGCGGGGCACGCCGAACCGTGATCGTCACAGCACGCGCAATCCCAGTAAACCACCGGGGGAGCGCTGCGGTGACCGGTTCATCCCACCCCCAATAGTTAGAGCCCCCCACCCCCCAGAAGGTTCGACCGTTGAGTCGTGGAGTTTCCCGCACCTCCCAGTGGAACACTGCGGGAAACGCCTGCCTTCGTTGGACGAGTCAACGGGGCCAGGGGGTCTGGGTGAGCTGTTCGTAGGCGGTGATGTACTTGGCGCGGGTGGCGTCGACCACGGCCTGCGGGAGCGGGGGCGGGGCGTCGCCGGAGTGGCGGTCCCAGCCGGACTCGGGGCCGACCAGCCAGTCGCGGATGTACTGCTTGTCGAACGGGTTCTGCGGGACGCCCGGAGTCCACTCGCCGGCCATCCAGTACCGCGAGGAGTCCGGGGTCAGCACCTCGTCGCCGAGGACCAGGTCGCCCTGGAGGTCGCGGCCGAACTCGAACTTGGTGTCGGCCAGGATCAGCCCGCGGCCCTCCGCGATCTCGTGGGCGCGGCTGTAGACGGCCAGCGTGGTCTCCCGCAGCCGGGCCGCCCACTCGCCGCCGACGATCTTCGCCACCTGGTCGTAGGAGACGTTCTCGTCGTGTTCACCGATCTCCGCCTTGGTGGCGGGCGTGAAGATCGGTTCAGGAAGCCTGGAGGCGTCCAGCAGGCCGGGCGGGAGCGGCACGCCGCAGACCGCGCCGCCCTCCCGGTACTCGGCGAGGCCGGACCCCGCCAGGTACCCGCGCGCCACGCACTCCACCGGGAACATGTCGAGCCGCCTGCAGAGCATCGAGCGGTCCCGCAGCGCGTCCGCATGAGGTCGCAGGGAGGCGGGGAACTCGTCGACATCAGCGGTGACCAGATGGCTGGTGACGACATCGGAGAGCTGGTCGAACCACCAGACGGACAGCCGGGTGAGGATCTTCCCCTTGTCGGGGATCGGCGTGTCCAGGATCCAGTCGTACGCCGAGACCGTGTCGCTGGCGACCATCAGCAGCAGATCATCGCCGACCGCGTAGATGTCGCGCACCTTGCCGGAGGCGACGTGTGTCAGCCCGTCGAGCAGCGGTCTCATGGTTGGTGTCCTTCCAGGATCTCGATGGGGTCCCCGACCCGCAGGGTGCCCAGGGACCGGGGGATGGCGTTCTGCCCGAACTGGATCTCCTGGTCGATCGTCCGGTACGTGGCGAGGGTGCGCAGCGGCTCGCGGCCCTTGACGCCGAGGGACTGGTCCACCGTGGTCAGCACACAGCGGCCGCACGGCTTGACCAGGTCGATGACCACGTCGCCGATCCGCAGCGTCCGTACCAGGTCCTCCCCGAAGGGCCCGAGGCCCGAGACCACCAGGTTGGGCCGGAACCGGTTCATCGGCAGCGGATCGCCGAGCCGGGAGTTCAGGTCGTCCAGGGACTCCTGCGAGATCAGCAGCAGCGGGAACCCGTCCGCGAACGCCGCCTCACCGTAGCCGAGCTCGGTCGTCCGGTGCCCGGAGAACCGCACCAACCGGCACTCGACCTGCAGGAACTCCGAGAACCAGGCCGCGGCGCCGTCACCCTGGTCGATGCCCAGGCACGGGTCGCCCCACACGGTCACGCCCCGTACCACACCGTTGTCCACAGGCCTGTGGACGAACTCGCCGGCCGTCAGGACGGTCCCGTCGTAGACCGGGCGCAGCATCGCCATCCTCGGGTACTTGCGCTGCGTCATCATCTCGCCGTCGAGCGTGACCAGCATGAACTCCCGGTCGTACCGCAGCCCCTTGGCGGTCAGCGACGCGGCCTGCATCGCCGTGCCCCCGCCGCTCTTCAGCGGGTACACGTTCAGCTCGGTGAGCCTCACCGGAGTGCGGCGAGGCGGTCGAACATGGGACCGAGACGCTCCACGAAGCGTTCCGGACGGCAGACCTCGTCGAGGCGGGCCTCGTCCAGTTTCAGGCCCGCGGCGCCGGCCTCGGCGCGCAGCGTCGCGCGGAACGGCACGCCGGTCCGCCAGGTCTCCATCGCGGCCTGCTGCGTCAGCGGGTACGCCTCGTCGTCGCGGGACATGCCCATCTCGACCAGTTCCAGGAGCACCGTGGAGGTGTAGATCAGGCCACCGCTGGACTCGAGGTTCACCAGCATCCGCGCGGAGTCCACGACCAGGCCCGACATCAGCCTGATCGTCAGGTTGAGCATGTAGTCCAGCGCGATCGCCGCGTCCGGCAGGGCGATCCGCTCGGTGGAGGAGTGCGAGATGTCCCGCTCGTGCCAGAGCGGGATGCCCTCCATGATCGGTACGACCTGGGCCCGGACGATCCTGGCCATCCCGGCCAGCCGCTCGGAGATGATCGGGTTCTTCTTGTGCGGCATCGCCGAGGAGCCCTTCTGGCCCTTCGCGAACGCCTCGGACAGCTCCCGCACCTCGGTGCGCTGCCCGTGCCGTACCTCCAGCGCGATCGCCTCGCACACCGTGGCCATGATCGCCAGGGCGGAGACCCACTCGCTCATGCCGTCCCTGATCACCACCTGGGTGGACACGTCGGCGGCCTGCAGTCCCAGCCTGCGCGCCACGTGCCGCTCGACCTCGGGGTCGATGTTGGAGTACGTCCCGACCGCGCCGGAGATCGCCATCACGCCGACGGCCTTGCGGGCCGCCCGCAGCCGGTCCCTGGACCTGGCCACCGCGAACGCGAAGTCGGCGACCCGGTGACCCCACACGTCCGGCTCGCCGTGGATGCCGTGCGTACGGCCCACCCGCAGGGTGTTGCGATGCTCCAGGGCATGGTCGCGGAGCACCTCGACCAGCCGGTCGGCTTTGGCCAGCAGGATGTCGGTGGACTCCACCAGCTGCAGCGCGAGGGCCGTGTCGAGTAGGTCCGAGGAGGTCATGCCGAAGTGCACGTAGGCGGCGGCCTCGCGCGGCGTGGTGTTGTCGGCCCAGGCGCTCAGGAAGGCGATCACGTCATGCTGGGTGACCGCCTCGATCTCGTGTACGGCCTCGGGGGTCGGCGGGGGTGCGTTGCGGACGGGCTCGACCACGTCGGCCGGGATGGTCCCGGCCGAGGCGTGCGCCTCGACGACCAGGACCTCCACCTGGCACCACAGCTCGTACTTGTGCGCGTCACTCCAGACGCGGCCCATCTCCGGAAGTGTGTAGCGCTCGATCACAAGGTCGATTGTCCCAGGTCGTGACGCCGGTCCGCGCCAGCGGGTCGATTCATGGTGACCAACATGGTCGGCACGGCTTCCATCGCGAGAACTTGGCCGCAGCGTCCAGCAGTCGTGATCAGCGGTATCCGCTCTCGGGGGAATCGGTCACTCTAAAGAAACCTTAAAGCGCTATTCTGCCCGAACCTCACCCGTACCAGCGCAGAACGCCCATGTAGAGAGGCCCGTCAGTGACCAATCCACCCAACTACGGCCAGCCAGACTACCCGCAGCAGGGGTATCCCCCCCAGCAGGGCTACCCCCAGCAGGGTTATCAGCAACAGCAGGGCTACCCGCAGCAGCAGGGTTATCCGCAGGCGGGTCAGCCGCAGCAGGGTTACCCCCAGGGTCAGCCGCAGCCCGGCTACCCCCAGGCGGGTCAGCCGCAGCCGGGCTATCCGCAGCAGCCCGGCCAGGGCTTCTACCCGCCGCAGGCCCCGGAGCCGAAGAAGAAGAACGTCGGCCTGCGGATC
>JAOPYM010000018.1 GCA_025964615.1 Actinomycetes bacterium
GCAGCCTGCTTTGCTTTTCTCAGCCCCGGCGATCACGCAGGCAAGACGCCGACGGGCTCAGTCACTGTTTGATTTCCTAGCCTGCCCCGTGACCGGGCTGGCTAGTTTAGCCTTCTAGCTGATGCCAAGGTCCGGGCCGAAGGCACTCCCGGTCTGACAGTCCTCTTAAACTCGCTTAGGCAGCGAGAGCAAGAGCGGCCCGAGGGGCCTTGACAGTGCTATTTGAGTTGGCACTTGTGTTTTGCGGTCGCATTTTTACGAGGTTACGTCCGCCACCCTCGGCTCGCTTCTCCAGGATTAACCACCGAAGTCGAAACCGTTCATCCCCCTGTTGAGTTGTAGACGGCCACGTGAAGCATGCCCGCCAGCTATGAGCTTACCCGTACCAACACCGGACAGCCAACAGAGATTCCTGACGCGACGGAGACCCAGCTGCGACGGAGACCCAGTTGCGGCACGCGACGGAGACCAAGTTACGACGGAGACCCACTTGGGGCACCTGGGGTTGCGGCTATCCTGCGGCTCTGGCTGCGGTCCAGAAAGAGAGATGGCCCCCGCGGGCGCTGGCGGTGGCCGAGACGCGCCCACGGGGGCCGGCCGGCAGGGTCGGAGCCGGCCATGAAGTCCGGGCCTCCCCCGAGATGAGGCCCGGCTCTCACGATGACTGGGCCGCAACCCCCCAAGCGAGCCTCAGTCATCCCTTAAGACGCCACGGAGTGCTCCGATGGTTGCTTTCCGTGATCAGAAAATTAAAAAGTTCTCCGCCGACCTTCAAAACCGTCCCGAGAACCCCGGCCGGACCGGCGTTTCAGCCACCCCGGATCGCTGCTAACCACCACTAACCACCCACCGAATCGCGCGGACCCACCAGGCACCGATGACAACGATAGTCACAGAGCGTCACCTCGGCTTGCCCCCGACCGCGCATCGGCGCCGCGTCCCACCCTGTACAACCGTGACCGTGTCCCCATAACGGTGGATATCACCGGAAACGGCACGCGATGATGACAGTGGATCGAAGGCATAGGCCAGCGGAAGCGCACCTGCCCCAGGAAACAAAACCAGCACCGCAGATGGGACATGACCGGCCTGCGGTGCTGGCTGAGATTCTTACGGGCTAGGCGACCTTGTGCACCCAGCCGAAGGGGTCGGGGCGGTGCCCGTACTGGATGCCGATCAGCTCGTCCTTGAGTCGCAGGCTGATCGGGCCGGGCGCGCCCGAGCCGATCGTCCAGCCGCCGGTGGCGCCGTCCACCCCGCCGACCGGCGTGATCACCGCGGCCGTGCCGCAGGCGAACACCTCGGTCAGCTCGCCCGCCGCGCAGTCCGCGCGCCACTGCGACACGGAGATCCGGCCCTCCGCGGCGTGGATGCCGAGCGTCGGGGCGAGCCGGAGCAGCGAGTCCCTGGTGATCCCGGGCAGTAGCGACCCAGTGAGCGCAGGCGTCAGGATCCGGCCGCCGGCGTCCGTCCCGTAGACGAAGAACAGGTTCATGCCGCCCATTTCCTCGACCCACTGGTGCTCGGCCGCGTCCAGCCAGACCACCTGGTCGCAGCCCTGGTCGACCGCCTGCTGCTGCGCCGCGAAGGCGGCCGCGTAGTTGCCGCCGCACTTGACCGCGCCGGTACCGCCGGGAGCGGCCCGGGTGTAGTCCTCCGACAGCCAGACCCGCACCGTCTTGCCCGCGCCGAAGTAGGACGCGGCGGGCGACCCGATGACGCAGAAGAGATACTCCGACGAAGGGTGGTTCACGCCCAGGCCGCGCTGCGTCGCGATCATGAACGGGCGAAGGTAGAGGCTGTTGCCCTCGCCATCGGGTATCCACTCCCGGTCCTGCGTCACGAGCAGCTCGAGCGCCCGCAGGAACGTCTCCTCGGGCAGTTCGGGCATGGCCATCCGGCGGGCGCTGGAGTTGAACCGCGCCGCGTTGGCCTGCGGCCGGAACATCACGATGGACCCGCTGGCCTGGCGGTAGGCCTTCAGCCCCTCGAAGAGCTCCTGGCCGTAGTGAAACACCGAGGTGGCCGGGTCGAGCGCGAACGGCCCGTACGGCTCTAGCTTGCCGTCGTGCCAGCCGCGCTCGGCCGACCATCGCAGGGTGATCATGTGATCGGTGAAGACCTGGCCGAACCCCGGGTCCGCCAGAATCCGCTCGCGTTCGGCGGCTGGCACCCGCGTCTGGGACGGGTGGATCTCAAAGTCGATTTCGGTGGCGGGGCTAGTGGTCATCACTGATCGTTCCTTCCTAATGCAGCACCTGGATATATCGGATGTTTGCCGCTATCCGGATACTCGGTCCGCGACATCGTCGCCGACCTCCACGGTAGTCCGTGCCTGCCACTGTCCCTGGCGCTCGATGACATCGTCCGCCACCGCCTGCTCGATCTTGGCCGCGGCGGCGGTAAGCCCCAGGTGCGAGCACAGCATCGCCGCGGACAGGATCGCCGCGGTCGGGTCGGCCTTGGACTTGCCCGCGATGTCGGGCGCGCTGCCGTGCACCGGCTCGAACATCGACGGGAAGGCCCCCGAGGGGTTGATGTTGCCGCTCGCCGCGAGGCCGATGCCGCCCGCGATGGCCGCCCCCAGGTCGGTCAGGATGTCGCCGAACAGGTTGTCGGTCACGATGACGTCAAACCGCTCGGGCGCGGACACGAAGAACATCGAGGCGGCGTCGACGTGCTGGTACTCCACCGACGCCTCGGGGAATTCCTTGGCCAGCGAGTCCACCGTCCGCTGCCAGAGATCGCCCGCGAAGGTGAGCACGTTGGTCTTGTGCACCAGCGTGAGCTTCTTGCGCGGCCGCAGCATCGCCTGCCCGAACGCGTACCGCGCCACCCGCTCCACGCCGAACGCCGTGTTGTAGGACTCCTGCGTGGCCAGCTCCTGCGGGGTACCGCGGCGCATCACGCCGCCCGCACCGGTGTACGGGCCCTCGGTGCCCTCGCGGACGACCACCATGTCGATGGTCTCCGGCGTCCCCTTGGTCAGCGGCGACGTCACGCCCGGGTAGAGCCGGACCGGCCGCAGGTTGACGTAGTGGTCGAGCTCGAACCGGAGCCGCAGCAGCAGCCCGCGCTCGAGCACCCCGCTCGGCACGGTCGGGTCGCCGACCGCGCCGAGCAGGATCACGTCGTGCGCCCTGATCTCCTCGAGCACCGCGTCGGGGAGCGTCTCACCGGTGCGGTGCCAGCGCCGCGCACCCAGGTCATAGTCGGTCGCGTCGAAGGTGACGTCCGGCGTCGCCGCTCGGAGCACCTTCAGCGCCTCGGCCGTCACCTCGGGGCCGATGCCGTCGCCGCCGATAACGGCGAGCCTTACGGTCTTTCCCATAAAGTCAAACCTAACTTCCTGATATGGAACGCACGCGTCTTACTCTTTGCTGTCTTATTACTCGTCCTCGCTGAGCCAGCTCATCAGCGGACGGAGAGCCGCGCCGACCTGCTCGATCTGCTCGGACTGCTCGGCCTCGCGGCGCTTGAGGAAGTTCGGCTTGCCGGCGTCCATCTCCTCGACCAGCTCGCGGGTGAACGAGCCGTCCTGGATCTCGGCCAGGATCTTGCGCATTTCCTGCCTGGTCGAGTCGTTGATGAGGCGCGGGCCGCGGGTGTAGCCGCCGAACTCGGCCGTGTCAGAGACCGACCAGTACATCTTGGAGATGCCGCCCTCGTACATCAGGTCGACGATCAGCTTCATCTCGTGCAGGCACTCGAAGTACGCCGCCTCCGGCTGGTAGCCCGCCTCCACGAGGGTGGCGAACCCGGCCTTGATCAGCTCGGACACGCCGCCGCAGAGCACCGCCTGCTCACCGAACAGGTCGGTCTCGGTCTCCTCGGTGAAGGTGGTCTTGAGCACGCCGGCCCGGGTGCCGCCGATGGCCTTGGCGTAGGAGAGCGCCAGCGGGAGCGCGTTGCCGGTGGCGTCCTGCTCGACCGCGACCAGCATCGGCACGCCGCGACCCTCGTTGAACTGGCGGCGGACGAGGTGGCCGGGGGCCTTCGGCGCGACCATGCAGACGTCCACGTTGGCGGGCGGCTGGATCAGCCCGTACCTGATCGCCAGGCCGTGCGCGAAGAACAGCGCGTCGCCCTCGACCAGCGACGGCGCGATCGCCTCGGCGTACACCTCGCGCTGGAGGGTGTCCGGGATCAGCACCATGACCAGGTCGGCCTCCTCGCACGCCTCGGCGGGCACCAGGACGCGCAGGCCGTCGCTCTCGGCCTTCTCCCGGCTCTTGGAGCCGGCCGGCAGGCCCACCCTGACGTCCACGCCCGAGTCACGCAGCGACAGCGCGTGCGCGTGACCCTGGCTGCCGTATCCGAGGACGGCCACGTGCCGGCCCTGGATCAGCGAGAGGTCGGCACTGTCGTCGTAGAAGATCTCTGCCACTGGAATGGCCTCTTTCTGCATCTGGGTAATGGAGGGCGATGGCGGAGCCACGCGTCCGTTCGGGATAACTGTTCTTATTCTTTTTCTTTCCAAGGGGGCCGGCCCCCTTGGATCCCCCGTCAGGCGGACCGCTCGAGCGGCCTGAGGGTTCGGTCCGTGATGGACCGGCCGCCGCGGCCGACGGCGATCGTGCCGGACTGGACGAGCTCCTTGATGCCGAACGGCTCGAGGACCTTGACCAGTGCGTCTAGCTTGTCATGACTGCCCGTCGCCTCGACGGTAA
>JAOPYM010000040.1 GCA_025964615.1 Actinomycetes bacterium
AGCCCGCCGGGGTCGAGGGCGCGAAGTTGAAGTCGGTCATCTCGTTGTTGAGCAGGAACCCCCGGTGCGGGACGGTGATCGCGCTGCCGCCGAACTGCTCGATCGTCAAGGTGTACTCGGCGACGTCGCCCGACCGATCGGCGGTGACGAGGTTGGTGGTCTGTGGCCCCTCGTACGCCAGCGCCTGTGCGGTACCCGACGGCTGAGGGCAGGTGCCGGTCAGCGGTCCCGGCGGTACCGGGCTGGTCGCCGCCCGGTCGGGGTTGATCAGGCAGGCGCGCGAGCGGGCGAAGTCCGCGGACAGCAGGCGATCGAGGGGCACCTGAACGAACGCGGGATCCCCCACGTAAGCGCCGCGATCCGCGTATGCCAGCCGCGAGGCCTCCAGATAGGTGTGCAGCGCCGTCACCGGGTCAGCCGGTGACAGCGGGAAGTTCTGCATGATGTCCAGCGCCTCGCCGACCGTGGAACCACCCGAGGACGGCGGCGCCATCCCGTAGACGTCGAGGCTCCGGTAGGCGACGTGCGTAGGCGCGCGTTCGATCGCCTGGTACGCCGCCAGGTCGGCCGCCGTCATGACACCGGGGCGTACGACCCGGGTCGCCGCCGGATCGACCGGCGGGTGGTCGACGGTGGCGGCGATCTCCTTGCCGAGCCCTCCGCCGTAGAACCAGCCGATGCCGCGCTCGGCGAGCTGCCGGTAGGTACGGGCCAGGTCCGGGTTGCGGAAGGTCGACCCGACCGGGGGTGGCTGCCCGCCGGGCAGGAAGAGCTCGCGGGTCGGCACGATGTCCTTGAACCGGTCCGCGTTGAGCGCGGTCTGGTCGTAGAACTCCTGGCCGACTGTGAAGCCCCGGTCGGCCACCCGGATCGCGGGCTGCAGCAGCTCCCCGAGCGGCCGGCTGCCGAAGCGGCGGAGCGCTAGGTCCCACTGGGCGAGGGCGCCGGGGACGCCGACCGAGAGCCCGCTGGTCACCGCCTGGTCGAAGGGCAGCGGTTTCCCGGTCGCCGGGTCGATGAAGATGCTCTGGGTCATCGCCGCCGGGCCCTGTTCACGTCCGTCGAAGGTGTACACCCGATGCGTACGAGCGTCGTAGTAGGTGAGGAATCCGCCGCCGCCGAGCGCCGCGACGTAGGGATCGGTGACCCCGAGGGTCGCCGCCGTGGCGACGGCCGCGTCGAGTGCGTTCCCGCCGCGCCTGAGCACCTCGATGCCGCTCCGGCTCGCGTCGAGGTCGACGCTGGCCACCGCGCCGCCCTGGCCGACCGCGACCGGCTGCTTCACCTCGCCCCGCGCGGGTGCCGCAGCTGCTTGCGGGGGTACGGCGAGGGTGGCCAGGGCGATCGCTGTCAGCCCGAGGAACGCGCGTTTCATGGCACCTCCACGATCCGGAGACGGTACCTTCACCGTGCCATCTGATCGCGGCGCACACCATGAGGTCGGCCGGATCTGGACAGGTCGATCCATGTACGGGGACGGCCGAGGGCGGACGCCCCGCCACCGTGCCCGGGCGGAAAGACATGGCCGTGCCCCAGGTCAGCCGTGGCTTACCGACTCCCGCACGTCACTGGCGGCAAGCTGTACGAGCTGGTGCCCGAGATCGATCAATGCGCGCCCCGCGGCGAGTTCGTCACCGATCTCCGGCACCAGGCGGTCCACCGGATTACGCCGCGCCTGCCCAGAGCCCGCAGCGACAGTGCGGTCCGATGTGCTGAGCACGGCCCGGACGTCGGTGTCGTCGCCGTCCTCGTTGATGTAGATCTCCACGCTCCATCTCTTGAGTTCCATGGCCACACACCTCCCACTCCAAGTCTGCGCCGTACCATGCGGCCCGGGGAAGCCCGCCCCTCGTCGTCGAGGCCGCCGGCTCCGGTCGTACAGTCGGAAGGAGGACCTGCCGCTACCGCCTTCAGCACACGCTCGCCTGGGAGCTGACATGCCGGTGATCGTCGGAACCTCCGGATGGATGTACGACGACTGGCGCCATGTGCTCTACCCCGCCGGGCTGCCCCGGCGGCTGTGGCTTGAGCGGTACGCAGAGTGCTTCGACACGGTCGAGAACAACAACGCCTTCTACCGGCTGCCCTCGGTGAGCACCTTCCAGGACTATCGGGATCGCACTCCGCCAACATTCGTGATGGCGGTGAAGGCCAGCCGTTTCCTTACCCATATCAAGCGCTTGAAGGATCCGGCGGAGCCGGTGGAGCGCCTGCTTCGGGTGGCCGACGGCCTGGGTACCAAGCTGGGGCCGATCCTCCTGCAGCTTCCGCCCACCCTGCAGGCGGACCCTGACCGGCTCGACGGCTGCCTGCGCTGCTTCCCGGCCGCCGTCCGGGTCGCCGTCGAGCCCCGGCATGTCTCATGGTGGATCACCGAGGTACGTGAAGTACTGGAGCGGCGCGGTGCCGCCCTCTGCTGGGCCGACCGGCTCGGCCGGCCCCAGGCGCCCCTGTGGCGGACGACCGACTGGGCGTACGTACGGTTCCACGAGGGCGCCGCACACCCCAGACCGGCGTACGGGGATCGAGCCCTGAGCGCCTGGGTGCGGCGCATCGAAGGGACATGGGGCGACGACGACGACGTCTACTCCTTCTTCAACAACGATGTGGGCGGCGCCGCCGTGCACGATGCCGCCCGGTTCGCCGACCTCGCACGTGCCGCGGGCCGCCATGTCACCCGAACGCCGGCGACGGCTCACCAGGGCGTCAGCAGCAGATAGCCCGCCACCGCCGACCCGGCCAGAGCTCCGCCGTAGCACAGCAGGTTGATCGCGCCTTCGAGGTGTTTGAGCCGCAGCCCGTCGTACAGGGCGTAGCGGAACCGGTGGGCCCAGTGGAACAGCGCCAGCACACAGAAGACAAGGAGCCCGAGCCGTGAGACGGGGTGGCCCAGCACCGCGGCCAGGTGGGCGTAGTGGGGCGGTGACACCCAGCCCAACGGGAACGCGAGGCCGAAGAGGAACAACAGGGCTGGGATCAGCAGCGCGGCCACCACGCCACCAGCACTGAACAGCAGCCACAGGAGCGGTTCCGTCGAGCGCTTGGACATCGTTCACCCCAGCACCAGAAAGAGCACGATCGCCGAGACGAGCACCCAGGCCACCAGGTTGCCCGCACCGATCGCGGCGGCCGGCAGGCGCCTGCCGCGCAGCCGTACGGCCATCGCGTGCGGCGAGAGCATGAACAGCCAGGTGACCGAGTGGATCACGACGAAGCTCAGCGCGACCGCGTTCAGCAGAATGATCCCGGGGGCGGCGCTCCAGTCCAGAAACCGCTGGTAGTCCTGCGGGCCCTGAGCGACTGCGTACACCAGGAGCAGCAGGAACACCACGAACCAGGCGACGAACACGCTGCTCAGCTCGCGCAGCACGAACAACAGATACGAGCGGCGCCGCAGCCACCAGAGAACCGGAACCCGGGGCCGATACCATCGGGGATGGAATTGGGTGTACTGCGCCTTCCCCGTCATCGGGTTCCCCGCGGCAGCAGGAATGCCTTGAGCGACTCCATGGCCGCAGTGAACTTGTAGCGCTGAATGGCGCCGGCCGGATCGACGCCCTTCGGGCAGGCCGTCGTGCACTCTCCCACAAAGGTGCACGACCAGATGCCTTCTGCCGCCGAGAGCACGTCCATCCGCTCGGCCGAGCCCTGGTCGCGAGAGTCCAGGTTGTAGCGCTGGGCGAGCGCGATGGCCGCTGGGCCGAGGAAGTCCTTGTCGAGCGCATAGACGGGACAGGCCGAGTAACAGAGCATGCAGTTGATGCACATGCTGAACTGCTTGTACTGGTCGAGCTCTGCCGGGGTCTGCAGGTATTCGCTGTCGATGGACGCCTCCTCCTCGCGGATGACCCATGGCTTGACCTGCGGCAGTTTGCGCATGAAGTCGCCGATCTCGACGACGAGGTCGCGGATCACGGGGAAGTTGCGCAACGGCTCAACACGTATCGGGCCCGGCGCGCAGTCCTCAAGGAATGTGGCACAGGTCAGCCGCGGCTCGCCATTGACGGTCATGCCGCAGCTCCCGCAGATACCCATCCGGCAGGACCAGCGGTAGGAGAGTGTGCCGTCCAGGTGGTCCTTGATGTGGTTGAGGCCATCGAGGACCGCCCACTCCTTGCGCAGCGGTATCTCGTAATCCTGCGTCGTCGGCTCGGTATCGTTCTCCGGCCGGTAGCGGGTCACCCGGAGTGTGATGAGATCCGCCATGAACGTCACCTCCCGTACACCCGTTCACCCGGAGGCCACCGGGTGATGGTCACCGGCGGGTACTCCATTTGCCGCGACCCGTCGGCGTTGCGGTAGATCAGCGAGCTGGCGAGGAACCTGTCGTCGTCGCGAGCGGGGAAATCGGTGCGCTGGTGCGCCCCTCGTGACTCTTCGCGCAGCAACGCAGAATGCACAATGGTCTCCGCCACGTCCAGCATGAATGACAGTTCGAGAGCGGCGACCAGCTCGGTGTTGAACGTCCGGCTGTGGTCTTCGAGGCGGGCGGTACGGAATCGCTCCTGCAGGGCGTGCAGCCGGTCGGCGGCCCTGGCCAGTGACTCCCCAGAACGGTAGATGCCCGCACCGTCCTCCATGGTCGCCTGCATCTCCTCGCGGACAGCGGAGATCGGTTCCTTTCCGCCATCGCGGCCGAGCAGATCGTGTTCAAGGCGTCGCCGCTCGTCCTCCACCTGCGCCCGTACCGCCGCGCCGCCTTGGGCGCCGTGCACGGCGGTGGAGGCGAACGCGGCTGCGGCTTGGCCGGCACGGGCACCGAATACGAGGAGTTCGGGGAGCGAGTTGGAGCCGAGGCGGTTCGCGCCGTTGATACTGACGCAGGCGACCTCGCCCGCGGCGTACAGCCCTTCCATGGGCGTGGCCCCGTGGATGTCGGTGTGGACTCCGCCCATCATGTAGTGCACCACGGGCCGCACCGGGATCAGCTCACGGACCGGGTCGACGTGCTCGTAGCTCAGGCAGAGTTCCCGTACGAAGGGGAGCTTGGTATCGATGACGGTACTGCCGAGGTGACGCAGATCCAGGTGCACGACCTGCCCGTGTGGCGTGTCCACGGTCCGGCCCTTCTCGGCCTCCTTGACGAACGCCTGCGACAGGCGGTCACGCGGCCCCAGCTCCATGCTGCGCAGTACCGGTTTCGGTGATGGCGTGCCGAGATCGTAGTCCTGCAGATAGCGGTAGCCGTCCTTGTTGATCAGCCAGCCACCCTCGGCGCGGGCCGCCTCGGTGATGAGGATGCCGGTGAACGGCAGGCCGGTCGGGTGGTACTGAACGAACTCCATGTCCTTGAGGGGAGCACCCGCCCGGTAGGCGAGGGCCATGCCGTCGCCGGTCTTGATGGCGGCATTGGTCGTGAACGGGAACACCCGCCCGCACCCGCCCGTACACAGGATGACGGCCTTGGCGGTGATGGCCTCGATCCGTCCCGACATCAGCTCGAAGGCCACGACGCCGCACACCCGGCCGTCGTCGACGAGCAGTTTCGTCACATACCACTCGTCGTACCGATCGATGCGTTCGTACTTGAGGGAGGTCTGGAACAGGGTGTGCAGCAGATGGAACCCGGTCTTGTCGGCGGCGAACCACGTGCGCATCTTCCTCATGCCGCCGAACGGGCGTACGGCCACGCGCCCATCCGGCTCCCGGCTCCACGGACATCCCCAATGCTCCAGCCGAAGCAGTTCCTCGGGCGCCTCCTTCACGAAGGCCTCGACGGCCGCCTGATCGCACAGCCAGTCCCCGCCCGAGATGGTGTCGTGGGCGTGCTCGTCGAGGCTGTCATCGGACCGGATGGCAGCGGCGGCCCCGCCCTCGGCCGAGACGGTATGACTCCGCATCGGGTACACCTTGGACACGACCGCCACGCTCAGCCGCGGATCGCTCTCCGCGACGGCGATCGCCGCGCGTAGTCCAGCCCCACCACCGCCCACGATGACAACATCATGCGAAAGCGTCATGGCCTGGGCAATCGCGCCGGCCGGGGCGTGCGCCCGTCACGACCCATGGTCCGCGCCCGATTCGTCCCGATCGCCCTTCCCGTCGTGCCGTACGTTTCTGACCTGGATGCTGCCGTCGTGGAATTCGTGACGGATCCTGCGGCAGCCACAGACGAAGTAGTCGTCCCTGATGACCAGGCCTTCTCCGTCGTTCTCCAGGTAATGCTCGCCGTCCACGATCTTCCCGCAGGGAGCCTTGCCGGCGGTGAAACGGGTCTTTGTGCCAACCATCGTCCGCTCCTTCTGCAGACGGCCATACGCCACGCGAGCGAGAAGCCGGCCGGGGCGCCCAGAGGCGCACTACCGGCACTCTCCGCTCGCCACGTTCGGCATCAAGTTTATCTCTGGCTCCAGAGACCTCTCGGGGTCGGGCGCCCGGGTGACCAGGGCGAGGTGCTTCGGCATCCTGGGCACCATCAGATTGGGAGGAATCCCACGGGCCGATGGGGAGTTGATCCCTGCGTGGAAGATTTTCGGTTGTCCGTCCTCGATCTCGTACCGGTCAGTAGCGACTCGACCGCGGGCAACGCCCTGCGGGCCAGCCACGACCTCGCCCGCGCTGCGGAGGTACTCGGGTACCACCGCTACTGGGTGGCCGAGCATCACAGCATGCCGGGCATCGCCAGCTCCGCCCCGGCGGTGCTGATCGCCTCGCTCGCCCAGGTGACCAGCACGATCCGGCTGGGCTCGGGCGGGGTGATGTTGCCCAACCACGCGCCGCTGGTGGTCGCCGAGCAGTTCGGGATGCTCTCGGCGATGCATCCGGGCCGCATCGACCTGGGCCTCGGCCGGGCTCCGGGCACCGACCAGGTGACGGCCAGCGCACTGCGCCGTACCGCGAACCTGTCCGCCGAGGACTTCCCCAGGGAATTCGGGGAGCTGATCGCTTTCCTGGACGGGTCCTTCCCCGCCGACCACCCGTACCGCCGGATACATGCCGTACCGGCCGGACGGCCCGACATCTGGCTGCTCGGCTCCAGTGGCTACAGCGCCCAGATGGCCGGGGCCATGGGGCTGCCGTTCGCGTTCGCGCACCATTTCAGCGGGCAGCACACCGACGTCGCGGTGGAGCTCTACCGGTCGTCGTTCCGGCCCTCTGATGTGCTGGACCGGCCGTACGTGATCGTCACCGCGGCGGCCGTCTGCGCCGACACCGCGGAGGAGGCCCAGCGGCTGGCCGCGCCGATGGGGCTCGCCATGCTCCAGCTCCGCCGCGGCACCCCCGGGCCGCTGCCCACCCCCGACGAGGCGCTCGCCCACCCGTATACCCCGCTCGAACGGGCCACCATCGCGGGGATCACGGAGTTCCACCTCATCGGTGATCAAGCGGATGTCCGGCGCGGCCTCACCGAGCTCCGCGAGCGCACTCAGGCGGACGAGCTGATGATCTCCTCGAACATCGGTGATCCGAAGGCGCGGCTCCGCTCGTACGAGCTCATGGCCTCATGAGTGCCCGAGGATGCGGTGCGGGCGGTAGGGCGCTTCCAGGCGGGCAACCTCCTCGGCGGTGAGGGCGAGCTCCTCGGCGGCGATCGCGTCCTGCACGTGGTGCGGCTTGGTCGCCCCCACGATCGGCGCGGTCACCCCGGGCTTGCCGAGCAGCCAGGCCAGCGCGATCTGGGCGGGCGTCACGCCGCGCTCCACCGCGATCTCCCCTACGACGTCGACCACATCGAAGTCGTCCTCGCCGTACATCACCGTCATGGGGTCGGAACCCGCCCGGACCGTCTCCTGTCCGCCGCCCCGGGTCCGGTTGCCGGCCAGCAGGCCGCGGGCCAGCGGGCTCCACGGGATGAGGCCGACGCCCTGGTCGAGGCAGAGCGGAATCATCTCGCGCTCCTCCTCCCGGTAGACCAGGTTGTAGTGGTTCTGCAGGGAGATGAAACGGGTCTGCGCGAGGTGCTGCGCCTTGGCGAACTGCCACGCGTACATGCTGGAGGCCCCGATGTAGCGGGCCTTCCCGGACTGCACCACCTCGTGCAGCGCACCCATGGTCTCCTCGATCGGCGTCTCGTAGTCCCACCGGTGGATCTGGTAGAGGTCGACGTAGTCGGTGCCCAGGCGCCTCAGCGAGGCGTCGATGCTCGCCAGGATGTGCTTGCGCGAGAGCCCGCCGTCGTTGGGCCCCGGCCCCATCGGAAAGTAGACCTTGGTGGCCAGCACGTAGTCGTCCCGGTTCGTGAAGAGCTTGCCGAGCAGCCGCCCGGTGACCTCCTCGCTGACCCCCTCCGAGTACATGTCCGCGGTGTCGAAAAAGGTCACCCCGGCCTCGACGGCCTTCCTGACCAGCGGCTCCCCCTGCTCCTCGGGCAGCATCCACGCCCGGAAGGCGGGACTGCCGTAGCTCATCATGCCCAGGCAGATCCGCGACACCTTCAGCCCCGACGACCCCAACCGCACATACCGCACAACCGCTCACCCCGACCCACTAGAAGATCTTCCGATGCTAACTCCCGGCGGGTCGGTCAGTGGCAGAGGGTGCCGGCGGCGGGGGGCTGCTCGGTGAGCAGGTAGGTTTCGACGGCCTTGGTAATGCAGGGCTGTCCCTGGAGGTAGGCGGTGTGGCCGTCGCCGTCGAGGCTGAGCAGGACGCCGGACTTGAGCTCGGCGGCCAGGTTCTTCGCCCACTGGTACGGGGTGGCCGGGTCGCGGGTCGTGCCGACCACCACGATCGGGGCGGACCCGGCTGCGGCCAGGGCGCGCGGCGGCGTGGCGACCTTGACCGGCCAGTAGGCGCAGGGCAGGCTCCCCCAGGCCACGAACGGGCCGAATCTGGGGGCGATCCGCTTGGCCTGCGCCGCCTCCTGCCGGTAGTGCGCGAGGTCGGTGGCGTACGGCTTGTCCACGCAGTTGACGGCCATGTTGGCCTCGGACTGGTTGGTGTACGACCCGTCCGGCCGCCGCTCGACCAGCTGGTCACCGAGCCGCAGCAGCATGCTGCCGTCGCCCGCGTTCGCCTGGGTGAGCGCGAGGCGCAGCAGCGGCCAGGCCTCCTTCTGGTACAGCGCGGTCGCGACGCCGAGCGTCAGCAGTGCCTCGTCGACCACCCGGCCGTCCCCGAGGGTGCTGGCCAGCGGGGCGGCGTCGGCGCGGGCCTGCAGGGCGGAGACCTTGGAGACGGCGTCGTCCACGCTCGTGGTACCGAGCGGGCAGCCCACGACCTTGATGCAGTCCGCGGCGAATGCCCGCAGCGCGGTCTCGAACCCCTTGGCCTGCTCGATGTTGAGCTCGTCGGCCGACAGCTTCGGGTCGACCGCGCCGTCGAGCACCAGCGCCCGCACGTTCTTGGGGAACTCGTTGGCGTAGTACGCGCCGAGATACGTGCCGTACGACGCCCCGTAGTAGGTCATCTTCTTGTCGCCGAGCGCCGCGCGCAGAATGTCCATGTCGTGGGCGGCACTGACGGTGCCCACAAAGGGGAGCTCACGGGCGGACCTGGCCTGACAGCCGGCCGCGAACCCCTTGCTGGTCGCGACCAGCGCGGCCACCTCGGCGGGGGTGCCCGGCGAGGTGTCGGTGGCGAAGTACTGGTCGAGCTGCTGGTTGGTCAGGCACCGGACCGGGTCGCTGCCGCCGACCCCGCGCGGGTCGAAACCGACCAGGTCGAAGCTGTCGCGCAGGGCGGCACCGAAGGAGCGCCCGCTGTCGCGTATGAACGCGACACCGGAACCGCCGGGCCCGCCCGGGTTGGTCACCAGGGAGCCGATCCGGTGCGCCTTGTTCCGGGCGGGCAGCCGGATCACCTTGAGGGTGAGCCGTCCCGAGTCCGGGTGCGCATAGTCGAGCGGGACCTCGAGGTCCGCGCACTGGAACCCGGCCTTGCAGTCGGTCCATTCGAGTTTCTGCTGGTAGTACCCGATGGGCGAGGACTGGGCGGCGGGGATCTTGGCGACCCCCGCCCCCGCCCCCGCCCCTGTCCCGGTGCAGGCCGCCACCATCGCCGCCGCCGTCATCACGGCCGCCATACGCACTGCCCTCACTCGATACCCCGTCTCCTCGCGGCTCACTACAGTCCCATCCTGTATGCCCACTGTGAGCGGCCCAGCACAATCAGCGAGATCACAGAGTCAGGAACCCCGCCATGGTCATATTCTCTCAGGTAAGGGATTGACAGGTCCTTTGGCCACCCACCCGGTGCGGAGGTGGCGCGGCCGTCGTTTCCGAGACGGTCGATGACCGGTTGGTCAAGCAATCGTGAGAGTTCACTGAGAACCCGCCGGTCCACGGGGTCAACTACCAGACCGGCGGGATCGGCGGGTTAACGTACGGGGGTGAATGCACGCATCCTGGTCGTGGACGACGAGCCGGCCGTACGGGAGTCGCTGGTCAGCAGCCTGACCTTCGAAGGGTACGAGACCGTCGAGGCCTCTGACGGGGTCGAGGCGCTGGAGCAGGTCGAGAAGGAGAAGCCCGACCTGGTCGTGCTCGACGTGCTGATGCCGCGGCTCGACGGCCTGACCGCCTGCCGCCGGCTCCGTACCTCCGGATCGAACGTGCCGGTGCTGATGCTGACCGCGCGGGACATGGTAGGCGACCGGGTCTCGGGTCTCGACGCCGGCGCTGACGACTACCTGGTGAAGCCATTCGAGCTCGACGAGCTGCTGGCCAGGATCCGGGCCCTGCTGCGGCGCAGCACCCTCAGCTCCCCGCGCGAGGTGAACGACGAGGTCATGGTGTTCGACGACCTGTCGATGAACACGCTGACCCGGGAGGTCATCCGCGACGGGAAGCCGCTGGAGCTGACCCGCACCGAGTACATGCTCCTGGAGATGCTGCTCGCCCACCCGCGCCAGGTGCTGACCCGGGAGCAGATCCTGGAGACCGTCTGGGGGTTCGACTTCGAACCGGCCTCCAACTCACTCGACGTGTACGTCATGTACCTGCGCCGCAAGACCGAGATCGACGGGCTGCCCCGGCTCATCCACACCGTCCGCGGCGTGGGCTACACACTCAGGAAAGCCACGCCGTGACCCGTCGGCTGACCCTGCGCGCCCGGCTCGGCCTGCTGATCGCGGTGGCGGTGGCGGTAGCGGTGGTCGGGTGCGCCGTGGCCAGCTGGCTGATCACCCAGCAGCAGCTCTACAAGCAGCTCGACGACAGCCTGGCGAAACCCGGCCCCGTGTCCGTACCAGGCCGCCTCGGGAACGGCGGGCCCGGCGCCGACTTCATCGGACGCACCCTCGCCAACTGCTCCCCGACGAGCAGCACCACCACGACCACTGATCCGTACGGTCCGTTCCGGTTTGTCACGCAGGTGATCACGGCCGCCGGGAAGACCTGCAACCCGCCCCTGTCCGAGGTGGAGCTCACGGTGACCCAGGCGGATCAGGACGTGGCCGCCGGGCGGACGAACCAGGTCGTATACGACGGCACCACCACCACAGGTGTGGCGATGCGCATCTACACCCGGCAGGACCCGAACCACGACGGCGTGGCCGTGACCACCGCCCTGCCCCTGGCCGCCACTCAGAACGCCCTGAAGATCCTGGCGCTGCTGCTGATCGCGGTGTCGGCGATCGGGATCATGGGGGCGACCCTGGCCGGGCTGCTGATCGCGCGGGCCGCGCTGAAACCGGTGGACGAGCTGACCGACGTGGTCGAGCACATCGCCCGTACCGAGGACCTGGACACCTCCATTCCCGAGGAGGGCAAGGACGAGATCGCCAGGCTGAGCCGGTCGTTCAACCTGATGACCAGCGCGCTGAGCGCCTCCAGGGACCGGCAGCGGAACCTGATCGCCGACGCCGGGCACGAGCTGCGCACCCCGCTGACCAGCATGCGCACCAACATCGACCTGCTGATGCGGTCCGAGGCACTGGGGCGGGAACTACCGCCGGAGACCAAGAGCCGGCTCCTGATCAGCGTGAAGGCCCAGATGCAGGAGCTGTCCAGCCTGGTGGGCGACCTCCTCGAACTGGCCAGGCCGGACCAGGCACAGCCGTCCACAGAGGTCGTGGCCCTGCATGAGGTGGCGTACCGGGCGGTGGAACGGGCCCGGCTGCGCGGGCCCGGCCTGGCCATCTCCGCGACGCTCGACCCCTGGTATGTCCACGGCGATCCAGGCTCGCTGGAACGCGCGGTGATGAACCTCCTGGACAACGCCGTGAAGTTCAGCCCACCGGGCGGCGCCATCGCCGTACGGCTGGAGAAGGGCGAGCTGACCGTGCGCGACCACGGCCCCGGCATCCCGGCCGACGACCTCCCGCACGTCTTCGACCGGTTCTGGCGCTCCCCGTCGGCCCGCAGCCTGCCGGGCTCGGGCCTCGGCCTGTCCATCGTCGCCCTGGTCGTAGGTGAGTCGGGCGGCACGGTCGCGCTGGAACCCGCCGAGGGCGGCGGCGCACTGGCCCGCCTGAGGCTGCCGGGCTCGACCGCGGCCTAGGCGAGCGCCAGCAGAGAGTTTCTCATCGGCGGTTAAGAGGCACGTAACCGGGCTCCCACAGCGGCCGCCGAATGTTGTGAACATGAGCCAACTGATCACTGAGCCGCCCCGGACGGCAGCAGCGCCGGATGACCGCAGCCGCAGCCGGAAACTCGTCGAAGTGGTCATACCGGTCTACAACGAGGAGCGGATCCTGGCGGCGAGCGTGCGCCGGCTGCACGCCTACCTGAATCTGACCTTCCCCTACGACTTCCGCATCACGATCGCCGACAACGCCAGCACGGACGCGACCTGGTTCGCCGCCGAGGAGCTGAGCGCCGATCTGCCGCGCGTACGGGCCGTACATCTGAACGAGAAGGGCCGGGGGCGGGCGCTGCGCCGGGTGTGGGGCGGCAGCGAGGCCGACGTGGTCGCCTACATGGACGTGGATCTGTCCACGGACCTGGACGCGTTCCTGCCGCTGGTCGCACCACTGATCACCGGTCACAGCGACCTGGCGATCGGCAGCCGCCTGTCGCGCGGCTCCGCGGTCGTACGGGGGCCGAAGCGCGAGGTCATCTCCCGCTGCTACAACCTGCTGCTGCGGACCGCGCTGGCGGCGAGGTTCTCCGACGCGCAGTGCGGCTTCAAGGCGGCCCGTACCGAGATCGTGCAGGCCCTGCTGCCGCAGGTCGAGGACGAGGAGTGGTTCTTCGACACCGAACTGCTGCTGCTCGCCGAGCGGAACGGGCTGCGCATCCACGAGGTGCCGGTGGACTGGGTGGACGATCCGGACAGCCGGGTCGACGTGCTGCACACCGCGCTCGACGACCTGCGTGGGATGGCCAGGGTGGGCAGGAAGATGCTCGCCGGCGGCTTCCGCACCCCGGCCCTCGGACGGGAACTGCCCAAGGGGATGGGCCGTCAGCTGCCCAGCTTCGTGGTCATCGGGGTGCTCAGCACGCTGGCCCAGCTGGTCCTCTACCTGGGGTTTCGCACGTTCCTGCCGCCGCTGGCGGCCAACGCGCTCTCGCTGCTGCTCACCACGATCGCCAACACCGCCGCCAACCGGCGGTTCACCTTCCGGGTGACCGGCTCGGGCGCGTTCCGGCAGCAACTGGAGGGCGGCCTCACTTTCGTGCTCGGGCTCGCGCTGAGCAGCGGGGTGCTCGCGCTCGTCTCCGGAGGCTCTCGGGGGGTCGAGGTGGTGGCGCTGGTCGGCGCCAACGGGCTCGCCACCATCGTCCGGTTCCTGCTCATGCGCGCCTGGGTCTTCCATCCCCGGCGTGTCTCCACCAGGCCTTCGTCGATGGACCCGTCGTGACGGCACCGCCCTCCCTCCTGGCCCGCCCCCCGGATACGCGCTGGGCCCTGCGCGGTTCGGAAGGGCCGTGGTGGGTGCGACCGGGACTGGGCCTGCTGCTGGTGTGCACGGCAGGACTGTATCTGTGGGGGCTCGGGGCCTCCGGGTGGGCCAACTCGTTCTACTCGGCGGCCGTGCAGGCGGGGGCGAGCAGCTGGAAGGCGTTCTTCTTCGGCTCCTCGGACTCCGCGAACTTCATCACCGTGGACAAGACCCCGGCCGCACTCTGGCCGATGGACCTGTCCGCGCGGATCTTCGGGGTCGGTACCTGGAGCATCCTGGTTCCCCAGGTCCTCGAGGGCGTGGCCACCGTCGGGGTGCTCTATGCGACGGTGCGCCGCTCGCTGTCCGCGCTCGGACCTGCGGCGTCCGCGGGGGCGGGGCTGCTGGCCGGTGCGGTGCTCGCGCTGACCCCGGTGGCCACGCTGATGTTCCGCTTCAACAACCCCGACGCGCTGCTCGTTCTGCTGCTCACACTCGGGGCGTACGGCCTTGTACGCGCGCAGCAGAGCGGCCGGACGGGCGCTCTGGTCTTCGCCGCGTCCTGCGTCGGGACCGGTTTCCTGGCCAAGATGCTCCAGGCGTTCCTCGTCGTACCGGTCTTCGCCGTGGTCTACCTGGTGCTGGCGCCGGTCCCGGTACGCCGGCGGCTCTGGCAGCTGGTGCTCGCCGGCGTGGCCCTGGTGGTGTCGGCGGGCTGGTGGGTGGCGATCGTGGCGATCGTCCCGGCCGCCGACCGGCCGTACATCGGCGGCTCTCAGCACAACAGCGTCCTGGAACTCGCGCTGGGCTACAACGGCCTGGGGCGGCTGACCGGCAACGAGACCGGTGGCCTCGGCAACCTCAACCAGGACGCGGGCTGGTCCCGGATCTTCGGCAGTGAGCTGGGCGGTCAGATCTCCTGGCTGGTACCGGCCGCCCTCATCCTGCTCGCCGCCGGTCTCTGGATCACCCGCGCGGCGGTTCGCACCGATCCGGTACGGGCCGCGCTGCTGCTCTGGGGCGGCTGGCTGCTGACCACCGGGATCGTGTTCAGCTTCATGCAGGGCATCTTCCATGCGTACTACAGCGTCGCGCTCGCCCCGGCGGTGGCGGCGCTGACCGGCGCGGGCGCGATGCTGGTCTGGTCGCGGGGCGGTACGGCCGGCCTGCGGTACTGGGCGGCGAACGGGACACTGGCATCGGTGGTCGTGGTCACCGGCTGGTGGGCGCAGGTCCTGCTGGGCCGGACCCCGGACTTCCAGTGGTGGCTCCAGCCGGTCGTCCTGTTCGGCGGGCTCCTGGCGGCGGGCCTGCTGCTCGTACGCCAATGGCTCACCCGCCGGATGGCCGGAGGGGTCGCGATCGGGGCCATCGCCCTGTCACTCGCCGGGCCCGCCGCGTACGCCGTGGACACGGCCGGCTCGGGGCATAGCGGGGCCATCCCGACGGCCGGGCCGTCGACCGGCGGCGGGCCGGGCGGCATGGGCCGCATGGGCGGCGGCGGTCGTACGGCCGGGATGGGCGGTGGCTTCGGCGCCGGACCGGGCTTCGGCGGAGGCGGTGGCGGGCAGTTCGCGAACGGAGGAACCGGCACCCGGCAGCCTGGTACGCGTGGGCAGGGCAGGCCTGGCGGACCGGGCGGCATGGGCGGCATAGGCGGACCGGGCGGGTTGCTGAACGCGACCACCCCGAGCACCGAGCTCAGCACACTGCTCGTCGCGAACTCCGGCTCGTACACCTGGGTGGCCGCCACGGTCGGGTCGAACAACGCGGCCGGTTACCAGCTCGCCACCGGCAGGCCGGTGATGGCGATCGGCGGCTTCAACGGCACCGACCCGGCGCCGAGCCTGGCGCAGTTCCAGAAGTACGTGGCCAAGGGGCGGATCCACTACTTCATCGGGTCGGGCGGCATGGGAGGCGGCGGCTCCTCAGGCAGCGGCGTCGCCCAGCAGATCGCCACCTGGGTGGCGGGGCACTACACCGCCAAGAGCGTGGGCGGCACCACCGTCTACGACCTCGCCTCCGGATCCTGAGTGCACCTCCCGGGAGCACCGCTCTAGACAGCGGCCGCCCAGCCGGAGTACAACGATGAGACTGAAGTTGGTTCTCTGTCTCACACGGGTGGTTTCATGGCTACAAGCATGGCGGCGGCGGCCCCGGAAGGCCTCAAGCCGGTTCCGGGAGACGGCGGGCTGCCCTTCCTGGGCCAGACGCTGAGCATGCTGCGCGATCCACTCGGGCTCGCGCAGCGGCGTTACGCGCAGTACGGGCCGGTCTCCTGGGGCAAGGTGCTCGGCAAGCGGATGGTCGCGCTGTACGGGCCGGAGGCCGCGGAGGCCGTCCTGGTCAACAGGGACAAGGCCTTCGCGAACGGGCCGGCCTGGAGCTTCTTCATCGGGCCGTTCTTCTACCGGGGCATCATGCTGATGGACTTCGAGGAGCACCTGCACCACCGAAGGATCATGCAGCAGGCGTTCAGCAGGGACCGGCTCAGGTCGTACCAGAAGGCCATGAGCCCCAGCATCACGCGCGGCCTGGACAGCTGGCAGCCGGGTGACTTCAAGGTGCTGCCGAACTTCAAGCAGCTCACCCTGGACCTGGCCATGGACGTGTTCATGGGCGTCGAGCTGGACCGTGCCCAGGCCGATCGGATCAACAAGGCGTTCATCGACGCGGTCCGCGCGGGCCTGTCCATCATCCGCTACCCGGTGCCGGGCGGCCGCTGGCGGCGCGGGCTGCGGGCCCGCAGGACGCTGGAGGCGTTCTTCAACGAGCACCTGCCCGCCAAGCGGGCCGACGGTGGCGACGACCTGTTCGCCGCGCTCTGCCAGGCCGAGACCGACGACGGCCACCGGTTCAGCGACGAGGACATCGTCAGTCACATGATCTTCGTGCTGATGGCGGCGCACGACACCTCCACGATCACCATGACCACGATGGCGTACTACCTGGCCAAGCACCCCGAGTGGCAGGAGCGGGTACGCGAGGAGTCCCGCGCCCTCGGCAAGGAGACGCTCGACTTCGAGGACCTGGACCGGCTCGTCTCCCTGGACCTGGTGATGAAGGAGTGCCTCCGCCTCGTCGCCCCGGTACCCGGGCTGCCCAGGGAGACGGTGAAGGACACCTCGGTCCTCGGCTACCACGTACCGGCGGGAACGATGGTCACCATCTCGCCGAACGTCAACCACCACATCGCCGACTACTGGCCCGATCCGGACAGGTTCGATCCGGAGCGGTTCTCCGCCGACCGGCGGGAGGACAAGATCCATCAGTACGCGTGGGAGCCGTTCGGCGGCGGCGTGCACAAGTGCATCGGCCTGCACTTCGGCGGGATGGAGGTCAAGTCGGTCATGCACCAGGTCCTGCTGAGGTACCGGTGGACCGTGCCCGCCGAGTACGAGTGGCCCCTCGACATGTCCACCCTGCCCGTACCCAAGGATGGGCTTCCCGTGCAGCTGGAGCGCATATGAGCAAGGTCATCGCCATCACCGGAGCGGCTCGCGGCATCGGCCTCGCCACCGCCAGGGCCCTCAAGGCCGGCGGCGCGAAGGTCGCCATCGGCGACATCGACGCGGCGGCCGCCGCCGAGGCGGGCGCGGAACTCGGCGTGCCGTTCTTCACCGTCGACGTGACGAGCCGGGAGTCCTTCACCGCCTTCCTGTCCGCTGTGGAGGACGAGCTCGGCCCGCTGGACGTACTGGTCAACAACGCCGGGATCATGCCGATCGGCCCGGTCACCGACGAGACCGACGCGGATGCCAGGCGCTGCATCGACATCAACGTGCACGGCGTGATGCTCGGCACCAAGCTGGCCCTGGACCGGTTCCTGCCCCGCGGCGCGGGCCACGTCATCAACATCGCCTCGCTGGCCGGCGTCCTGCCCACTCCGGGCCTGGCGCTCTACAACGCCAGCAAGGCCGCCGTCGTCGCCTTCACCGAGGCCACGCGGCTTGAGGTGGGCGGCCGCGGCGTGCAGGTCAGCGCGGTGCTGCCGAGCTTCACCAACACCGAACTCGTCGCGGGCACCCGCAGCCCGAAGGGTCAGCGCAACTGCGAGCCTTCGGACATCGCGAACGCGGTCGCCGGCCTGATCGCCAAGCCCCGGCCCCAGGCGATCGTGCCGCGCAAGCTGGCCGCCAACATCCGGATCGGGCACCTGCTGCCGCGCGGGGTGAACGAGGCGCTGGCCCGCAGGTTCGGGCTCGACACCATCTTCCTGGACTTCGACCACGAGGCCCGCAAATCCTATGACGACCGTATCCGGCACTGATCTCCTGGACCGGATCCTGGACGCGGCGTTCGCCGAGTTCACCCGATACGGGCTGCGCCGGACCAGCATGGAGGATGTGGCGCGGCGGGCCGGGGTGGGCCGCGCCACCGTCTACCGGAAGGTCCCCACGAAGGACGCCCTGATCGCCGCGGTGGTGCTCCGGGAGGGGCACCGGTTCATGGACGCGTTCGCCGAGGTGGTCTCGGGGTACGGAACGATCGCCGACCAGATCGTCGAGGGGTGGGTGTTCTCGCTCGCCCACATGCGGGACCACCCGCTGTTCAGCGGCCTGCTGTTCTCCGACCCCGAGGCCCTGCTCCCGTTCCTCACGGTGGACAGCGGCGTCCTGCTCGCGGCCTGCCGGGAGTTCGTGGCCGGTTTCATCCGCGCCGCCCAGACCCGCGGCGAGGTCTGCCCCACCCTCGAACCCGAACCGGTCGCCGAGCTGATGGTCCGCATCGTCATCTCGTACACGATCAACCCGGAGAGCTGCCTGGACCTCTCCGACGAGCACCGCACCCGCGACTTCGCCCGCCGCCACCTGGTCCCCCTCATCCATTGAGTCGTGGCGTTTCCCGCACTGTTTGGTAAAGCGGTGCGGGAAACGCCACGACTCAAC
>JAOPYM010000053.1 GCA_025964615.1 Actinomycetes bacterium
CGTCAAGGCCCGGAACGCCCGAGGGCTCCCGGAACCGGAAGAGGTTGGACGTCCTCTTCGCCAGCCGCACCGGCGTACCCGGCGGGATCGCCGCATACGACTCCCGAAGCGCCCGTACCGCGCGCTCGTGGGTGTCCGCCACCGTCAACTGCCCCATCGCCCACCTCCGCGAACCAAGTTAACCCGATCATCCCATGTCTGATCCACCAAGCCCATTCGTTATGGTCGTCACAGGAGGGTGCAGCATGGGAAAGCGCGGGCCTCGCCGAAGATCCTGCGGCTGCACGGCACCGGGCGCACCGTCCCTGGCTCGAACTGGTCGAGGAGCGGAGCATGCTCAAGGACTGGGGTGCCCGCAAGTCGCCTGAGGACCTGGAGGCCTACCGGGCGGAGAAGAACGCCGTCAGCATCGACGGCCTGCCCGCCCTCTGAGATCAGCGCAGCAGGCGCAGGGTGAACGGGTAGCGGAACTCGTGCCCTGCCAGCGCGGCGACGGCGGCGACCCCCGCGACGATCCAGGTCACGGCGTACAGGATCGCGCCGATGCCGAAGGTCAGGACCACGACCGCGAGCAGGGTCAGTTGGAAGTTGAGCGCCTCCAGGGCGTGTCTGCGGACATACGCCGACCGTCTCCCACTGAGCAACAGGAACACCAGCGGCCCGACGAAGGTGGTGAAGTAGCCGGAGGCGTGCGCGAGCCCGGCGAGCAGCCGGTCCTCCCCGTCGGAGGGCGCCGGGCGCGAACGGGGCGCCGGCACCAGGTCGAGCATCACCGCGCCCAGTTCCGACCGGGTCTTGGCGGTCATCGCGAGATGCACCCGCATGTCGAACTCGCCGTGGTCGAGCCGGCCCTCCGCGTACGCCTGCTGAAGCCGGTCCACGGCCGCTTCCCGTTCGGCGTCCCCGACCCGCAGATCCGTAGTGTCCATGCCTCGATCCTGGCCGCCTGGACGTCGCACCGGAATCAGGGATTCCCCTGACGTGCCCCTGATTCCGCTCACCCATAGCGGTGATCAGAGTGTCGGGAACACAGAACGAGGGACACGTCGTTATCGTCATGTCCGGATATCCACGAGTGGCCGGGAGATCGCATGAGTTTGCGGGATCGCTTCGGGATCCGCCGGTGGCGGGGCACCACCGTCACCAGGCTGGACCGTGAGGCGAACGAGTCCGACATCGAATCGCTGATCGCCTTCGCGCGCAGTCGCCAGGGCGTGGAGTTCTTCGTCGAGCCCGAGACCTTCGCGACCGACACCACCGCCATCGCCATCGCGCACGACGGCGAGTGGACCCGGCGCCGGGTCGGGTCCCCGCAGGTGATCGCCAAGGTGGCCCGGGATCTGGGCCTGCCCGTCTACAACGTGCAGCTCACCGGGTATCCGCAGCGCATGCGGGACTGGAACGCCCGCAACAAGGACCGTCGCATCGACCCGGGCAAGCCCGGCGACGCCGTCTCCCGGCCCTGACCGCGAGCGGGCCGGTGGAACCCGGCCCGCCCCGGGTCAGCCGGCCTTGGGCAGCCGCCGTGGATGCTCGGCGTCCCAGGCCTCGGCCAGGTCCTCCGGGGACATCTTCAGCACGGCCTGCCTGGGCGGGATCCCCGACACGATCAGGTCGCGCAGCAGCTCAGCCATCGAGTAGCCGGGCATGGCGGCATCCGCCCGGTCGAGGGCGAGGTTGGCGAGGCCGCCGTCCCCGGACACAAAGGCCGTGTAAGCGAGCAGGCAGGCGGGTGCCGCCGCATATCGCTCGTCCACCCGGCGCAGCACGTCCCGCCACAACTCCAGATGCCGGTCCGGCCGGGTCCGTACCCAGGCCTCGTCCCGCACCCGGATGTGACCGAGGTAGATGCCCAGAAGCGCCACCTCGTCGTCGGTCAGCCGATCCCGCCTGCCGATCACGTCCTGGACGAAGGGCAGGCCCTCCTCGATGAGCCGCTCGGCGCTGTGGATTCGGTCGAAGGCCCGGGCCTCGGCACGCCTGGTCGCCAGCCGCATCGACTCCCCACCCAGCGCCGCCACGGTCGCCGCCAGCGAGGCCCGGTCGGCCAGCACCACCTGTCCGGCCACTGTGGCCTGGGCTGCGACCGCGGTCGTGGTGATGTCGTACGGGGTGCCGTCGGGCCCGCAGCACAACGGGTCCTCGCAGTGGTACGACCACCAGCGCCCGCGCTCGACCCTGAGTGCCTCACCGACCCTGATATGGCGCTCGGCCAGTTCGTCCCAGACCGCCATCAGGACCGGCTCGACCCGTTCGGCCGGCCCGTACCCGATCAGGAGGGCCTGCCGGAACCCGTTGTCGGCCAGCAGACCGGCCACCCGTTCGGCGGCCTCGACCGCCCGGTGCGGCAGTAAGTCGGCCCGCATCGCGCACGTCCCGTTCGGGCCGTCGGAACCGACGGCGACGAGACTGTCCTCAGGGTGGAAGCCCAGCAGATAGGGCACGGCGGCCACCGCGTCTTCGGGGGTCCGGATCACCAGCGTGTTGTCCATGACTCCACCCTGACAATCGGCGGCCCCACGCCGGAAGTCCCCTCCCGGATCTGTGGATAACCGGCTCTCCCGCTTGATCCGGGGGTCGTGCAGGAGGGCCCGGAGGACGAATGTGACAACACAGTCCGTGTGCACGTTCTACGTATAGTGGCGTGCCGTGATCAGAGGCACAATCCGGGATAGTCGACCGCACAGGATCGGGATGGGATAGAGCGTGTCCACGCCGTACGACGACAGGCCCTGGTCGCGCTTCTATCAGACCGGGGTTCCCCAGGATGTCGCCGTACCCGACATCGCCCTCACCCAGCTGCTCGACGACGCCGCCGCCGCCTTCCCCCGGCGCAAAGCGCTCGCCTTCCTCGGCCGGACGATCTCCTACCGCCGGCTCGTCCTCGCCTCGGACCGGTTCGCCGGCGCGCTGCGCAGCCTCGGCGTGCACAAGGGCGACCGGGTCGCGCTGATCCTGCCGAACTGCCCACAGCAGGTCATCGCGTTCTACGGCACCCTGCGCCGGGGCGCCGTGGTGGTCATGCACAACCCGCTCTACACCGCCGCCGAGCTCAACCACCAGCTCGCCGACTCCGGGGCGCGGGTCGTCGTCGTCCTCGACCGGATGTACGGCACGCTCGCCGACGCGCTGCCCGGCACCCATGTCGAGCACATCATCGTGGCCTCACTCATCGACTACCTTCCCCTGACCAAGCGGCTACTGCTCAAGCTCCCGCTGGCCAGGGCGCGCGCGCTCCGCGAGGAGCTGTCCGCGCCCGTACCGTCGCACGTGATGACCTTCACCGAGGCGATGTCGAGCGTGCACGAGCGGCACCGGCAGGTCCCGGTGGAACCGCGCTTCGACCTCGCCGCGCTGCAGTACACCGGTGGTACGACGGGGAAGCCCAAGGGCGCGATGCTCACCCACCGGAACCTGGTCGCCAACGCCCACCAGACAGTGGCCTGGGATCCCGGGATACGGCCCGGCCACGAGGTCACCCTCGCCGTGGTGCCGCTGTTCCACGTGTTCGGGCTGACCCTCTGCCTGACGGCGACCGTACTGGCCGGCGGCACGGTGGTGCTCATCCCCAGGTTCGACCTCGAGCTCGTGCTGCGCGAGATCCGCAGGTGTAAGCCGACGATCTTCCCGGGGGTGCCGCCCATCTACCAGCAGCTCGCCGAGGCTCCCGGCGCGCGCAAGGCCGGGCTCGCGAAGATTCGTACCGCCATCTCGGGAGCCATGAAGCTGCCCCGCGAAACCGTCGACCAGCTCCGCAGGGAGACAGGCGCACGGGTCGTCCAGGGGTACGGAATGACCGAGACCTCGCCGGTAGCGATGTGCAACCCGCTGGACGGCAACGCCCGGCACATCTCGGTGGGCGTCCCGATCCCGGGTACCGAGGCCCGGATCATCTCCGAGAGCGAGGACGGCGAGGTGCTGCCGCCCGGGCACGCGGGCGAGCTGGTGATCCGCGGGCCGCAGGTCTTCCAGGGGTACTGGCGGCAGCCGATGGAGTCCGCCGAGGTGCTGCGGGAGGGCTGGATCCGTACCGGTGACATCGCCACGATGAGCCCGGACGGCTTCTTCACCCTCATCGACCGCAAGCGCGATGTGATCATCGTGGACGGCTTCAACGTCTACCCGTCGGAGATCGAGGAGGTGCTCGGCCGGCATCCGGCCGTCGAGGACGCCGCGGTCGTCGGGGTGCCCGACCCACCGCATGGCGAGGCGGTCGGGGCGTTCGTCGTACTCAGGTCCGGTGTGGCGGCCCCCTCGGAGGAGGGGCTGGTGGCCTTCTGCGCGACGCAGCTCACCCGGCACAAGGTGCCGGGGCACATCGAGTTCCGCACCGACCTGCCGCGCAACATCCTCGGCAAGGTGCTGCGCCGCGTGCTGCGCGACGAGGCCGCCCGCACTCCCTGATCCACTTTGCGTGGTCCACTACCGTCCCCGGTCCGCCCATCGGAAGCGGGCGGACCGGGAGCGCGTCGCGGTGCTGGTGGGTTCGCGGCGCGGGCGTCCCCGGGGGCGGGTAGCGTTCGGTGTTGTGCCTTCCCCTGATCTGCTGAGCAGCTCCGACACCGAGATTCCGGACGTGGCCACCCTCCTGGCCGCCGCGGTGGAGGCGATCGGGGGTGCGGAACGCCCCGGTCAGGTGGAGATGGCCGAGGCCGTCGAGCACTCCTTCGAGTCCGGTGACCACCTGGCCGCCCAGGCCGGTACGGGCACCGGGAAGTCGCTGGCATACCTGATCCCGGCGATCCGGCATTCAGTCCGGAAGAACACCACCGTCATCGTCTCGACCGCCACGATCGCCCTGCAGCGGCAGCTCGTGGACCGGGACCTGCCGAGGCTCGCCGAGGCGCTGGAGCCGATGCTCGGCAGGGAGCTCAAGTACGCCATCCTCAAGGGCCGCCGGAACTACCTGTGCCTGCACCGGGTGCAGGCGGGGGCCCCCGAGGACCCCGAAGAGGGACTGTTCGACCCGCAGCAGCTGTCCGCGATGGGCCGGCAGGTGGCCAGACTCAACGAGTGGGCCGAGAAGACCGAGACCGGCGACCGGGACGAGGTCGTCCCCGGGGTGAGCGAGCAGGCCTGGCGGCAGGTCTCGGTATCCGCAAAGGAGTGCCTGGGCGCGCAGCGCTGCCCGTACGGCACCACCTGTTTCGCCGAACTGGCCCGCGCCGAGGCCGGCGACGCCCACATCGTGGTCACCAACCACGCCCTGCTGGCGATCGACGCGCTCGGGGACTACCCGGTACTGCCCGAGCACGACGCGGTGGTGGTCGACGAGGCGCACGAGCTGGTCGACCGGGTCACCTCGGTGGCCACCCAGGAACTCAGCGCCGTCGCCGTGGAGACGGCCGCCAAGCGCTGCGGGCGGCTGGTCGAGGACGGGGTCGCCGACCGGTTGCAGGAGGCTGGGGAGGGCCTGTCGCTGTTCCTCGAGGACCAGCCGGCCGGGCGCCTGGACGTGCTGCCGGCCCCGCTCGGCAACGCGCTGGCGGTCGTACGGGATGCCGCGCACGCCCTGGTGACGGCACTCGGTCCCGACCCGAAGGACGCCGAGCCGACGGACCTCGCCGCGCGACGGGCCGCCAGGTCCGCGGTCGAGGACGTGCACGACACGGTCGTACGGCTCCTGGCCGGGTTCGAGACCGCCATCGCCGAACGCGACGACGTGGTCTGGCTGGAGAAGCCCTTCGGCGAGGAGCGCAGGCGGCCGCCGGCCCTGCACGTCGCACCGATCGAGGTCGGCGGGCTGCTCCGGGAGAGCCTGTTCGGCGAGCGCACGGCGGTGCTGACCTCCGCCACCCTCACCCTGGGCGGCTCGTTCGAACCACTGGCCAGGCAGTGGGGCCTGCCCGCTCCCGGCGCATCACCCGACAAAGACCTCACCTGGTCCGGCATCGATGTGGGATCGCCGTTCGACCACCCGAAGGCGGGCATCCTCTACGTCGCCAAGCACCTGCCACAGCCCGGCAGGGACGGGCTGCCCCAGGTCTACCTGACCGAGATCGCCGAGCTGATCGAGGCGGCCGGCGGCCGTACTCTCGGGCTGTTCTCCTCGATGCGGGCCGCCAAGCAGGCCGCCGAGGAGCTGACGGGGAAACTCGACATGAAGATCCTCTGCCAGGGCGAGGACTCCACTTCCCAGCTCGTCAAGCAGTTCGCCGAGGACGAGGCGACCTGTCTGTTCGGCACGCTCTCACTCTGGCAGGGCGTGGACGTGCCCGGGCCCTCCCTCCAGCTGGTCATCATGGACCGCATCCCCTTCCCGCGCCCGGACGACCCGGTCGCGAGCGCCCGCCAGCGTTCGGTGGCCGCGCACGGCGGCAATGGCTTCATGGAGGTGGCCGCGACCCAGGCCGCGCTGCTGCTCGCCCAGGGGGCGGGACGGCTGCTGCGGACGATGGACGATCGCGGTGTGGTCGCCGTCCTGGACCCCAGGCTGGTGACCGCCCGCTACGGCAGCTTCCTGAAGGCCTCGCTGCCGCCGTTCTGGACGACCACCGACCCGGTGGTCGTCCGCGCGGCACTGCG
>JAOPYM010000091.1 GCA_025964615.1 Actinomycetes bacterium
GTAGAAAGCCCATGGCTAACTCGGAGTTCGTCCCGCAGCCCGCCCGCTATGCCGTCTTCGTCGACGCGGGATACCTTTACGCCGCCTCGGGGGCATTGCTCCTGGAGGCCGGTTCCCGGCGCGAATACCGGGTGGCGGCTGAGAAGTTGATCAAAGCGCTGACCACGCACGCCGACGAACGGCTGGTCGGAGAGCTGCTCCGGCTGTACTGGTTCGACGCGGCGCCCCGGCGGCAGCCGACGGTCGACCAGCGCGTGATCGCCAACTTGCCCCTGGTCAAGCTGCGCCTGGGCAACCTCAACGCGCAGGGCCAGCAGAAAGGCGTGGACGCACAGCTGCGCGCCGACCTGGAGGCGCTGGCCCGGCACCGGGCGATCACCGATGCGGTGCTGCTCGCCGGTGACGAGGACATGCTGCCCGCTGTGGAGGCCGCGCAGCGATACGGCGTCCGGGTGCATTTGTGGGGCGTGGAACCGACACATGGTTCCAATCAGGCCGAATGGCTCGTCTGGGAATCCGATACCGTCGAGGTACTTCCCGCCGATTTCCTCAGGCCGTATTTCAGCAAGGCCGTCCTCTCGGTGCCCTCGGTCGTACCGCCGACCGCCGTCAAGAGCGGCACCGGTGGGGTGCCCTCACCTTCGCAGGTCTTCGCGGGCCGCACCCCGACTCCGGTCTCCGCCACCACGCCCAAGCCGACTCCCGCCCTGATCAAGGCCACCGCCCCGGTACCCGCCGCGGCGCTCGGCCCGGACCGGCACCAGATGCTGGAGATCGGCGAGCACGTCGCGCAGAAGTGGCTGTTCGAGCGGGGCCGCGACAACATCCGCGACCTGCTGCCCGGCCCGATCCTGCCGCCCGTCATCGACAAGGAACTGCTGATCGAGGCGGAGAAGGACCTGGGCCGCTCGCTGCGCCCCTACCAGGAGGCCCGCACCTGGCTGCGCGACGGCTTCTGGGAACGGGTCTACCGCGAGTTCGGCATCGGCGTGGGCCGCAGCGACTGAATGGCGCCCGCAGGTGACCGGCCGGTGCGATGTGAAGCAGCGCTAAGGAGAACCACGAAGATATCCTCGCTTGTCCTGTTCTGACTGTCGCGGGATGCTCAACGTATGATCATCCCTGATACCAAGGACTGGACGTGGGTCCTGCACAAGCCCTGCCCGGAATGCGGCTTCGACGCCGCGACGGTGGAGCCGGGGAAGGTCTCGGTGATGCTGCGGGAGAACGCGGCGGCGTGGCACCGGGTGCTGACCGGGCCGGGGGAGGCGCGGCGTCGGCCTGAGCCGCAGGTGTGGTCGCCACTGGAGTACGGCTGCCACGTGCGCGACGTGTTCAAGGTATATGACGAGCGGCTGCGGCTCATGCTCACCGAGACGGACCCGAGCTATCCCAACTGGGACCAGGACGAGACCGCCGTCAACGACCACTACGCCGACCAGGACCCACAGGTCGTCGCGAGCGAGCTGGTCGAGGCGGCCGAGGCGCTCGCCGCGCGGTTCGCGCAGGTCGAGGGTGCGGCCTGGGAGCGGACCGGATCGCGCAGCGACGGCGCCCACTTCACCATCGGCTCCTTCGCCCGCTACCTCATCCACGACCCGGTCCACCACTACTGGGACGTGACCGCTCCGACTCGTTGAGTCGTCCAACAAAAGCTGGCGTTTCCCGCACTGATTCGCCGACCGGTGCGGGAAACGCCACGACTCAACGGGTTGGCTACTGCTTCTTGTGACTATTCAGACACGTAGAGTGTTCACTGGAGTACAGTCTCGCCATCATGCGGAGACCGATACGGCTGATCGCGACCGCGGTGGCGGGCCTCATGGCCCTCCCCGGCTGCCAGACCGTGCCGTTTCGCAGTGATCCCCGCGGCGGCGGCGCGGTGCTCGGGCTCGGCGGGCCCGCGCCATACCTCAGTCCGAGGCCCACCGCCCTCAGTCCGAGGCCCACCGCGCCGAAACCGCCGCCGGCCCGCCTTGAGGTGGCCGATCCCAACCCCGACGTGTACGCGGCGACCCGCACCGGGATGTTCAGCCGGGCCGTCCACGACCTGCCAGCACGGGTGTACGTGCCCAACGGCGCGAGCGGCACCGTCGACGTCATCGACCCCGCCACGTACGCGATCGTGGGGCACTTCACCGTGGGACGCGCGCCGCAGCACATCGCGCCCTCGTGGGACCTGGGCACGCTGTGGCTCAGCGAGGCCGACGGCCTGGTGCCCGTGGATCCGCGGACCGGGAGGCCGGGCGCGGTCCGGCGGATGGCCGGTGCGGACAATTTCTACTTCACTCCGGACGGGCGCTACACGCTTGTCATGTCGGGTCAGCGGGTGGACGTCCGGTACTCGCGGACACTGCGGCTGCAGGCGTCCATCCCGATGCCGTGCAAGGGCGTGAACAGCGCGGACTTCACGGCGGACGGGACGCAGGTCCTGGTCAGCTGTGAGCTCGACGGGCAGCTGGTACGCCTCGATCCGGCGCAGGGCAAGGTCACCGGGGTCCTCGGGCTCCGGCGTGGCGCGTTGCCGCAGGACGTCCGGCTCTCCCCCGACGGCGCGGTCTTCTACGTCTCCGACATGGCCGCGGGCGGCGTGTGGGTGGTGGACGCGGTACGCCTGCGGAGATTGGGGTTCGTGCGTACCGGAAAGGGCGCGCACGGCCTCTACCCCAGCCGGGACGGGAAGCTGCTGTACGTCGCCAACCGGGGCGAGGGCACGATCTCCCTCATCTCGTTCGCCACCCGCGCCGCCGCGGGGAAGTGGCGGCTGCCCGGTGGCTCCCCCGACATGGGCGGGGTGTCCGCTGACGGCTCGGTGCTCTGGCTGTCCGGCCGGTACGACGGCTCGGTGTACGCGATCTCCACGGTGGACGGGCGGCTGCTGAGGAGGATCAGGGTGGGCAGAGGCCCGCACGGTCTGTGCGTCTACCCGCAACCCGGCCGTTACTCGATCGGCCCCATCCTCCGCTAACCGCCGTACCCCATGGCGAGGCCGCGGTCAGGCGCCGCGGGCGGCGACCGCACGGTAGAGGGGCATGAGCTCCTCGATGAGGGCCTCGGTCTCGGGCTGGAACTGGTCGAACATCGGGTCCAGCTCCGAGCGGCGGCGCAGCCCGTCGATCGCCGTGCGCAGCCGAGTCTGGTCGCCGGTGGCGTGCAGGGCGCGCAGCAGGTCCCGCCACAGTCCCTCATCGTCCCCGGCGAACAGCAGCCCGGCCTCGGCCGCCGTCACCGCGCCGGCCGGGTCGCCCTCGGCCGCCCGCAACTGGACGAGCCGGTGCGCGACGTCGACGACCCGCGCGGTCGCCTCGTACTCCAGCTCGTCGGAGGCAAGCCAGCCGTACCGCCCGCGCGGACGTTCGGCGAGCAGCGGCCCGCGGACCAGATCCACGGCGTACGACAGGTAGGCGGTCTCGGAGGCAGGTTCGGCGGCCGACCGCCAGACCAGCCAGCGGAAGACCTCCCAGTCGATCCGTACCTCGGAACCGAGCTTGATCCGTCCCCGGTCGTCGTAGTACAGGTTGGGGCGGCCCCGCGAGTCCCGGCCGGTCCAGTCCGACACCCGGGCGATAGTGGCGTCCCGCACCCCCGCGGTGACGCCGCGCGGCCAGACCGCCCCGCCGAGCACGGTCGGGTGCACGCCCGCCGGATGTGTCGCCAGGTAGACCAGCACCTCGGTGCAGAGCGCCCGCCTGCTGTCGTCGATCGGGCCGGGCGCGTCGATCACCACCGGGCCGAGCACCTTGATGTCGACGACCGGGTCCGGTTGTCCGGCCGTCGCGCCGTACGGCTCGGTGGCGGGGCGGACGTCACCCAGCGCAACCCCCTCGACCTGCCCCGCCGTGCGGAACAGGTCCACCACCGCGCGGTAGTGCCGTTCGGGCACGACCTGGGCCTGGACCTCGAAGCCGAGCACGCCGGCCTGCAGGGCGCCCCGCTCGTCGACCTCCCAGGTCCACGCGGCACCGGGCACCTCACCGGGCACCAGATAACCGGCGGCCATCCGCTGCCCGGTCCTGGCCAGCGCCACCAGCCGGTGCGCCTCGGCCGAGCTCGGCTGGTCGGCCATGATCAGGTAATGCGGCATCCACGCCTCGCCGAACACGCCCCGGGACCGGCCGGTCAGCACCGAGTCGGCGCCGGACGCGGCGAGGGCCTGCTCGACCTCGGCGGCCCTGCCCTCCAGCTCGGGGAGCGCTTCGCTGAGGGTCTGCACCGCGCGGATCCGGTCCGGCGCGATCTGCTGGAGCTCCTCGCCGAACCCGACCAGGGTGATCCGCATGTGATCGGACCAGCGGTTGGTGGCCAGTTCGACCGCGACCGCCGCGAGCACGGCCCTGCGCTGCGCCTCCGGGCCCTTCAGCGCGATCACCCCGTGCGCGGCCTCCAGGTCGGCGAGGATCCGGCCGGTGTCGTTGGTGCCGAGCGAGATGAGCCCCGGATACGGCGCGAGGACGTCCTTGAGGTCGGCGGCCTCCAGCGCGCTCTGCGTGTCGTGGTGCAGCCGCCAGACCTGGCCGTCGTCGTGCGCCTCCCATGGCGCCGGCGGGTTCCGGTCGGCGGGCGCGATCCACAGGTCGAGGCTGTCCATCCCCATGTGCACGCCGTACACGGTCGGCAGCGTCCTGCCGTCCTGGGCGAGGGACTTCGACATCTGCCGCAGCCCCAGATCGAGCAGCTTGGTGGCGTCGTTGTCGGCGCCGATCCGCAGCGCCTGCTCGGCTCTGGCCGCCTCGCCCTCGGGCCGTACCAGGCGATGACCGATCGCACGGTGCCACATCTGGGCGCGCCGCCGCCTGCCCAGCGCGACCAGCAGCCCGGCCGCGAGCAGCGACGCGGCGGCCAGCTCCTCGGGCCAGTCCAGGTGCAGGTTCAGGCCGGTGTCGGCCTGCTGCGTGTGCCCGGCCGGGATCTGATGGCCGCCGGGTACGGTCTGACCGCTCTGCGCCGGGGGCGCCTGGTAGCCGGGGACCGGGGTGGCCTGCCCGTTCTGCTCGGGACTCACCTGCCCGCTCTGCGCGGGGACCTGCTGTTGGGGAGCCGGTTTGGGAGCAGGTTTCGGAGCCTGCTGGTGCTGTGGCGTCACGTGGTGCGGCTTCTGCACGCCCTCGTGGTCGCCCTCGTGCTCATGCTCCGGCCTGTGCGCGGGCTTGGTGTGGTGGTGCTCGGGGGCGGGGGCGGCTTCGTGCCGGGGAGCCGGTACGGCGTGACCGTTCGAGAAGTAGGCGGGCAGCTGATCGGTCTGGATGACCTCGGCGCCCACCGCGTCGGCCGGCATCTCCAGGACCCAGCCCGGTTTGATCAGGCTCGCCTGGTGCAGGTGCGACCCGTCCGGCTGCTGGTGGCTCTTGTTGAGCTCGTAGATCTCGTGGTATCTCCGGCCCTCGCCCAGGCACTTCTGTGCGATCTCCCAGAGGCTCTCGTGGTGCCGGCCCGCCGGCGGGTTCACCTTGTAGATCTTCGTGGTCTGCGCCTTGTCCACCCGCGGCGCGGCAGTGTCGGCCATGGTCTCCATCGGGCGCATCGCGTCACCCTGGACGACCCGTACGACCGGCTCCCGCTGCTGCGCCTGGACCACGGCCGTACGCCCCGGATGCAGGTCCTTCATCCCGAAGGCCGGCATGACCGTGCTCGCGGCGGTGAAGAGCAGCAGCGCGGC
>JAOPYM010000095.1 GCA_025964615.1 Actinomycetes bacterium
GTTCTGGATGATCAGGAGAAGCGATTCTCGTTCGTGATCGCTGAACAAGCCCTCAGGACTTGGCCAGGATCCGGCGACTGCATGCCCGGTCAGTTGGCGAGGCTGCTGGAGGTGGCGGAGCGCCCGAACGTACGGCTGGGGGTGGTGCCGCGCTCGGCTGACGTCTCGCCGGTGCTGTGTGTGCCGCTGCACGGGTTCACCCTGTATGACGATGCGGCGGTGACGGTGGAGACGTTTGCCCATGAGCTCACGCTGACCAACGAGGACGACGTACGGATCTACGTACGGGTCTTCGAGGGGTTCCAGCGGGCGGCTGTCTTCGGGGGCGGAGCACGCGCGTTGGTCGAGCGGGTCATGCGGGATTACGAGAAAGTCGCCCATTCTATTCACTGAACGTATTGAATAGCCCCCTAGATCTGTCATACGCTGCGTGTCCTCGGGGCTGTGTAGCCCCCTAGACGCCCGGTGGTGATGGACGTGGCGCGGTGGTCTCGCCTGTTCGACGGAGAGCTCGAAGCGGCTGCGGAGGCTCGGGCCTTCGTCCGTACGGTCCTGTACGGGCACCTGCAGATCGAGGCGGTCCTTCTCGTGGTGAGCGAGTTGGTGACGAACGCGATCCTGCACACGGCCAGCGGCGGGCCGAGCGGGCTCCTTGTGCTGGAGCTGGAGGACTTCGGCTCACACGTGCATGTCGCGGTCATCGATCAGGGCGCTGACTCCAGCCCCGTGCCGCAGACCCAGGACATCGATGATCTGGATCGGGAGACGGGGCGCGGGCTCTTCACGATCTCGCTGATCTCCAAGGCGTGGGGGAGCGAGGTGGTCCGGGTCGGTCGCCGTGTCTGGGCCGACGTCATCGGGTTTTCGTGAGCGCTCCTCCGATGCCGCGTCATCGGCGGCGGATCACCGCTGTGAGTGTCGCGACGGGCACCGAACTTCCGGCTTCATTGTCTAGAGACCTAGACTCCCCCCAGGACGTCGAAGGGGGTGTCATGCCGGGCGAGCTGGAGCGGATCGCGCAGATCGAGGACCCATATGTCCTGCTGCGCGTCGCGACCGAACGTCTGGCCGAGGCACAGCATGAAGTCACCGAACTGGCGCGGCTGCGTCGCCGGCTGATTCAGGATCTACACGCCCAAGGCCTGTCGTACGCGCAGATCGCCCAGGCCGCGGGGCTGAGCCGGGGCCGTATCCATCAGATCCGCCACACCGGGCCTGCCCCGGAGGGTGCGTTCCTCGGCTCGGGTGAGGTCACGATCGTGACGCCGCTGCGGCCCGACCCCACGCGCAGCGATCGTAGCTTCGTCGCCCTCGATGATCTCAACACCGGCAAGCGGCTCGAAGACCTGGCTCGTACCTTCGACCTGGACGTTGCCGCCGACCATGTGTCGGTCTCGGGTGAGATCGATTTGAACCGGTCGGGTCTGCTGGTCATTTGCGGTCCGCGCATGTCCGAGGCGATGCGGCTGACGTACGAGAAAGACCCGGTCCTGGCGTGGGAGCGAGACGACGTCGGGTGGCTACTGCGCGACACCCGCACGGGGGAGGGG
Organism: Actinomycetes bacterium; assembly: GCA_025964615.1. Taxonomy (GTDB): domain Bacteria; phylum Actinomycetota; class Actinomycetes; order Streptosporangiales; family Streptosporangiaceae; genus RYN-227. Next base: position 1,551 of record JAOPYM010000095.1, read on the forward strand.
TTTCGTTCCGGTCAGGAGAGCGACCCCCGGCGCTCGTATGACATCGCTTACCTGGGCCGGTTGCCGCGGCCGGACGGTCTCGGCAGCGTGATGGCCATCGCGGGCATCCACCCCGAAGGGTCGCTCGGGGTGGTCCACCTGCTGACCACCGACATCGCGACCCTGTGGGGGCAGGTCGGCACTGAACGTTTCTCGGTGGTCGTCGGGACGGAGTACGACCCGGACAGCCATGAGCCGGTCAGGACCGAACTGCTCACACCGCTGTACCGGCACGACGAGATGGCCTGACCCGTGCTGTTCCAGATCGCCACCTTGCCCGGGCAAGATGACCGGGACAACGAGGACTTCGCGGCGGCTACTTCCGGTGTGCTGGTGCTGTTGGACGGTGCGGGCACACCGGCCGGTCTGGATACGGGATGTGTTCATTCGGTCGCCTGGTACGCCCGTACTCTCGGCGGCCTGTTCTTGGCCGAGGCCACCGACCGTACGCGCAGCCTGTCTGACGCGCTGGCCGCTGCGATCTCCACGACGAACGCCCGGCATGCCGGCACCTGCGATCTGGGCAACTCCGGTACTCCTTCTGCCACCGTTGTCGTGGTGAGGCTGGCGGGGGAGTCCTTGGACTACCTCGTGCTGTGTGACTCGGTGCTCATCGTGGAGCGCGCGGGACGAGCGCCGCTGGTCATCACCGATGGTCGGCTTGAACGCGTGCGCGACGGACTCGACAGTCCTGAGGTTCTCGCGCTGCTGGGCATGGACGAACATGCGGTAGCCGTACTCAGTGAGGTTGAGAAGTTCGCCCGGTTGCGCAACCGGCCGGGCGGTTTCTGGGTCGCGAGCACTGATCCCGCAGCGGCCCGGCAGGCGCTTACCGGTTCGATCCCGCTGGCGGATGTCACGGCCATCGCGCTGCTCAGTGACGGCGCGACCCGTCTGGCCGACGGGTTCGGCCTCCTGGGCTGGGCCGATGTCCTGGCCGTCCTCCGCGAGGACGGGCCAGGCGAACTCCTGCGCCGGACCAGGCAGGCCGAGGCCTGTGACCCGCGCGGCCGGCGGTGGCCGCGCGGCAAGGCCAGCGATGACGCCACCGTCGTCTACCTGGCCCTCGCGAACTGATTCCCGGAGCTCTTCGCCAACGTCGCACTCGTGACGTACCCGGGACTGGGGCGGTTGGTTCAGGTGGGGAAGCCGCGGTCTAGTTGCGCCCAGGTGATGCTGATCTGGAAGGGGTCGATGGTGTCGACGGCGCTCAGGTCCCGGTCCCGGAGGGCGTGTCCGCTGCTGACGTAGGTCTGGTCGGCGGTGAGCCTGAGCCGTTCTAGCGATACGGCGAGGCCGTCGTCGCCGGCCATCCGTATGATCCAGTAGTGCGGGATGCCGGCTCTGGCGTACAACCTGCGTTTGGTGTCCAGGTCTTCGGTGATGGTGGCCCTGGAGACGACCTCGACGGCGATGAGGACGTCGGAGGCGACGGGTTTGTCCTTCCACCGGCCGCCTCTGTTCTTGGGCACGCAGCGGTAGACGATCACGTCGGGCCGGCGGTAGTGGAAGCGGGGTACCTCGGCGAACAGGACGTCCAGTTCGCCGTTCACTTCACGGCAGGTCCGGTCTTCACGATTCTGCTTCTCGGTGATGTCCATGAGCGCTTGGATCAGGTTGCGTGCGATCCGCTGGTGGCTGGGGCTCGGGGATTCGCAGTGGACGATGCGGCCGTCTTCGACCTCGATCTGCCGGGAGAGGTCCTCGGGCATCTCCAGGTAGAGATCCATGGTCATCTCAGGAGAGCCGGTCGCCTCGCGAATCCATGACCAGTCGAAGGCCTCGGTCATGTCGCCATCCCGTCCTAGCGCATCAGATTGGGGCTGACCTGGGGAAACGCGGTGCTGCCGTTCCTTGAAGCGGTAACCCCAACGGGGTATCTACGACGAAGGTTCTGCGGCTGACGCGCGCTTTCTCGTCGTCGAGTCGATGATAGCGCTCAGGTCCACTCGGGAGTGTAAGGCTGTCGCTGCAGAGGTACGGGGCGATGGTTGAGCATCGAGGATGCACGGGCGATCGGGTGATCCAGTGGACGACGACGTTCAGTGTGGTTGTGTTGGCGGGGACTGCCGCCGTGCTGTCGTACAAGCACATGTACGTGCTGGTACGGCGGTACGGGGAGACGTCGTGGGTGGCCGCGCTGTCGCCGGTCTCGGTGGACGGGATGATCGCGGCGGCGCCGCTGTCGCAGCTGGCGGATTCTCGGCAGTACCGGCGGAGCGGGTGGCTTCCGTGGGCGCTGCTGGTGATTGGGAGTCTCGCGAGCTTGCGGCGAACGTTGCGGTCTCGGATCCTTCTGTGGTCGGGCGCCTGGTCGCCGCATGGCCGAGTTGCGCTCTGATCGGATCGTATGAGGTGTTTGAGGCAGGTCCGTTCTGCGGGGGAGCGCATTACCGCAGAAGGGCCGCCATGTTTGAGCCCAGCGGTGGTCCGGGTCGTCTCAGATGGATCTCATACGGACGGGGTCGCACGACGTGAGGCTCAAATGCGCCTCATACGGTTGATCGTTCCGATAGCGCGGGGGAAGTGACCAGACCTTGGGGACGTGGCGGACGTGGACCTCTGCACGGCAGCGCCCAGACCAGCGGCAGGTCGACCGGCATCCCCATCACGTGCCGGGTCACGATTTGATGGCAGATACGCATGTAGCGTTACCGTCGCACTTGGAGTGGGTGGTCGCAGACACCGCAGGTGTAGTCGTCGTCTTTGATGATGTTGATCTGAGCGCAGTCGGGGCAGCGTCGGAAGATGAACGCGTCGGTGAAGTGGCCAGGATGGGGGATTCGTGCCTGGTCGAGTGCTGCGGCGGTCTGGGTCCATGAGGTGGTTTCTGGGCAATATCCGGTCGATTGGTTGCTGATCTGGGTGACGGTCCAGCCGATCCCGTGCCGGGTGAAGCCGATTTCTCCGGCTGCGAGGATGGGCTGCCCGGCCGCGCAGACGACGTGCTCGCTGCGGCGGGGCGCCAGCCGCAGCGTCCCGGTCAGGTCGACGACGAAGGTGAACGGCTCGCCGAGTTCCATCGTTGGGCGGGAGCTCAGCCAGGCGTCGAGGTCGGAGGTTGAAGTGATCTCGGTGCCCGCGCGGCGGGGTTCTGTGCAGTCGAGCAGTTCCGCAGGCCCGACGTAGCCGTACCGTCGGCCTTGCGCGGCAAACGCTGGCCGACCCTTCATCGGCGTGCCGTTGCATTCGTCTCGGCCATGAGTGCGGCGCAGATGCGGGGTACAGCGGTGCCGATGGGTTCGCGGATGACTTCGGTGGCTAGATGGTCGTAGGGGGTCGGGTCGCGGTTGATGATGACCAGCGCGGCCCCGCACTCCACGGCTGCGGCGCACAGTCCGGCGGCGGGTTCCACCATCAGGGAACTACCGATCGCCAGGAACACCTGTGCGGCGCGGGCGATGTTGCCGGCCGCCGACAGAACGTTCTGATCGAGGAACTGGCCGAACAGCACGATCGACGGCTGCAGCACTCCGCCACAGTCCGCGCAGGACGGGTCGACATCACCTGCGTCCACTCTTGCGAGCACCTTGGCGGTCGCGGTGGTGCCGTGGCAGCGAAGGCAGGTGCTGGTGGCCAGGGTGCCGTGCAGTTCCAGCACCTTACGTGGTGAGGAACCAGCCTTCTGGTGCAGGCCGTCGACGTTCTGGGTGAGGATCCGGACGGCCAAACCCGCCGCCTCCAGTCCGGCGAGCGCGCGATGCGCGGCGTTCGGTTCCACGCACTCGCGGTGGAGCGTGCTGATGGACGCCCAGAACCGGCGCCGTACCTCGGTGTCGTTGATGAAGTGCTTGCGGGTGAACAGTCCGGCGAGCTCGGGATCCTTGGTCCACACCCCGAACGGCCCCCGGTAGTCGGGGATCCCGGAATCGGTGGAGATCCCCGCGCCGCTCAGCACCGCAATCCGCGAAACCCCGCGCGCCCACTCCGGAACGTTCATGTTCATGACGGCCACCGTAGAAGCCTGCCGCCCGAATCGCGATCGAATATTCCACACCCTGCACATCTGGCGGTTGGTGCCGCAACCCACAGCTGGAACGGCAGCCAGAATGGGTCAGGTCCAGTGGAGAGTCCGGCTACGCCGCAAGGAGAATTCGGAGGTCCGGAGGAACACGGCGGTGTTGAACGCTGCGTCTGTCAACGTCGAGGTCTTCGAGCCGGGTACCCGGACGTGGGCGGGTTCGCTGTCCCTGCGGGGGGGCGCATGGAGGCCTGTTCACGCGTGGTCCGGGTCAAGGCGGGGTTGATCGTTGATGGGCTCTTTCAGTGCGGGATTGGGCGGTGTGGCCGTCGTTGGTCGAGTCCTTCGCGGAAGCTCTCTATGGCAAGGCCGACTTGGTACGGGGTGACGCTGTTCTCGATGTGCTGTCGGTAGAGGAGCCGGTCGGCGATTGCGTCGAGGTGGAAGGCGAAGTAGAGCGCCATGAGGGGGTTGATGAACAGTTCGCTGCCGCTGGTGCGGGTGGTGAAGTGCCTGTTGCCGTATTCGCCGGTGATGGCGGCGGCGATCTGCCCGTTGACGATGCTGGGGTGGCGGGGTGTGTGCAGGCGGGCGTGTTCGACCGCGTCGAGGTACATCGCGCCGGGTCGGCTGGCGTGGGGTATGGACAGGGCGCCGAGGTAGGCGCCGGCGCGTTCGAGTGCGGCGATGTTCTCCAGGACGTGGGCGTGGCAGACGCCGTGGTGGGCGTCGATGCCGAACCCGGCGCAGACCACGACCTTGACGGGTACGTCGATGCCGGCGACGGCGATGAGGCTGGTCATGTCCTCTTCGGGGGTGCCGAGTCCGGCTTCGTCGCCTCGCAGGAGGATGTCGGTGCCTCCGTCGATGAGCACGATCGCGTCCAGGTCGAGTTGTACGGCGAGGAGTTGGTAGGAGGCGCGCAGGGGTTGTACGCCGGTGCGATCGAACGCGTACACCGTGGGTGGCAGGTTCTGGGAGGTGAGCCAGCGGGCCAGGGTGCGTTCGGGGAAGTAGTGTTCGCTGCCGCCGGTGTGGGGGCCGGTGACGGCCAGGCCGGGTGCGATCCAGTCGTCGAGTTCGAGGTGGTCGAGGGAGCTGAAGGTGAGGCTGCCCAGGTGGACCTGTTTGCCGGCGTCGGTGAGCGCGATGGCCAGGGGCAGTCCGGCGTAGACGTCGAAGCCGCCGCCGGCCCCGGCGATCAGGACCCGTTCGGCGTTTTCGAGGACCGTGAACAGCGGGGGAGTCTGCAGCGTGAACACAGCCGAGACCCTAACTGCGGCATGGTCATCCGGCGAACGGATTTCGATCACCTGTCGAAAGGCTCATGCGCCAGGTCTGCGATCTCCATGGCCCACTTGTAGAGATCCGCGAAGTCACCCAGAACGGATGGCCACGCCCATCTATTTCGCGAGTACAGACGTACGGCCAGAAGCCGTTAGGTCATCGGCGGCCAGGCATCGGCGGAGCGGGTTGAACGCGGCCCTGTCTCGTTGCCAGGCCATGAAGGTGGGGATGCCGATGAGGCAGGTGAGAACGGGCGGGATCGTGAGGGAGGGCGCCCAGCCGATCCAGGCGGCGGAGGTGACCATGGTCAGTACGAAGGTGTACCCGATGACGTACACAACGCTTGCCGCCGACAACCCCAGCGACAGCCCGTACGAGCGATTCCAGCCGAAATCCTGGAAGCGGCGGAACAGGACCAGGAACACCAGGGCGCTGACCGCTCCTGCGATGACACTCCAGCTCGCGAGTAGCGAACCTGACGGCCATGATCCGTCGATGGTCTCGACCACGCGAAATCCGCCGATGCCCAAGATGGTCAGGCTCGCGACGGTCGCGGCGATCTTGGCCGATCGTCTTGTCCAGGTCCACAGCCGAGCTGAACTGTGCGCGGTCTGCCGTACGGTGCGCCAGGTACCGACACCGATGCTCGGGCGCTCGAACGCCCCGAGGATCTCCGCCAGCAAAGTCGCCTGGACCGGCCATCGCAAGGCCTTGATCATGTGCTGGTCGTCGAGCGGGACCTGATCGGCGAGAAAGAGTGCGTCCCGAAGAGCTTCCGCTGCCGGCCCCGGCTCGGAGAGTAGTACGGGATGGCTGGTGAGCGCTGGACAGAGGCCCAGATTGTCGGGAGCGATCGGCTGCCCCACCGCCTCGTCGAACAGGGCCTTCACGAGCGGGTCGAACTGGTCGGCCTGCAGACGCGCGAAGTGGACTCGCCGGTTCGCGGTGTCGATACCCGCGATCGGGATGCCGATCCTCGAATCGATCGTCCCCACGTCGTCCGGGATGTTCGCAGGGCGCGCCGGGCCGCCGTACTTACCGCCCGCGATCAAGTATCCGATGCGTCCGGCCACCACATTCAGTGATCCGGTGCGTTCGTCGGTGAACGGCTCCCAGATCCACGGGTACCAATGGTCCGACCAGTCCTGCTGAACACCCATCTGAGGGACGCCGACCGCCTCTAGCCCGCCTTCGATGTCGGGATGTGGCAGGAGCGAGGCGAGTCGCCACGCTGCCCGGGTGGACACCTGCGAGTCCGACCACAGCAGGTCGGCCAGTTGTTGCGCGGCGGCGGGTGTGGCGACCTTCGCGAGCGCGTCCACTGCCCAGGGGTTTCCCGCGGCGGCACTTGCGGCGAGGGCGGGTACGGCAGGTTCGCCCATGTCCTGAAGGCAGATTCGGGCGAACGGATCATCGTCTGCCAGGCTCGCGAGGAAGTCCGCAGCCTCACCGCGGCCAGAGGCCGACAGGGCGTAAAGCGACGCGTCCTTGTCGGCGGACTGCGAGTTCGCCGCGGTGTGCGTGAGCAACTCCAACACGGCGTTGCCCCGGGGTCGACTGTCGGCGGCGACAGCGCCGAACGCACGCCACACCGCTCCTTCCGCGGCGAGGATGTTCTGGTAGAAGAAGGTGATGACCTCGTCAGCGGAGGCCGCGTCGATGCGGGCGGCGTCGGCGAGGCACTCCAATGCCAGCACTCGGTGGCGCAGGTCCTCCATGGCATAGACGGTGCGGACCACTTCGGTGCTGTCGGCGCTTCCCTCGGCGCACCAGAGTTTGACGGTCTCCCGCCATGAGTCGGGGTCTGCCCGATAGCGGGCCAGGAGCCCGTCGGTGTCTCGGGCAAGCGCCTGCGCGGCGAGGTATTCCTGCAGGGTCAGGTGCGGGAACCGGAAGCGGGTGCCGTTCTGATCGATCCGCTCCAGGAGCTGGCTACGTTCGATGAGCTCATCGAGGAGCCGGTCCACATGCTCGGCGCCCAGGTTCAGGGTGGACAGCAGCAGGTCCCGGGTGACCTGGAACAGCCGGTTGCGGGTGATCGTGAGCCGGTCGCCGTCCACTTTCTCCTGAAGAGCCAGGGCCACTTGCTGGAGTACGGCGAGCTTGTCGGAGGGTTTGTACACCGAGGTGATGGGCCGGCCCATCACTCTGTCGCGCATGAGCAGATGAGAGATCGCCCGCTGGTAGAACTCCGGCCGGGAGTTCGGCAGCGTGCTGCCGGTCTGGTCCAGGCTGGTGGTCTGCAAGTAGGCGATCATCGTGAGTAGGAGCGGGCTGCGGGCCAGCCGCATGAGGGGCGGGCTGCGGCGCAGCGTGCTGAAGACCCAGTCCACGTCGGCGGCGGTATCGATCCCGGGCCACTTGCCGAGGAACCTCCTGATGGAGGCGTCATCGAAGTCCGCGACCCGCACAACATGTGCGAACTCCGGCGCGAGTTCGCCATCGTAGGCGGCGTTCCTGCAGGTCACGACCATCTGACACTTCGGGTAGGTCGCCGCGAAATCCCGCAGGGAGCGTGCGATCCGATCGCGGTCGTCACGGCTGACCTCATCGAGGCCGTCGAAGAGCAGCCGTAGCCGGCCATCATCCAGACCATGCTGGACGAAGGTCTCGACGGCCCGGACATCCTTATGGTGAGGACGGCAGAACTCGTCCCTGATCAGCTCAACGAGATCGGCGTTGGAAACGCTACAACGGTGGAGCTCGATCAAGACCGGCACCTTGTCACGGTCTTGCCGGTCCGCCGCCCACAGCAGCATGGAGTTCTTCAACAACAGCGACTTACCGGCGCCCGCCGGGCCCAGCACGAGAGTCCTCGGCTCATGCCGGATCCTCTCGTAGACGTCCCCGCGCCGCTCGCCCTCCTCGTACTGCAGCGGTACGTAGACCTCGTTGACATCGACCGTGCCGCGTTCTCCGAACCCGATCGCATGAGCGGCGTACCTGTCCAGCAGACTCCGTCGGTAGCGCTTGAACCGTCGTCCGACCGTGGACCTGCGCCCACCCAGCAGACGGAGCATGCCATCGGGAGTACGGGCCGCCAACGTGTCGAGGAGCTTGCCGAGATACTGCTTGGCCGCCCAGAGCCCCACCGCGAGCGCCGTCGTACCGCCCACGCCGTACGGCAACAGCTTGAGCAGAGGGTCGGACGCCACGCGGCCACAGTAACTGTCAGATGATCGCCTTTCGGGCATTTCCTCAGATGTCACGCCGAGCCAGCTCCGCCCGGTGTCACCATCGAGGAGGGCCCGACCGGACGGATATATCTGCCGACTGGCGGTCCTCCTCGCCGAAGCAGTACGTCAGCTAAGGTCCACGTGCCTCGCCGACCTCAGTCGGTGCCAGCCCTGACCGCCGACCTCGCACCCACATGCGGCTATCACCCTCGGCTTCCCTCATCTGAGGGGCGCTGCCGTGTTGCCTGATGACGCCAGGTCCCGGGGTCAGATGGGGGTCAAACGATCA
>JAOPYM010000119.1 GCA_025964615.1 Actinomycetes bacterium
GGCACGATCTGGCCCTTGGAGTAGTCGGTGCCGAAGGCGGCGCACTCGACCTTGACCCCCAGGTAGGTGGCGAGGAACGGGGTCACCGGCTTCTTCGGGTCGGTGGAGCACTCCTCGTTGACGCTGATCACCTGGGTGGGCGCGACGACGTGGCCGTGTAGGTCTCTCGGCCCGATGACCGACAGTACCGCTCCGACGCCGCCGGAGGTGCAGAACGGCCGGGAGCCGTCCACCCCTTCGAGGGTGCCGATCGCCGCGCTGCGTGAGCACACGGCGGTGAGCAGGCTGGTCTTGGCGTTCGGATCGGTCTTGCCCTTGGCGACGATCGCCGGGTCGGGCAGGGTGTCGACGATCGACTCCGGTCCCAGGTTGCTCGCCGCCGTGGCGGTCGGGTCGTACCCGGCGCCGGCCGCGGACGGACGGCTCTGGAAGTACTGCTTGAGCGGGTTCCCGGCCTTGTCCAGGTACTGCTGGCCGATCAGGTCGCTGCCGACGGTACGGCCGTTGACCGAGATCAGCGACCCTTCGGCCTTGGAGTGCAGGCCGGGCAGGAACGAGACCCCCCAGACGGCGAGCGGATAGATGATGCCGGTCACCACGGTGAGCACGAGCAGTGCCCGCAGAGCGGCCAGGTGCTGGCGGATCCAGGTTGGCATACGCATATCAGGACATCCCCGGGAGGAACTGAATGATCAGGTCGACGAGCTTGATACCGATGAACGGGGCGATGATGCCGCCGACGCCGTAGACGTACAGGTTGCGGCTGAGCAGCTTGGAGGCGCTGCTCGGGCGGTACTTGACTCCTCTCAGGGACAGCGGGATCAGCGCGACGATGATGATCGCGTTGAAGATCACGGCCGACAGGATCGCGCTCTGCGGGCTGTGCAGCCGCATGATGTTGAGCGTGTCCAGGCCCGGGTACAGCGCCACGAACATCGCGGGAATGATCGCGAAGTACTTGGCGATGTCGTTGGCGATCGAGAAGGTCGTCAGGGCGCCCCGGGTGATGAGGAGCTGCTTGCCGATCTCGACGATCTCGATGAGCTTGGTCGGGTCGGAGTCCAGGTCGATCATGTTGCCGGCCTCTTTGGCCGCCGACGTGCCGGTGTTCATCGCGACGCCGACGTCGGCCTGCGCGAGTGCGGGCGCGTCGTTGGTGCCGTCACCGGTCATCGCGACGAGCTTGCCGCCCTCCTGCTCCTTGCGGATCAGGGCGAGCTTGTCCTCTGGGGTCGCCTCGGCCAGGAAGTCGTCGACCCCGGCCTCATCGGCGATCGCCTTGGCGGTCAGCGGGTTGTCACCGGTGATCATGACGGTCCTGATGCCCATCCTGCGCATCTCGTCGAACCGCTCGCGCATGCCCTGCTTGACGACGTCCTTGAGGTGGATGACGCCCAGCACCCGGTCGTTCTCACTGACCACCAGTGGCGTGCCGCCGGCCGCAGAGATGCCGTCCACGATCTCGCCGAGCCCGGTGGGGACCACCCCGCCCTGCTCGCGGACCCAGTTGGCGACCGAGTTGGCCGCACCCTTGCGGAGCACCCGGCCATCCAGGTCCACCCCCGACATCCGGGTCTGCGCGGTGAAGGCCACCCATTCCGCGTGGGTGAGCTCGCCCGCAGAGCGCTCCCGCAGCCCGTACGCCTGCTTGGCGTAGACCACGATGGAGCGGCCCTCGGGGGTCTCGTCGGCCAGGGAGGAGAGCTGCGCCGCGTCGGCCAGTTCGTCGTCGGTGACCCCGGCGACCGGGATGAACTCCGCCGCCTGCCGGTTGCCCAACGTGATGGTGCCGGTCTTGTCGAGCAGCAGCGTGTTGACGTCACCTGCCGCCTCGACGGCTCTTCCGGACATGGCCAGCACGTTGCGCTGGACCAGCCGGTCCATGCCCGCGATGCCGATCGCGCTCAGGAGTGCGCCGATCGTGGTCGGGATCAGGCAGACCAGGAGCGAGACCATCACGATGCCGGTGACACCGTGCAGGTCGAGCGCGGAGGTGTCGGGGACGCCCGGCTGACCGGCCTTCGCGTAGATGGCCAGCGGCTGCAGGGTCGCCACCGCCAGCACGAAGATGATCGTCAACGCGGCCAGCAGGATGTTCAGGGCGATCTCGTTCGGCGTCTTCTGCCGGTTGGCACCCTCGACCAGCGCGATCATCCGGTCGATGAAGCTCTCGCCGGGCTTCTGCGTGATCTTCACGATGATCTGGTCCGACAGGACGCGGGTGCCGCCGGTCACCGCGGAGCGGTCACCGCCGGACTCCCGGATCACCGGTGCGGACTCGCCCGTGATGGCCGACTCGTCGACCGAGGCGATGCCGTCGACGACGTCGCCGTCACCCGGGATGGTCTCGCCCGCCGTCACGACCACGTGGTCGCCCTGCTGGAGCTGCGGCGCGGCCACGGCCTCCTCACGCAGCGGTGCGCCCGGCTTCCAGCCGATCAGGCGGCGCGCCATCGTGTCGGTCTTGGCCTTGCGCAGCGTGTCGGCCTGGGCCTTGCCTCGGCCTTCCGCGACGGCCTCGGCCATGTTGGCGAAGATCACCGTCAGCCAGAGCCAGAACACGATCATCCAGGCGAACCAGGACGACGTGGTGATGGCCAGATAGGTCGCCCAGACCGCGCCGATCTCGACGATGAACATGACGGGGTTGCGCCAGAGCGTCCGCGGGTCGAGCTTGCGAACCGCGTCCGGCAGGGCCTTGAGGAGGATCTTGGGGTCGAGCAGCCCGCCCTGGATCCGTTGTTTCTGAGCGGGCGGCTGCGCAGCCGCCTCGACAGTCTGCGTGGGCATCTAGTGGATTCCTTCTGCCAGCGGCCCGAGCGCGAGCGCGGGGAGGAACGTGAGGGCGACGAGGATCACCGTCACACCGGCGACCATTCCGACGAACTGCGGCCGGTGGGTGGGCAGCGTGCCCGCCGAGACCGGCGTCGTTCCCTGTCTGGCCAGTGAGCCGGCCAGCGCGAGAACGAAGATCATCGGCAGGAACCTGCCGAGCACCATGGCCAGCCCGAGTGCCGTGTTGTACCAGACGGTGTTGACCGAGATTCCGGCGAACGCGGACCCGTTGTTGTTGGACGCGGAGGTGAAGGCGTAGAGCACCTCCGACAGCCCGTGCGGACCGGAGTTGAGCATCCCGGCCCGCTGTCCTGGCAGCGCCATCGCGACCGCCGTGCCGAGCAGCACCAGGGTGGGCGTGATCAGGAAGTACGCGGACGCGAACTTGATCTCACGCGCGGAGATCTTCTTCCCGAGGTACTCAGGCGTACGCCCGACCATCAGACCGGCCACGAACACGGTGATCACCGCGAGGATGAGCATGCCGTACAGACCGGAACCGGTGCCGCCGGGCGCGACCTCGCCGAGCTGCATGTTGAACATGGTCATCATGCCGCCGAGGCTGGTGTACGAGTCGTGGAAGGAGTTCACCGCCCCGGTCGAGGTCAGGGTGGTAGCGGTGGCGAACGTCGCCGAGTTGGCGACGCCGAACCGGGTCTCGACACCCTCCATGGAGGCTCCGACCGCCGTCGGGACGGTGCCGTGGTGCTGGAGCTGGGTCCAGCTCATGATCGAGACGCTGAGGATGGCCAGGGTGGCCATGACCGCCACGATCGCGTACCCCTGCTTGTTGCTGCCGACCATGCGGCCGAACGTGCGGGGCAAGGCGAACGAGATGACCAGCAGCAGGAAGATCTCGAACCAGTTGGTCCAGGTCGTCGGGTTCTCGAACGGATGGGCGGAGTTGGCGTTGTAGAAGCCACCGCCATTGGTGCCGAGTTCCTTGATGGCCTCCTGGCTGGCCACCGGCCCGCCGGTGATGGTCTGCGTGCCGCCGGCGAGGGTGTGGGCGACCTGCGTGTGCAGGTGGAAGTTCTCGATCGCCCCACCGGCGATCAGGATCAGAGCGGCGACGAACGCGATCGGGAGCAGGATCCGCAGGATGCCGCGGACCAGGTCCACCCAGAAGTTGCCCAGGTCACCGGTGCGCTTGCGGGCGAAGCCCCGCACCAGCGCGATCGCGACGGCTATGCCGACCGCGGCGGAGACGAAGTTCTGCACCGCGAGGCCGGCCATCTGCACCAGGTGGCCCATGGTGGACTCACCGGAGTACGCCTGCCAGTTGGTGTTGGTGACGAAGCTGATCGCGGTGTTCCAGGACAGGTCCGGGGTCGTCTTCGTACCCGGGTTCGTCAGGTGCAGGGGGAGGTACTGCTGCAGCCTCAGGAGCCCGTACAGAAAGAGGACGCAGACCAGCGAGAAGGCCAGCACGCTGCGGGCGTAGACGCCCCAGGTCTGCTCGCTCTCGGGCTTGACGCCGATGGTGCGGTAGATGACCCGCTCCACCCGGGAGTGCTTCGTACCGCTGTAGACGCGGTACATGTAGTCGCCCAGAGGCCGATATGCCACGGCCAGGGCGATCACGAGAGATGCGGTGAACAGGAAGGCTGCCACTAGAACTTCTCCGGGAACAGGAGGGCCGCGACGAGAAAGACGATCAGAGCGACGGCCAGTACGAGGCCGACGATGTTGTCAGGGCTCACAGCCTCTCGACCGCCTTCAGGGCCAGGCCGAACAGGGCGAATACCGCCACAGTCAGCAGGACGAACACCAGGTCAGACATCGCTCGATTCCTTTGTGGAGGTACGGGGGCTGGGCACGCCCAGCCGATGGGGGGTCGCCCAGATCAGCTCGTCGGACTCGGCGTCGCGCGAGGTGTCGTACGACCGGGGAGGCACGAGCCACCCGGCGAGGGCACCGGCCAGCGCCGCGCCGAGCAGTACGGCCAGCCTGGCCAGGTCCGCCCAGCCGGTGAACCGCAGTTCACCCTGGGTACCGACGTCGAACCCGGTGAGGATCAGCCACGCGATGACGGCCAGAGCCGTACCCGCGACCAGCGCGCCCCGCAGCGACCAGGCCGCCACGATCACGGCCAGCACCACGAGTGTCACGGGCCACGGAAGACCGCCGAGGGCGACCGCGAGCGCGAAGACGCACATGGCACCCCCGGCCAGAGCCCAAGCGGAGCCGGTGGCGTCCCAGAGGATCGGTTGACGTGTCATCGCGTCCTCCCCGGATTCCCAATGGGCGTCAGCCCACCGCACCCCGATCTGGGTGCTCACTGAGTAAAACGCCTGCTTGGTGGGCTTTTCGTGCTCCTTGACGGCTTCTTAGCGCCTGCCGGACCCGGATTAACGGCTCCCTAACATGATCACTCAGCGTAGTCATATGGGTACGAAAAAGCAGCAGGGGCCCTCCGAAAAGGACCCCTGCTGCTCTGTTGTGTGCGGCTAACGAACCTCGGTGATCTCCGGGCCGCGCTCGAACGGGTTGAACGCGTCCTCGCCGGCCTCCGCCGCCTGCTGCTGGGCCATGGCCTCCTGGGCCTCAGCCGGCAGCGTCAGCTCGAGCAGCTCCCTCGGCGGCATCGGCTGGTCACCGCGGACCACGACGATGTTGCTGAAGACGTCCTCGAGGACCTGCCACTGCTCCGCGTCCTCGACGGCGGCACCACTCACCACGCCGCGCAGGAACCAGCGGGGCCCGTCGATGCCCAGGAACCGCACCGGCTGCCAGGCGAAGCCCTGCTCGCGGACCTCGTCGGGAACCTGGTCCAGGACCTCGTCGGGGATCTGCACCGGCACCATGGCCAGGAGCTCGGGACCGAACGGGCCCTCGGAGTCCTGCGTCTGGCCACCGGCCTGCGCGATCTCGTCGGCGGTCTCCTTGCGGACCTCTTCCCAGATGCCGCTGCGCTTGGGCGCCGCGAACGCCTGGACCTGCAGGCCGCTCTCCCCGGTCACGATGGTGATCGCGACCATCCGGCCGCCGACCGGGTTGCCCTCGGCGTCGAACTCGCTCGCCTCGAAGTTGACCTGCACCTCGATACCGGGGCCGATCGGCACCTGCACGGCACCGAAGTCGATCCTTTCGAGCTCCGGGAAGGCCTGCGCGGAGTCCCACGGGCCCCCGTCCCGCCCGGGCGCCGCACCCTCGCCGGCGACCTCTTCGGTCTGCTCGTCGGTCAGCTCGAGGCTCTCCTCGGGCTCCTCGCCCTGACGACGACGTCGAAACACGACACACTCTCCTTCGTTGCCCTTGACCTATTGTCGCGCGCTCGGCACAGTACCCGTTACGGGTCAGCCCTGCTGAAATCCACCGGTAGAGCCGAAACCGCCCTCTCCGCGGGCGGACCCGGGAAGCGCAGCGACCTCGTGGAAGACTGCGAGTTCCACCCGTTGCACGACCAGCTGGGCGATCCGGTCACCACGCCGGAGCCGTACGGTATCGCGGGCGTCGGTATTCAGCAGGGTCACCTTGATCTCGCCCCGATAGCCGGCGTCGACCGTTCCGGGCGCGTTCACGAGCGTCACTCCCAGCTTGGCCGCCAATCCCGACCTGGGATGGACGAACGCCGCAAAACCATCCGGCAGCGCGATCGCCATTCCGGTGGGGACCACCGCCCGCTCGCCGGGGGCCAGCTCGACGTCCTGTGCGGCGACGAGATCCGCACCCGCGTCCCCCGCGTGCGCGTACGCCGGGAGCGGCAGCTCCGGGTCGAGCCGCTGGATGAGGACGTCCACCTTGTTCATCAGGGATTCACCTCTGGGTAGGGCCGCCGCCTACGTCTGGAGCGGCGAGACGACCATACCCAGCGTCCCGCCATGGGCGGGTCGATCTGGATCGGAACACGCCCATCAAGACTATCCAATAATCCTCCATGGCCACTTCCGGCAACACGTGATCCTTCTGCGACCAAAAAGGGTTAACGTCGCACGTGTCTCGGGGAAAACCACACACCTCCTGGGAGCCGCGCCTTCATGAACACGCAGGTCGTACACAGGGCACTTGACGGCACGCGAATCCACCTGTCCGGCGCGCTCGACCTGAGCCGCCCCTATACCTCCGTCGCCCGGGTAGCGGCCGGCGGGCGGCTGCACGAGCTCACGTCCGGGGAGACCGCCACCGGCCGGGCCTGGGCGGAGGACCTGGGGGTCACCGCCTTCACCGACGAGTTCGCCCTCCAGGGCGGGCGGCTCCGGATCGGCCACTCCACCCGCAAGGACGCCCAGTCAGGACTGACCGAACGGCTCCTCGCCGCGGTCTGGGAGGGCAGCAGGTACTCGGTCTTCACCCACCTCTACCACGCCAGGACTTCCGACGCGGTCGCGCTCTTCAACTCGCTGGTCCTCACCGAGCACGACGACGGCATCATGATCGTGCCGACCAAGGGCGGCGCGATCACCGAGCCCGCAGAGGTGGTGAAGGAGGTGCCAGGGCTCGGGCTCCTGGAGATCACCAGCCTGACCCGGCAGACCGCCGCGCGGCTGCCCTCCTGGCCGGGCGCGAAGGTCGCCGGCGGGGAGATCTTCAAGGACACCCTCGACGATCAGGGGATCTTCTTCCTGCTGGCGACGGCGTCGACGATCGTCACGGTGCTCCCGCTCGACGACGCGAAGATCGCGTCGGTGCCCGCACGGCTGGCCGGGCTGACCGTGGAGGTCACCCGGTGATCCAGGACCTGGCGCTGATCACGCTGCCGCTGGTCCTGGTGGCCTCCGCCCTCGGGCACCTGCTGCGCCCGTACGGACTGCCCGCGGCGCTGCGCGCGCACCGGACCCTGCCCGCCGCACTGATCGTCCCGGTGGCGGGCGTCGTCGTCCTGACGGAACTGGTCCTCGGCCTGCTGACCGTGGTCGTGGCGCGTCCGGCGCTGGCGGGCGCGGCGGTGCTGCTGATCAGCTATGTGCTGTACGGGTCGTACGTCCTGCGCACCAGGCCCCCCGTACCGTGCGGCTGCGGCGGTGCGGAGAGCCCGCTGACCGGCTGGGTGGTGATCAGGGCGGCGGCGCTGGCCGCGCTCGCCCTGGCCGGCGCGGGCTTCGCGGGGCCACTGCCGCACGGCTCGGACCTGGCGATCACCGCGCTCGCCGGTACGACCTTCGCCGTGCTCCTCTGGGCGCTGCCCCGAGCGCTGACCGTACCCGGAAGGACTTCATGAGCTTCGAGATGACCGCACTACTGCTGTCGTGGGTGGCGATCCTGCTGCTGAGCCTGGTCGTCGCCGGTCTGGTACGGCAGGTGCACGCGCTGGCGAGGGGTCCGCAGCCTGCCGCGCTCGGACTGGCCGCCGGGTCCCTCGCGCCCGGCTTCGACCGGCTCGGGCCTGGCCTGCTGCTGTTCCTCAGCGCCGACTGCGGAGCATGCCCCGACGTGCTCGCGGCGGCCGAGTCCCTCGGCGGGCCGGTCCAGGCGATCTTCTCCGGCTCGGCCCTCTCGTCCGGCCTGCCCGTGCACGCGGGCGAACAGGCACTCTTCGAGGCGTACAAGATCCCCGCAACGCCGTTCGCCGTCCTGGTGGGCGAGACCGGGCGGGTGCGGTCGGCCGAGCCGGTCGGCTCCGCCGCCGCGCTGCGCGAACTGATGGAACTGGAGGCGGCACATTGACTCCCCTGGATCTCGACGACATCCCGCCGCTGCGCGGCCCCCGGCCCGCGGGGGCGCCCAAGGTCCGCCGGAGGGCCCCCGCAGGTGACCGGCCGCTGCATCTGGCCCGGCGCTCCGTGCTGACCGGCCTGGTCGGCGCGGGCGGCACCGTGGGGCTGGCCGCACTTGGAGCGTTCTCACCCGTACGCGAGGCCGTCTCCGGGGGCTACCAGCTGTCGGGCTACTACGACATCTACCCGCACTGCCCGTCGTACGCGATCGGCGCCGACTGCTCGCCCGGCTGCGGGCCGAGCTATGTCTGCGCCGACTGCTGCCAGACCAAGGGCTACCGCAAGGGCTTCCACAAGTCCCGGTACGCCAACGGCCCGAACTGGGCGCTGCGCCCGAACCAGTGCTATGCCGGGTCCTACTCCGGCTGGCTCTGGAAGCACAACAGGGCGTGCGGTGCGTGCAAGCACTCGGTCACCTGGCGCTGCCACGACGGTTACAAGCGGACCTCCAACGGCAGCTTCTTCAGGACCATCTGCCGGTGGGCCACCGCGTGCAGCTGACCCCTTCCGCCGGGCGCCTGCGGCGCGGGCTCACCGAACCGCTGCTGCCGGTCTGCGCGCTGGCGCTGCTGGCGGTGGCCTGTGCGGCGCTCGGTGCGACCGTGCTGTGCTGGGCCTCGGTGGGCGCGCTGGCCGGGTACTCGCTGTCCGGCAGTGTTTGAACGCGTAACAGCGAAAGTGTGCTGTTCTCGCCAGGTTGGCGGGGTCCCGCACGGCAGGGCACGGTTCTGTCCGTCTTCACCCTCGGGCTGCTGCTCGGGGGCCTGCTCAGCGGCTCGGTGATCTGGCTCCTGTCCGGGTTGTCCGCACCTCTGCCCTCTCCGTTCCGGGTGGGCGCGATCCTTCTGGTGGCCGTCCTCGGGGTCCTCCGCGAGGCGGGCCTGCCGGCGGTTGGAGGCATCCCGCTCCCGCAGAACGCCCGCCAGATCCCGCCGGACGTCCTGCAGCGCCGCCTGTTCCGGGGCACGCTGCAGTTCGGCTTCGAACTCGGCACCGGTGTCCGCACCTATGTCTCCGCGGCCGCCCCCTACGTCCTGGCCCTGGTGCTCCTGCTCAGCCACCAGTCCTACCCCGCCACCGCCCTCGTGGGCGCCGCCTTCGGCCTCGGCCGCGCCCTCACCGCCACCCTCACCCTGCTCTCCCGCGACCCCGCCCGGGACGCCGCCATAGCCCTCCGCATGCCCTGGATCCGCAACTTCACCGCCCTGACCGCCCTCCTCTCCCTCACCCTCCTCTCCCGTTGAGTCGTCCAACAAAAGCTGGCGTTTCCCGCACCTTTCACGCGCGAGGTGCGGGAAACGCCACGACTCAACGATGGTCAGGCGCTCACGCTCGGTCGATCCCGCAGGTGAGAAGGGTAAAGAATCTCCCGTTTTCTTGCATGTATCAGATATGCGGGTACAAGATCTAAGTATGCCGTTAATCACACCGACAGGAATACGGGGGTCATTGTGACTGTCCAGTACGAGGGGGTGGTCCCCACGCTGGGGATCTGCGCCCACCAACCGCCCTGCCCGGCGCCAGGAGCGCAGGACCGGGAGGCCGCACGAACCGTGTCCAGCCACCCCGAACAGGGATGGAGCCTGCTCTGCAACGGAGTCGTCCTCTTCGAGGACACCGGGGAACTCCTGCCCGACGGCGGCATCGTCGCCCCGCACCGAGCCTGAGCCATCCGAGGCTCAGGCCGCCTGAAGTTCAGCCTGACCGGGCAGCGACGGCCGGCAGGCGCCGGGCGGGTTCGGGGATCTCCCGCCCGCGCGGCCAGAGCAACCCGGTTCGGTTCCAGAGCCTGCCCGCCGCAAGATTCCTCGGCCACCGCCAGGAACTCACCACGGCGGGCGCCGCTCCGGCCAGGGCGGCACTGCGCGGCGCGGCCGTGGAGCCCAGTTCCACCGCCGCCTCGGCGTGATCACCGAGTACCGCCTCGAACGTCCCCGAACCGGCCATGCCGGCCCCGCGCCGTACCTGCGCCACGAGACAGACACGCAGGGTGTACTGCTCACCGCCTGACGGGCACACTTGACGGCGACCGGTATGCCCCGGTTCGATGAAACCGAACTGCGTTCTACTAGGCTCAACCAGGGAAGCGGTGAACGATGGCGCCTGTCGAGGCCCCTGTGTTGCAGGACATCAGGCTGTCGGACCTGGAGTTCTGGTCGCTGCCCCCGAACGAACGGCTCGCAGCCTTCGAGGTGCTGCGCGACCAGCCGTACCCGACCTTCTTCCGCGAACTGAAGGTGCCGTTCATCAGGACCGGTGCCGGCTACTACGCGCTGGTCAGGCATGCCGACGTGGTGGAGGCGAGCCGGCGGGCCGACATCTTCAGCAGCGAACCGTGCTCCAACAGCGTCGCGGACCTACCGCAGTACATGGCCCGCTATTTCGGATCGATGATCAACATGGACGACCCCAGGCACGCCAAGATCCGCCGGATCGTGTCGAGGGCGTTCACCCCCAAAGTGCTGGCCAAACTGGAGACCGACCTCCAGAAGTCCGCGACCACCATCGTCGACGATCTTCTCAAGGAAGGCCCCGGCGACTTCGTCACGCAGGTGGCCGCACGGCTGCCCGTCCAGGTCATCTGCGACATCATGGGCATCCCGCAGAGCCAGCGCGCGAGGGTGCTCAAGCACACCAACACCATCCTGGGACTCGGCGACCCGGAGTACACCGGCGGGCGTGAGGTCAGCGAGACCGGCATCACCAGGCTCGGCACGCTCAACGCGCTGCTGCGGGTGATGGCTGCCGGGTACGAACTGAACCACCTGGCGATGCGGCTGGCCCGGCGGCGCCGCAGGCATCCCGGCGTCGACCTGGTCTCGACCCTGGTCACCGCGAACGTGGACGGCGAGGCCCTGACCGACCAAGAGCTCGGCTCGTTCTTCATCCTGCTCGTGGTGGCCGGCAACGAGACCACCCGCAACGCGATGTCGCACGGGCTGATGCTGCTCACCCGCAACCCGGCGCAGCGCGACCTCCTGCTCGGGGATTTCGACGCGCGGATCGGCCCGGCGATCGAGGAGATCGTCCGGATGTCGACCCCGGTGATCCAGTTCCGCCGTACGCTCACGCAGGACCATGAGATGAACGGCCAGCAATACAAGAAGGGCGACAAGGTGCTGCTCTTCTACAACTCCGCCAACCGGGACGCCGCGGTATTCGAGAATCCCGACTCCTTCGACATCGCCAGGAAGTCGAACCCGCACGTCGGCTTCGGCGGCCCGGGCCCGCACTTCTGCCTGGGCGCCCATCTGGCCCGCCGCGAGATCACCGTGATGTTCCGCGAGCTGTTCACGCGGATTCCCGACATCCGCTCCAGCGGCCCCCCGGAGCGGCTGTACTCCAACTTCATCAACGGCATCAAGCACCTGCCATGCGACTTCTCCCGATAGGACATACCTCTTGACCGATCTCGATGAGTACAGCCGGAAGGCGCGGGCCTGGCTGGCCGGGCATCCGGCACCCGCGGACCCGTCCGTCTCGGACGCGCGCGCCCTGATGGCGCAGCTGTACGACGCGGGCTACTCCGGCATCACATGGCCGGCGGAGTACGGCGGCCAGGGCCTGACCGAGGCCGAGGAACGCGCCTTCCAGCAGGCCACCAGGGACGTCACCCTGCCGATCAACGTCTTCGGCATCGGGCTCGGCATGTGCGGGCCCACGCTGGTGTCGATCGGCTCGGAGGAGCAGAAGCGCCGGTACCTGCGGCCGCTGCTGCGCGGTGAGGAGATCTGGTGCCAGATGTTCTCCGAGCCGGGCGCCGGCTCCGACGTCGCCTCGCTGCAGACCCGCGCGGTCTTCGACGGGGAGGCCTGGATCCTCAACGGCCAGAAGGTGTGGACCTCGGTCGCCCAGCACGCGGACTTCGGCCTGATCATCGCCCGTACCGATCCTGAGGTGCCCAAGCACAAGGGCATCACGATGTTCGTCATCGACATGCACGACCCGGGGGTCGACGTCCGGCCGCTGCGCGACATGACCGGGCAGTCGCATTTCAACGAGATCTTCTTCGACGACGTGCGGATCGCACCCGACCAGGTGGTCGGCGAGGTGAACGGCGGCTGGTCCGCGGCCGTCACCACGCTGTTGCACGAGCGGGTCTCGATCGGCATGGGCTCGGCCCGCACGGATCGTCCGGCGGCGTACGAGAACGTCGCCGCCACGGCGCGCGAGCAGCGCCTGCTCGAGGACCCGATCGTGGTGGACAGGCTCGTCGACCTCTACCTGCGGGAGCGCTCGTTCGATCTGCTCAACGCGCGGATGTCCCAGGAGGTCAAGGCGGGGATCTTCCCCGGCGCGCGCGGCTCGGTGATCAAACTGCTGCTCGCCGAGCTGACGCTGTACAGCGCGGACGTGGCCAGCGAGATCCTCGGCCCGGAAACCGTGGCCTACGACTCGGAGGAGAACGGCAAGATCGCGCGGGCGCTGGCCTGGGGGCCGGGGATGGCGCTGGGCGGCGGCACCAACGAGATCATGCGCAACATCATCGGCGACCGCGTGCTCGGCCTGCCGCGCGAGCCGCAGGTCGATCGGGACATGCCGTTCCGGCTGCTCAAGGTCGGTACCCAGAAGGAGGCGGAAGCGTGAAGCTGATCCTTACCGACGAGCAGAAGGACCTGTCCGCCTCGGTGCGCGCGTTCCTCGCCGACACCTCCCCGATGGCGCGGGTGCGCGAGATCGCCGAGTCCGCCGAGTCGTACGACCCGGCGGTGTGGCGGCGGATGTCCGGTGAGCTGGGCCTGACCGGACTGGCGGTTCCGGAGGCGTACGGCGGCGCGGGTTTCGGCATGTCCGAGCTCGCGGTCGTCCTTGAGGAGCTGGGCGCCGCGCTGACCCCGGCTCCGTTCTTCGCCTCCGCAGTGCTGGCGGCGGGTGTTCTGGTCCAGCTCGGCGACGAGTCCGCAGCGAAGGAGTACCTGCCGGGCATCGCCTCGGGGTCCGTGATCGCCACGCTCGCCGAGGGCACCCTGCACTCACGGGCCACCGACGACGGCTCGTACCTGCTGACCGGTACGGCGCCCCGGGTGCTCAACGGGCTGGACGCCGGGCTGATCCTGGTGGTCGCCGACTCCCCCGCCGCCGTCTACGCGGTGCCGTCCGACGCTCCCGACCTGGTGCGGACCCCGCTCACCACGCTGGACCTGACCCGGCCGCAGGCCCGGCTTGAGTTCGCGGGTACGCCGGCCCGCCTGATCGGGCCGCTGGACGCCACCTCGGCGCTGGCCCGCACGATGGATCTGGCGTCGGTGGCGCTGGCGGCCGAGCAGCTCGGCGGGCTGCGCCGCTGCCTGTCCACGATCGTCGAGTACGCCAAGCTGCGCGTGCAGTTCGGCCGCTTCGTCGGCTCGTTCCAGGGGGTCAAGCACAAGCTGGCGGACATGCACTGCACGCTCGAACAGGCCGAGTCGATCGTGCGGTACGCCGCGTGGGCGGCCGACTTCGCCCCGGATGAGCTGCCCGTCGCCGCCGCCCTCGCGCAGTCCTTCGTCGGCCCCGCCTACTTCGCGGTGGCCCGCGACCACCTGCTGCTGCACGGCGGCATCGGCTTCACCTGGGAGCACGACGCGCACCTGTACTACAAGCGCGCCAAGAGCGCCGAGCTCCTCCTCGGCCCGCCCCGCCACCACCGCGCCCTCCTCGCCCAGCGCCTCGGCCTCCGTTGAGTCGTCCAACAGAAGCTGGCGTTTCCCGCACCTTTTCTCGAATCGGTGCGGGAAACGCCACGACTCAACGGGGTAGGGGTTGCTGTTCGGGGAGGGGTGGGTGGCGGGGTAGTCAGGCGAGGGTGATTTCGGTGGTGAGGTCCGCTGGGCGGGTGGTCTCCTCCAGGAGGAGGGTGGTGATGGTTCCGGCGGCGCGGAGGTCGGACTCGGCCAGGCGGGAGACCGACGGGCCCCGGACCTGGACGCGGGCGACCTCGGCGCGCATCGAGACCTTCGCTGCGGACTTGGCCCGGCGGACCTCGCGGAGCACGTCGACGGTGGCGGTCAGGACGTCCGGGTCACCGCCGGACGGGAGCTCGGCGGGGTCCGGCCACGAGGCCAGATGTACCGAACCGGACCGCCACCAGGACCAGACCTCTTCTGTGACGTAGGGCAGGAACGGGGCGAAGAGCCGCAGCAGCACCGAGAGGGCCTCGCGGAGGGCGGCCCGTGCCGAGCCCGACGCCGGGCCGGACTCGTAGGCCCTGGCCTTCACCAGCTCCAGGTAGTCGTCGCAGAACTCCCAGAAGAACCGCTCGGTCCGCTCCAAAGCCCTGGCGTAGTCGTAGACATCGAACGCCTCGGTGGCGTCCCGCACGACCGAGGCCAGCGCCGCCAGCATCGCCAGGTCCACGGGCTCCGTGACCTGGGAACCAACCGGACCAAGCGCCCCGGCGTCCGAGGTGCCGTTTGCGGAATCCGGCGCAGCGGCGAGGCCGAGGACGAACTTGGAGGCGTTGAGGATCTTGATGGCGAGCCGGCGGCCGACCTTGATCTGGCCGGTGTCGAAGGCGGTGTCGGCGCCGGGCCGGCCGCCGGAGGCCCAGTAGCGGCAGGCGTCCGAGCCGTACTCCCTGAGCAGGTCGATAGGGGTGACCACGTTGCCCTTGGACTTGGACATCTTCTTGCGGTCCGGATCGAGGATCCAGCCCGACAGTGCGGCAGCGGCCCACGGCAGCGAGCCGTGCTCCAGATGGGCGCGGACGACGGTGGAGAACAGCCAGGTACGGATGATCTCGTGCGCCTGCGGCCGCACGTCGTAGGGGAAGACACGGCCGAACAGGTCGTCGTCCGAGCCCCAGCCACCGGCGATCTGCGGGGTCAGCGACGAGGTCGCCCAGGTGTCCATGACATCCGGGTCGGCGGCGAACCCGGACGGCTTGCCCCGCTGGTCCTCGATGTATCCGGGCGGGACCTCCGACGACGGGTCCACTGGCAGCGCCGACGCCGGCGGCACGAGCGGGCTGTCGTAGCGCGGCTCGCCGTCGGCGTCGAGCGGGTACCAGACCGGGATCGGCACGCCGAAGAAGCGCTGCCGGGAGACCAGCCAGTCCCCCGCCAGGCCCTCCACCCAGTTCTCGTACCTGACCCGCATGTACTCCGGATGCCACGTCAGCTCCCGGCCCCGCGCCAGGAAGGTCTCGCGCAGGGCCGCGTCCCGGCCGCCGTTGCGCAGGTACCACTGCCGGGTGGTGACGATCTCGAGCGGCTTGCTGCCCTTCTCGTAGAACTTGACCGGCCTGACCACCTTCCGCGGTTCACCGGCAAGGTCGCCCGAGGTGCGCAGCAGCTCGACGATGTGCTCCTTCGCCGAGTGCACCGTCAGTCCCGCGAGCTGGTCGTAGGGCTGCGCGGGGACGTCGCGCGGGGCATCGTGCAGCAGCCGCCCGTCCCGGCCGAGGATCGCCCGGATCGGCAGGTCGAGCTCACGCCACCAGGTGACGTCGTTGATGTCGCCGAACGTGCAGACCATCACGATCCCCGACCCCTTCCCGGGGTCGGCGAGCGGGTGCGGATGGACGGGAACCTCGACGCCGAACAGTGGCGTACGGACCGTACCTCCGAACAGCGCGCGGTAGCGGTCGTCGTCGGGATGGGCGACCAGCGCCACGCAGGCGGGGATCAGCTCGGGCCGGGTGGTCTCGACGTACACCGGCCCGGCCGCCGAGTGGAAGGCGATCCGGTGGAAGGCGCCCGGGTGGTCGCGGTCCTCCAGTTCGGCCTGCGCGACGGCGGTACGGAACGTGACGTCCCACAGCGTGGGCCCCTCCGAGACATACGCCTCACCGCGCGCCAGGTTGCGCAGGAACGCGCGCTGCGACACGGCCCGGGACCTGGTCCCGATCGTCGTGTAGAGCAGCGACCAGTCGACCGAGAGGCCGACCGTTCGCCACATCGCCTCGAACGCCCGCTCGTCCACCTCGGTGAGCCGCTCGCAGAGCTCGATGAAGTTCCGCCGGGACACCGGCACCTGGGACTTTCCCGCGACGGCGGGGGGTTCGAAGGACGGGTCGTACGGCAGGGAGAGGTCGCAGCGGACCCCGAAGTGGTTCTGTACCCGGCGTTCGGTGGGCAGACCGTTGTCGTCCCAGCCCATCGGGTAGAAGACCGCCCGGCCGCGCATCCGCTGGTAGCGGGCGATCGTGTCGGTGTGGGTGTAGGAGAACACATGCCCGACGTGCAGGGACCCGCTCACCGTCGGCGGCGGGGTATCGATCGAGAAGACCTCTTCGCGCGGCCTCGTGCGGTCGAAGCGGTACGTGCCCTCGGCGTCCCATACGCCCGCCCACTTCTCCTCCAGGCCATCGAGGGTCGGCTTGGCGGGCACGTCTGGAGTACGGGTCATGTGGACATGCTATTGACAACCAGTCCGCCACCGTGCTCATTAAGCGGCGACTGATCGCATTCGGTAGCGTCGGACCAGCGGGTCGTACGACACGGGCCGCGAGGACAGGAGGAGACGATGGCGGACAAGGGCGACCTCGGCTGGCGGCTCATGGCCGGGGCCGCGGCCTTCGCGGGTGGTTGGGCCGCCAAGAAGGCGATCACGATCGTCTGGAAGAAGGCGACCGGTAAGGAACCGCCGATCGCCCCCGAGTCGCCCGAGGTCGCGCTGGTCGAGGCGCTCGGCTGGGCGGTCGCGATCGGGGTCGGCAGTGAGGTCGCCAAGCTGCTGGCCACCCGGGCGATGGCCAAGCGCTGGGAGAAGGGCACCGGGGAGCTTCCAGCCCCGCTCCGCGCCCAGGCATAAGCGAACGCTTGCGTATGATGGTCGATCCCCGACCGCCGAAGGGATCGACCATCTGCACCTGCCCCGGGAGGTGCTGGGCTCTGGCTCCGGCTCTGCGGCCGGGACGGCGTGGCCGCAGAGCTTACTTTTCGGTGATCTCGGGCAGCGGGTAGCCGCCGTGGCGCCGCAGGTCATTGCGGACGCTGGTGGCGAGCTTCCTGGTCGCCACCCGGTTGAGGGACGCTCCCGCGAGGGCGCCGGTGAAGAACGGGCCCAGCGTCGTGAGCGACCGCCCCAAGGTGCGTATCAGCCGTCTGCGCACGGCGGTCCTGGCCGCGGTCCCCATGGCGAAGGCCATCGAGCCAGGCATGAGCGGGTTGATGCCGCGCTGCTTCGCCCATGAGGTGGTAAAGGCCGCTGCCCTGGCGGCACCGCCGCCCTGCACCTGGACGCCGTACACCTGGTGCAGTTCGGCGATCAGCTTGACCTCGATGGCCGAGACCACCAGGGTCTCGGCGACGAGTTGCGCGGGAGCGGTCAGCAGCAGCGGCGGCGCGGCGAACTCCACCACCGCCAGTGCACCGCCCGCGGCTCCCACAGCGGTGGTGGCGTTCGCCGCCACCCGTACGAGATCGTCGGCCAGCCGTTCACCGAGCATGCCGTCGTGGTGACGGCTCAGTGTCTCCAGGTCTCGGACAGGAATCCGTGGAGCCACATCGGCGAACACATCTGCCAGCCAGCGGCCGCCCGCGAGACCCTTGGCCCCGGTCTGGCGCGCGCTCGCGCCCAGGAGGCGCGCGAGCCTGGCCAGCAGGCGGCCGCGGGTCTCGCGGTCCATCTTCTCCTCGCCGGACAGCCGGCTGACGAGATCACCGATCTCCGCCGACGCGTCGAGGGGCGTGAGCCCCTGCTCGGCCGGCGGGATCGCCTCGTTCTCCCCAGTCACCGGAGCGGCCGCGTCAGGCAGCGCACTCGCGGCAGACCGGCTGACCGTTCTTCTCGGTGGCCAACTGGCTCTGGTGGTGGACCAGGAAGCACCGCGTGCAGGTGAACTCATCAGCCTGCCTTGGTACTACCTTGAACGTGAGCTCTTCGTTCGACAGGTCGGCACCCGGCAGTTCGGCGATCTCGCCGGCGTCCAGGTCCTCGTCGATGATGCTCGCTGACTTGTCCTGACGACGGGCCTGCAGTTCCTGCAGGCTGTCCTCATTGAGGTCGTCATCGGTCTTGCGTGGGCTGTCGTAGTCGGTCGCCATCTTCTTTCTCCATCCCCCTCGGTCGTTATGGCCCCCGTCGCGCGGATCTAACGCTCGGGAAGCCCGTCTTGTGCCCGATCCGGGCGGGAAATTCTGTCACGTCAAGTGACCTCCAACACACAAGGCGCGACGCGTCCCCTGCGGCGACTCCAGTCACCGCGCTCCGGCGTACCCATGTGCTCCAGGTCACGATTCCCGCTTATCGATCATGGTTCGCCCGCCCCGGAAGGTGTCTCCGCGTAAGGGGCGAGCGGCGTGGGATCTTACCGGGCCAGCGGCCCTCTGTGTGCAGACCCGGAGTCCAACAGCAGGATTCCCACGAAGGTCGAACCAGACAGTCCAGTGAAACGTCGGAAGTAACGCGATATCGTGCCCGCTCGACGGGTGGGTGAAACTTGGAGGCTCGCATGCCGGATGCCGCTCCGCTGGAGCCTGGCGATCCTAGGTCGCTGGGCCGGTACGAGGTCGTGGGACGGCTCGGGGCGGGTGGCCAGGGCGCGGTCTACCTGGCCCGTACGCCGGAGCACGACCTTGTGGCGATCAAGCTGCTACACGCCCAGATGGCCACGGATCCGACCGCACGGGCACGTTTCACCCGCGAGGTGGCCGCCGCGCAGAAGGTCGCACCCTTCTGTACGGCACGGGTGATCGAGGCCGATGTGCACGGCGACGTCCCCTATGTCGTCAGCGAGTACATCGAGGGGCCTTCGCTGCACGACCTGGTCGCCGGGCAGGGGCCGCTCGACCGGCTGGAGCTCGAACGGCTCGCCATCGGCACCGTGACCGCCCTCGCGGCGATCCACCAGGCCGGCATCGTGCACCGGGACTTCAAGCCGAACAACGTGATGATCGCCCCGGACGGCCCCCGGGTCGTCGACTTCGGCATCGCCCGGACGGTCAACTCACAGGAGAGCAAGGTCACCGCCACCGGCCTGGTGGTCGGAACCCCCGGCTACCTGGCGCCCGAGCAGCTCACCGGGGTGCCACTGCAGCCGTCGGTGGACATCTTCGCATGGGGCGCGATCATGGTGTTCGCCGCGACCGGGCGCTCGCCGTTCGAGGCCGACACGCTGCCCGTGATCATTCACCGGATCCTCAACGAGGACCCGGACCTGTCGGCGCTGCACGGCCCGCTGCGCGACCTGGTGGGCCGCTGCCTGTCCAAGGATCCGGCGCTGCGGCCGCCGGCCACCCAGTTGCTCCTGCAGCTCCTCGACAACGCCGGGGTGGCGCCCGGTCCTGCGCCCGCCCGCGAGGAGCTCCTCGGGCAGGGCACCCGGATGGCGGCGCAACTGTCCGCGCCGTCCCCCATCGCGACCCCCGCACCCGCACCCATGACGCCGCCGCCGATGCCGCTCGGCATGCCCGGCCCCGCCACACCGCCGCCCACCCCGATGGCCGCCCCGATGTACGGACCCCGGACTCCGCCGCCGATGGCGATGCGGATGCCGGGTCCGGGCACGCCGCCGCCGATGTACCAGCCCATGCGTCCCCCGATGACGCCGCCGCCGTTCCAGCAGATGCCGTACCGGCAACCGCCGTACCAGCAGCCGCGCAAGTCCAACACCGGGCTGTTCGTCGGTCTGGGCTGTGGCGCTCTGGTGCTGCTCGTGGTCCTCATCCTCGTGGTGCTGTACGCCATCGGACGCAACATCCCGACCCCGGCTCCCACTGCCCAGCACACATCGCCGTCGTCGTCCGGGGGCAACGGTACGGCCGGCGTCCCGGCCGGCTATGACGGCACGTGGTCGGGCAAGGCCTACACCCCGGACAAGAACACCGAGATTGTGAAGATCATCTTGGTGTCCGGCGCGACCAGCGCACAGGTCGAGTACTCCGGCTACAAGACGTGCAGCGCACTGCTCACGGTGCAGTCGGTCACCGACCTGCATGTGGTCTTCACGCAGACCGTCACCACCGGCCGTGCCGAATGCAAGGACGGGTACGTGACGCTGAAGAGCCCGGGCTTCACGCTGGACGAGTACCAGTGGAGCGCGAACGCGGACGGCACCAGCCCGGGGCTGACCGGCGTCCTCACCAAGCAGTGACCGGCACCTCGGCGCTGCGGCCCGGCGATCCCGGCCAGGTCGGCCCGTACCGGCTGACCCACCGGATCGGGGAGGGCGGGCAGGGGGCGGTCTTCCTCGGTACGGCACCGTCCGGGGAGATCGTGGCCGTCAAGCTGCTGCACGCCCGGTTCAGCGGCGACGCCAAGGCGCGGACGAGGTTCGCCGCCGAGGTCGCCACCGCGCAGCGCGTCGCCCCGTTCTGTACGGCCGGGGTCCTCGACGCCGACGTGTCGGGGCACATCCCGTACATCGTCAGCGAGTACATCGACGCGCCCTCGCTGAACGAGGTCGTGACGGTGCAGGGCCCGAGGGAGGGGCCCGGGCTGGACCGGCTGGCGATCGGCACGATCACCGCGCTGGCCGCGATCCACCAGGCCGGGATCGTGCACCGCGACTTCAAGCCGAGCAACGTGCTGATGGCGCAGGACGGTCCCCGGGTGATCGATTTCGGGATCGCCCGGGCGCTGGACGCCACCGGCACCCTGTCCAGTACGGCGGTGGGCACCCCCGCGTACATGGCCCCCGAGCAGATTAGCGGGGAGGCGGTCGGCCCGGCGGCCGATGTCTTCGCCTGGGGCTCCACGATGGTGTACGCCGCGTCCGGTTCTCCGGCGCACGGCTGGGACTCGATCCCCGCGGTGATGCACCGCATTCTCAACGCCCCGCCCGACCTCGGCCCGCTGACCGGACCACTGCGCGAGCTGGTGGCCCGCTGCCTGGCGAAGGACCCCGCGGCGCGGCCGGACACCCAGCAGGTCCTGATCCGGCTGCTGAGCGACGCGGGTGCGCTTCCCCGCCCGGAATCGGTACTCAGCAGGGGCGCCCAGGCCGCCGCGCCGATGCTCGTACTCCCCGTTCCGGCACCGGCCTCCTGGACGCCACCGCCCCCCGGTCCGGCGCCTGTTGCCGACGGCACGGATCCGCTACCGCCCGGCACGGCGCCGCGCAGGCGGACCGCCCGGCGGCGGGTCCCCGCGGTCGCCGCCGCGCTCGTGGTGATCGTGGTGGGCTCGGTCGTGGCGGTGAAGCTCAGTGGCGCGCCGGACCCGGCAGTCCCGCCGGCCGGCAAGCTCGGCGGGACGCTCCACATGGCGCTGGCCCCGCCGGCCCACCTCGACCCGTCGCAGGCCGTGTACGGCAGCGACCTCACGATCGTCAAGCAGCTCTTCACCGGCCTGACCGAGACCGGCACGGACGGGTCGGTGTACAAGAGGCTGGCCACCTCCGTCACCCCGGACCCCACCTGCCGGACCTGGAAGATCTCGCTGCGGTCCGGCACCACGTTCAGCGACGGCGAGCCTGTGGACGCCGCCGCGTTCCTGCGCGGCTGGAACAGGGCCGCGCAGGCCGGCGGGAGCGCCTCGGTCCTGCTGCATGACATCGCGGGCTTCGGCGAAGTGACCGCCGGGAGGTCCGCCGCCATGTCCGGCGCATGGTCCGGGGCCGGTGGTGCGCTCGAGGTCTCCCTCACCGGACCTGACTGCGAGTTCGACAGGAGGCTGGCCGGCCCCGTGTTCTACCCGGTGCCGAAGTCGGCGGGCAGGTACGACAACGCCGTGTACAACAACAGGCCGGTCGGCAACGGCCCCTTCACGGTCGGCGTGTACCAGCCCGGTCGCAGCCTCACGCTCCTTCGTAACGACTCCTGGGCGTTCCCCAGGGCACGCCTCGACTCCGTGACCGTGGACCTGACCACCGACGCCGCGACCACCGGCCTGGCGGGTTTCGCCACGGGTCTCCAGGACTGGGCGGTGCTGGACGCGGGCAGCGCACCCACCGCGGTGGCCCAGCACCGTTCCGACGGCGAGCTCTTCGAGCGCAACGTCTACGGCATGCAGTTCCTCCAGGCCCTGACGGTGCGCGGGCCGATGAAGTCCCCGCAGGCACGGCTCGCGGTGTCGTACGCGCTGAACCGCTCGGAGCTCACCAGCGTGCTGTACGACGGCACCCGTACCCCCGCGACGGGGTTCGTGCCGGCCGCGCTTCCGGGATTCGGTACGGGCGGCCGCTGCCTGTCCTGCGTGGCGTACGACACCGGCAAGGCCACCTCGTACGCCCGGCAGGCGGGACTACCGCCCGGCAGCGCCGTCACCATCGCGGCGTCGGGGACCACGGCGGGAGCGATGGCGGCAGTGCAGAGCCGGTTGCAGAGCGTCCTCGGCTGGAAGGTCACCATCGACACCCAGCAGGACTACAGCACGCTCGACGCGAAGCTCTCCGCGCCGGCCGCGACCGGGCTGGCGGGCTATGCCTGGTTCGCCGACTACCCGTCCGCCGGGGAGTACCTGGCGACGTTCTTCGGCTCCGCGAGCACCGCGAACCACACCGGCTGGCACAACGCCCGGTTCGACCAGTTGCTCGCCCAGGCGAAGGCATCGCCAGACGCCACCACGCGGGTCCAGTTGGTGCAGCAGGCCGAGCAGCTCGTCCTGGCCGATCTGCCGGTCATCCCGCTGTGGAACTACGCGGAGGTACGGCTCGCGAACACCAAGAGGTTCACCGGCCTGACGCAGGACTACGACGGGGACCCGACGCTGGCGACCGCGGCGCTCAGGGGCTGAGCGGGAGCCGTACGGTCACGATGAGACCGCCGCCCGCGCGAGGTGTCGCGTAGACGGTGCCCCGGTGGGCGCTGCTCACCGAGCGGACGATGGACAGGCCCAGGCCCGCGCCCTTGGCCGACTCGATCCGGTCGGTGTTCAGCCGGCGGAACGGCTCGAACAGCCGCTCCACCTCGTAGGCGGGCACGACCGCGCCGGTGTTCTCCACCTGGACGGCCGCGAAGCCGTCGAGGACCCCGGTCCGTACCCAGACCTCGCCGTGCTCCTCGACGTTGTGCTTTACCGCGTTGTCGACCAGGTTGGAGACCAGGTGCTCAAGGAGGACCGGGTCGCCGACCGTGCTGCCGGGGGTGAGCTCGGTGTGCAGCGTCACGTCAGGGTCGAGCCGCTTGGCCGCGCTCTCCAGGACGGTCGCGGCGACGTCGGCCAGGTCCACGGGGGTACGGGTGGTCAGCTCGCGCTCGGTACGGGCCAGGAGCAGCAGGCCTTCGATGAGCCGTTCATGCCTGGCGTTGTTGACCAGCAGCGTACGGCCGACGGCCTTGAGGTCCCCCGAGCACTCGGGATCCCCCAGGGCCACCTCGAGCAGCGTGCGGTTGATCGCCAAGGGCGTACGGAGCTCATGGGAGGCGTTGCCGACGAACCTGCGCTGGGAGTCGAAGGCCTGGCCGAGCCGCTCCAGCATCGCGTCGAACGTGTCGGCGAGTTCCTTGATCTCGTCCTGCGGGCCCTCAAGCGCGATCCGCTCGTGCAATGTGCTCTCCGAGAGCCTGCGGGCCGCCGTGGTCACCTTCTGCAGGGGTGCCAGCGCCCGGTCGGCGACGAAGTAGCCCAGGATCAGCGCCATGATCCCCACGCCCGCCAGCGCCAGTAGGGACCGCCCGACGAGCTGGCGCATGGTCTGGTCGATGTAGTGCTGCTGCCATTCGTGCAGTTCGAAGGGGGTGACCCCGGGGGGCCCCACCACGCTCAGGTTGTTCAGGATCGTGGCGACCAGGACGGTCGTGACGAACAGCAGCAGCCCGCCCGCGAAGAAGAACAGCACCCCGTAGAGCAGGGTGAGCCGCATCCGCACGCTGACCTGATCCGGCAGCCCCTTCAGATCGCGCAGCCTGCGGCGCCTGCGAACCGGCGGCGGGCTCGCCACCAGCTCAGTGGGAACCTCCGTGTTCACAGGCGGTATCCCACTCCCGACACGGTCTCGATCACTGGCGGATCGCCGAGCTTCTTGCGCAGCGTCATCATGGTGACGCGTACCACGTTGGTGAACGGGTCGATGTGCTCGTCCCAGGCCTTCTCCAGGAGCTGCTCGGAGCTGACCACGGCCCCTTCGGCCCGCAGCAGCACCTCAAGGACCGCGAACTCCTTGCGGGTCAGGTCGATCGGGCTCCCGTCCCGCAGCACCTCCCTGCGCCCCGGATCGAGGGTCAGCCCGGACCGCTCCAGGATCGGCGGCAGCGGCGCCGACGACCGCCTGCCGAGCGCCCGCACTCTGGCCACGAGCTCGGAGAACGCGAACGGCTTCGCCAGGTAGTCGTCGGCACCGATGGACAGCCCCTCGACCTTGTCCTCCAGCTCCCCGGACGCGGTCAGCATCAGGATCCGCGCCGGGTACCGCTGCGCCACCAGGCGCCGGCACACGTCGTCGCCGTGCATCTTCGGCAGGTCCCGGTCCAGCACGATCACGTCGTAATCGTTCACCCCGGTCCGCTCCAGCGCCCCCAGCCCGTCATAGGCGACATCCACGGCATGCGCCTCCCGGCGCAGCCCGGTGGCGATCGCGTCTGCGAGCACCCGCTCGTCCTCGACGACCAGCAGACGCACGTTTCCCCCT
>JAOPYM010000129.1 GCA_025964615.1 Actinomycetes bacterium
CGGTTTCGGTCCGTCCTTCACACCGCACGCCGAGCACAGCTGCGACGACGGGAAGAACCGGTCCACCTTCGCGAACGTCCGCCCGTACCTCGCGGCCTTGTACTCCAGCATCTTCACGAAGCCGGACCAGCCCGCGTCGTGCACGGACTTCGCCATTCGAGTCCGGGCCAGACCGGAAGAACTTCGGTGCCGTCACCTTCCGGCCATCGGAGGTGACCGCAAAGTGCGTCAACCCGAGGTCGATGCCCACCTCGGCCGCGCTGCGGCAATGGTTCGTCGCAGGTCATCACGACGAACGACGCGAAGTACCGGCCGGACGCGTCCTTGACGACCGTCACCGAACTGGGCTCGGACGGCAGCGAGCGAGACCAGCGGACCGCGACGTCCCCGATCTTCGGAAGCCGGAGCCTCCCGCCGGACTGAGTCAGCTGACCAGTCGTTCGTAGGCCGGGCTCAGCTTGTAGGACCGGCTCTTACGTGACGGATCGTCTACCTCCAGGAAGCCGTCTGCGATCCACCGCGGAGCCAGAGTCGTCACGGTACGGGGACTGAGGCTCAGGTGGGCGGCCATCTCGGCGGTGGTCACAGTCCGACGATCACGGAAGAGTTCAAGGAGGATGCGGCAACGCGGATCGAGCTGCCTGAGCACCGCTGAATCGTCGCGGCCCTCGGGTCCGGCCGACCTGACTTCGGCGGCCCGAGCTCGTACCGCACCCAGGGCGTCCGCCATGCTGCCGCAGAAGAAGTCCACGAAGCCGGTGACGTCCGCCTCGGCCCGGCCCATGTAGTAGTTGCGCGACGGCCCAACCGTGAGCGCCGTGTAGTACGCGTCGAGGTTGCGGGCGTAGTGCTCGTCAAGCGAGTAAATGCCCTTCAGCCCGTAGCCTGCCCGGTGCAGCACGAGCGTGGTGAGCAAGCGTGCCGTACGGCCATTGCCGTCGTAGTAGGGATGGATGGTCGCATACTGGTAGTGCGTGATGGCCGCGACGATCGGCGCAGGAAGCTCTCGGCTGGACAGCTGACCGTTGATCCACTCGAAGAGGTCGTTCATGAGCCCCGGGACATCGTTGGCCTCAGGCGGCAGGTACACGATGCGTCCAGTGGCGGCGTCGCGGATCACATTCTGCCCGGCCCGGTACGGCGAAGGTGTCGCCTTCCCGTTCAGTACCAACCCATGAATACGGCGCAGTTCGAGCTCGTCGACCGGGCCCCCGGCCGTGGCCAGGGACTCCACCTGCTCAAGCGCCCGATAGTAGTTGCGTACCTCGGCCTCATCGCGATCACGCCCGGGGAAGTGGGCACCCTCAAGTGCCTGCGCCACCTGCGCGGCAGTGAGCCGGTTACCTTCGATCTGAGTGGAGTAGTGCGTCGCGGTGAGCCGAGCCGTACGGCGGAGGCCGGCCAGAACCTCAACGTTGATCGGCAGCTCCATGATCGCCTGACGATCACCCTCGATGGCCATGAGCCCAGTGGCAACCGAGGGAGTGATCTCGAAGGCGGGGGTGAACATCTCTCGATCGTACGTGATCAAGTTGATAAACAGCAAATAATAAGCTGTTAATAGGCTGTTATCGCGTTGATAGCCGATTCGATGGCGCGGTGGAAGGTCGGGAAGGCGTAGATCATCTGCCGGAGGGTGCTGACCGGGACCCGGGCGTGCACGGCGACGGTCAGCGCGCTGAGGACCTCGCCTCCGCTGGGTCCGGCCGAGGTGGCCCCGACGAGTGTGCCGGTCGCGGTGTCCTCGATGAGTTTGATGAAGCCGTCGTTGCCGGCCTTGTGGATCCAGCCGCGCGTCGAGGCGGTCAGGTCGGTGTGGCCGGTCCGTACGCTGAGTCCGCGGTCGCGGGCCTGGGCCTCGGTCAGCCCGACGGCGCCGATCTCCGGATCGGTGAAGGTGACCCGGGGGACCGCGTGGTATTCGGCACCCGGTCCGGCCTCGCCGAGGATGGAACGTATGGCGATGGCGGCCTGGTACGTGGCGACGTGCGTGAACGCGCCCCGGCCGGTGAGGTCGCCGACCGCCCACACGCCGGGAGCGGCCCGCAGGTGCTCGTCGGTGTCGACCCAGCGTGCCCGCGGATCCAGGCCGATGGTCTCGACGCCGAGCGCGGCCGGGTCGGCCCGCCGCCCGGTCGCCACGAGCAGCCGTTCGGCGCCGACCTCGCGGCCGCCCTCGAGGGTGATGGTGAACCGGGAGCCGTCGTGCCGGACGTGTGCGGCGCGGGCGCCGGTCAGTATCTCGATCCCCTCGGCACCCAGCACACGGGCCAGCAGGGCGCCGGCCTCGGGCTCCTCGCCCGGCACGAGCCGGTCGGCCGCCTCGACCACGGTGATCTGGACGCCGAAGCGGGCGAAGACCTGAGCGAGTTCCACGCCGATCGCACCACCGCCGAGTACCAGCAGAGACTCCGGGAGTTCCTTGGCCTCGATGGCCTCCCGGTTCGTCCAGTACGGCACGTCCGCCAGGCCGGGGATCGGCGGGATCTGCGGCCGGGTGCCGGTGGAGAGCACGATGGCACGCCGGGCGGTGAAGGTCTGCGTACCCACACCGACCTCGCCGGGCCCGGTCAGCCGGCCGTGCCCGCGCAGGAACGTGCCGCCCTTGCCGGTGAACCGGTCGACGGCCGCCTGGTCGTTCCAGTCGTCGGTGGCCTCGTCCCGGATCCGGCGGGCGACGGGTTCCCAGTCGGGGACGACCGTCGTGGCGCCGGCCAT
>JAOPYM010000147.1 GCA_025964615.1 Actinomycetes bacterium
CCTTGGAGATGCCGGCCCGCTCCATGCCCTTCTGCAGCAAGCGGCGGATCGCCACGTCCTCGGCGACGTAGTCCTTGTACTTCTTCTCCGCGTACCAGCGGCTCTTGAAGTCGGTGGTGATGCCTAGGCGGAACCCATGCGGGTTAACCTTCTGTCCCACTAGCGGTTCCCTCCCACGTGGTCAACGGACACCACGACCGTGATGTGGCTGGTCCGCTTGTTGATCCGGTATCCACGGCCCTGCGCCCGCGGCCGGAACCGCTTGAGCGTCGGTCCTTCGTCCACGTACGCGGTCGAGACCCACAGCATCCCGCGGTCGCGACCGCCGATCTGCTCGGCGTTGGCCATTGCGCTGGCCAGCACCTTGCCGACCGTGTCGCTGGCGGCTTGGGGCGCGAACTGCAGAACGGCTTGCGCCTGGTCGGCGGGCAGCCCGCGGATCAGGTCCACCACCCGGCGCGCCTTCTGCGGCGTAATGCGCACGTAGCGCGCCTTAGCCCTGGCTTCCATTGGTGCGTTTCCCTTCTCAGGCTTATCGCCGGCTGCGCCGGTCATCCTTGACATGGCTGCGGAACGTCCGCGTGGGCGCGAACTCGCCGAGCTTGTGCCCAACCATCGACTCGGTGACGAAGACCGGGATGTGCTTGCGGCCGTCGTGCACCGCAATGGTGTGACCGAGCATCGCCGGAACGATCATCGACCGCCGCGACCAGGTCTTGATAACAGTCTTGGTGCCCTTGTCGTTCTGCACGTCCACCTTCTTCATCAGGTGGTCGTCGACGAAGGGCCCCTTCTTCAGGCTACGAGGCATTTCAGGCTGCTCCCTACCGCTTGTTCTTGCCGCGGCGACGGCTGATCAGCCGGTCACTTGGCTTGTTCGCCCGGCGGGTACGGCCCTCAGGCTTACCCCACGGGCTGACCGGATGGCGACCGCCAGACGTCTTGCCCTCGCCACCACCGTGCGGGTGATCGATCGGGTTCATGGCCACGCCGCGAACCGACGGTCGCTTACCCTTCCAGCGGTTGCGCCCCGCCTTGCCGATCTTGATATTGCCCTGCTCGGCGTTGCCGACCTCGCCGACGGTCGCCCGGCACTCCGCGCTGACCCGGCGGATTTCACCGGACGGCATACGGAGCGTCGCGTAGCCGCCCTCCTTGGCCAGCAGCTGGACGCCGGAGCCGGCCGAGCGCGCGATCTTGGCGCCGCCACCGGGCCGCATCTCGATCGCGTGGATGACCGTACCGGTCGGGATGGACTTCAGCGGCAGGGCGTTGCCCGGCTTGATGTCCGCGCCGGTCCCGTTCTCCACCCGGTCGCCCTGGTGCAGGCCCTGCGGGGCGAGGATGTAGCGCTTCTCGCCGTCCACGTAGTGCAGCAGCGCGATGCGGGCGGTGCGGTTCGGGTCGTACTCAATATGAGCGACCTTCGCCGGGATGCCGTCCTTGTCGTGCCGCCGGAAGTCGATCAGCCGGTAGGCACGCTTGTGCCCGCCGCCCTGGTGCCGGGCAGTAACCCGGCCGTGGACGTTCCGGCCACCCTTGCTGTGCAGCGGGCGGACCAGCGACTTCTCCGGCTCACTACGGGTGATCTCGGAAAAGTCGGAGCCGCTGGCGCCGCGCCGACCTGGGGTGGTCGGCTTGTACTTACGGATTCCCACCTGCGTCTCCTTAACTAACCGGTCCGCCGAAGATGTCGATCCGGTCACCGTCAGCCAAGGTCACAATGGCCCGCTTGGTGTCCGCTCGCTTGCCCCAGCCAGTCCGGGTGCGCCGGCGCTTGCCCTGCCGGTTCAGCGTGTTCACGCCGGTCACCTTGACCCGGAACACTTCCTCGACCGCCTGCTTGATCTGCGTCTTGTTGGCGTCAGGCGCGACGACGAAGGTGTACTTGCCCTCGTCGAGCAGGCCGTAGCTCTTCTCGGAAACCACCGGACGCAGCAGGATGTCCCGGGGGTTGTAGATCCGGCTCACTCCGAACCCCTTTCCACGAACGCGTTCAGCGCGTCCTGGGTGAACACCAGGTAGTCACTGTCGAGCACGTCGTAGGTGTTGAGCTGGTCCTCGGCGAGCAGGTGCACGGCGGGGACGTTGCGCAGCGACTTCCAGGTGATCTCGTCGTCGTGCGTGGTGACGACCAGGATGTTCCGGTCGGCGCCGCCGGTCACGGTGCTGAGCACCCCGAGTGCTTCCTTGGTCCGCGGCACGGCACCCTCGACGAACGTGGTGACGACGAACACGCGGTCGTTGGCCGCCCGGTCAGAAAGCGCGCCGCGCAACGCGGCCGCCTTCATCTTCTTGGGGGTCTTCTGCGCGTAGTCCCGCGGCACCGGGCCGTGCGAGACGCCGCCGCCGGTGAACTGCGGCGCGCGGATCGAACCCTGGCGGGCCCGGCCGGTGCCCTTCTGGCGATACGGCTTCCGGCCGCCGCCGCTGACCTCGCCCCGGTTCTTCGTGGCGGCGGTGCCCTGCCTGGCGGCGGCGCGCTGCGCGATCACGACCTGGTGGATCAGCGGCACGTTGACCTTCGCCGCGAAGATCGCGTCGGGAAGCTCAGCGGTGCCGGCCTCGCCCGACGGCGAGACGATGTTGACGGTAGTCATCAGTTCCCCTCCAGGACCGCGGCGCGCACCATGACAAGCCCGCCGCGCGGGCCGGGAACCGCGCCCTTGATCAGCAGCAGGTTCTTGTCGCCGTCGACGGCATGCACGGTGAGGCTCTGCACGGTGGTCCGCTCGCCGCCCATCCGGCCGGCCATCCGGACGCCCTTGAAGACGCGGCCGGGGGTGGCGCAGGCGCCAATCGAGCCGGGCGAGCGGTGCTTGCGCTGGGTGCCGTGCGAGGACGACAGGCCCTTGAAGCCATGCCGCTTCATAACGCCCGCGAAGCCCTTGCCCTTGGACTTGCCGGTCACGTCGACGCGCTGGCCCGCCGCGAACAGTTCAGCGGTGAGCTCCTGGCCGAGCGTGTACTCGGAAGCGCCCTCGGTGCGGATCTCCGCGATGTACCGGCGTGGCGTCACCCCGGCCTTCTCGAACTGGCCCCTCATCGGCTTGTTGAGCTTACGGAGCTTGCTGTCCGAAAGCGCTCCGAAGGCGATCTGGACAGCGTTGTAGCCATCGTTGTCCGGGGTACGGACGGCCGTGACCACGCACGGGCCCGCCTGCACCACCGTGACCGGCACTACCTGCCCGGTTTCGTCGAAGACCTGGGTCATGCCAAGCTTGGTGCCCAGGATCCCTGTCATTGCCATGATCAGTAGGTCCTCAGAGCTTGATCTCGATGTAGACGCCGGCCGGAAGGTCAAGCCGCATCAGGGAATCGACCGTCTTAGGCGTCGGATCGAGGATGTCGATCAGCCGCTTGTGCGTCCGCATCTCAAAGTGCTCGCGCGAGTCCTTGTACTTGTGCGGCGAGCGGATGACGCAGTACACGTTCTTCTCGGT
>JAOPYM010000460.1 GCA_025964615.1 Actinomycetes bacterium
GAGCGGAGCGAGCGCCAGCAGCTAAGCTGGTAGGTCTCTGACGCACCGTCACAGGGCGTCACTCCGGGGACATCCACTGTCATATGTTGGAGAACAACCATGGCCCGCCGTTCGGACGTGATGGACACGATCGTCAGCCTCGCCAAGCGCCGCGGCCTGGTCTATCCGTCGAGTGAGATCTACGGCGGACTGCGCGCCTCCTGGGACTACGGGCCGCTCGGGGTCGAGTTGAAGAACAACGTCAAGCGGCAGTGGTGGAAGTCGATGGTGCAGGGCCGTGAGGATGTCGTCGGCCTGGACTCCTCGGTGATCCTGGCCCGCGAGGTGTGGGAGACCAGCGGCCACGTCAACGCGTTCGTGGACCCGCTGACCGAATGCCAGTCATGCCACAAGCGCTACCGCGCCGACCACCTCGAAGAGGCCTACGAGGAGAAGAACGGGAAGCCGCCGGTCAACGGACTCGCGGACCTGTCGTGCCCGAACTGCGGCACCAAGGGCGCCTTCACCGAGCCGAAGATGTTCAACGGCCTGCTGAAGACCTACCTCGGTCCTGTGGAGGACGCCTCCGGGCTCGCCTACCTGCGGCCCGAGACCGCGCAGGGCATCTTCGTCAACTATCTCAACGTGCAGCAGTCCTCCCGGCGGAAGGTCCCGTTCGGCATCGGGCAGATCGGCAAGTCCTTCCGCAACGAGATCACCCCGGGCAACTTCATCTTCCGGACCCGTGAGTTCGAGCAGATGGAGATGGAGTTCTTCGTCGAGCCGGGCACCGAC
This sequence comes from Actinomycetes bacterium, assembly GCA_025964615.1. Taxonomy (GTDB): domain Bacteria; phylum Actinomycetota; class Actinomycetes; order Streptosporangiales; family Streptosporangiaceae; genus RYN-227. The sequence continues at coordinate 775 of JAOPYM010000460.1, forward strand.
GAGGAATGGCACCAGTACTGGATCGACACCCGGTACCAGTGGTACGTCGACATGGGGATCAGCAAGGACAACCTGCGGCTGTTCGAGCACCCGGCCGGCAAGCTGTCGCACTACTCCAAGCGGACCGTCGACGTGGAGTACCGCTTCGGTTTCCAGGGCGGCGAGTGGGGCGAGCTCGAAGGGGTCGCGAACCGTACCGACTATGACCTGACCGTACACAGCAAGGCGTCGGGTGCCGACCTGTCGTTCTTCGACCAGGAGCGCAATGAGCGCTTCGTGCCGTACGTCATCGAACCGGCGGCAGGCGTGGACCGTTGCGTGCTGACGTTCATGATGGACGCCTACAGCGAGGACGAGGCGCCCAACGCCAAGGGCAAGCTGGAGAAGCGGGCCGTCATGCGCCTCGACCACCGGCTCGCTCCGGTCAAGGCCGCGGTGCTGCCGCTGTCGCGCAACGCCGACCTGTCGCCGAAGGCACGCGACCTAGCCGCGCAGCTGCGCAGGAACTGGAACGTCGAGTTCGACGACGCGGGCGCCATCGGCCGCCGCTACCGGCGCCAGGACGAGATCGGCACCCCGTACTGCATCACCGTCGACTTCGACACCCTTGAGGACGACGCGGTGACCGTGCGGGAGCGGGACTCGATGAGCCAGGAGCGCATCGCGCTCTCCCAGGTCGAGGCGTTCCTGGCCACCCAGCTGATCGGCAGCTGAGAGGCTGGAGGGCCGCTTCTCCCCAATTGCGGTGGGGAGAAGCGGCCCTCTTCTTTCGGTCAGCTCGTCACGTACAGCGTCTCAGCATGCGTCCGCGAACCGCGATCAGGTCTGATCGCGGTTCGCGGACGCGGACCCTCAGGCGAACGGGCGGCTGCTGGAACCGCCTTCGGCGGCGATGACCTGCATCACGGCGTTGATGAGGGCGAGGTGGGTGAAGGCCTGGGGAAAGTTGCCGAGGTGGCGGCCGGTGTGCGGATCGATCTCCTCGGCGTAGAGCTGTAGATGGCTGGCGTAGGACAGCAGCTTCTCGCACAGGGCCCTGGCGCGTTCCAGCTCACCGATCATGACGAGTGAGCTGACCAGCCAGAACGAGCAGATCGTGAACGAGCCCTCGTCGCAGCTGAACCCGTCGTCGGTCTCTTCGGTGCGGTAACGCAGGACGAGGTCGTCCTCGGTGAGCTCGTCGGCGATGGCCAGAACGGTCTCGCGGACGCGCTTGTCGTCGGTGGGCAGGAACCCGAGCATCGGGATGAGCAGGACGGAGGCGTCCAGGGCGCTCGAGCCGTAGTGGGCGGTGAACACGCCACGCTCGTCGAGCGCGTTGGCCAGGACGTCGGCGTGGATCTCGTCGGCGGCCTCCTGCCAGCGGGTGGCCCGGTGCTCGTCACCGCGGATTCGGGCCAGGCGCGCGCCCCGTTCGGCGGCGACCCAGCAGAACACCTTGGAGGAGGTGAAGTGCTGAGGTTCGGCGCGTACCTCCCACATGCCGCAGTCGGGGTTGCGCCAGTTCGCCAGGGCGTCCTCGACCTGCTTCACGACGATCTTCCACAGGCGGTCGTCGAGCCGGTCGCGCTTGCGGACGAACAGGTACACCGACCCGATGATCGCGCCCCACACGTCGTGCTGGGCCTGCATAAAGGCATCGTTGCCGACCCGGACCGGTTTCGCGCCGGCGTACCCGGTCAGATGGTCCAGCGTGTACTCGGGGAGCTCGGAGCGTCCGTCGACGCCGTACATGATCTGCAGGCGCCCGTCGGCGGCCTCGGCGACGTCAGTGATGAAGTAGAAGAAGTCGTTGGCCTCCCAGTCGTAGCCGAGGGTGTAGAACGCCCACAACGCCATCGTGGAGTCCCGGATCCAGGTGTAGCGGTAGTCCCAGTTGCGCTCTCCGCCCAGCGACTCTGGCAGCGAGGTCGTCGCGGCGGCCGCCACCGCACCGGTCGGCGCGTACGTCAGGCCCTTGAGCGTGAGGGCGGAGCGCTGCAGGTGCGCCCGCCAGGGATGGTCGGGGAAATCACCCCGGTCCAGCCAGTGCTGCCAGTGGTGCACCGTCCAGATCATCCGCTCCTGGGCGTCGGGGTAGGAGCGGGGCGGCGCATGCGTGGACCACGACAGCGCCACGTACCTCGACTCGCCGGCCCGCAGGAGGGTGCGGGCGGTGGCCAGCGACCCCTCGAACCCCACGTTCATGTCCGTGGTCAACACCAGCTCGATGTCGTTCCCGCACGCGGACGCCTGGTGGTAGCCGGGCCCGCTGTACTCCCAGTGGGCGGGGTTGAGCCCGTAGCCGAAGACCGGCATGCAGTCCAGCCGGACCTGCACCTGCCCGTTCACGCACCGCACCATCCGCAGCAGTACGTGATCGGCGTCGTAGTCCGTCGGAGCCCGCCGCGTCGACCCGGACCGCTCGTCCTCGTGATGCCACGGCCCCATCAGCAGCGCGTCGGTCACCACCAGCCAGCCGCCGTGCGCCCACCACGTGGTCTCCATCACCATCGTCCCCGGGATGTAGCGCTGTGCCGCCGGGACCTCCACTCCGGCCGGTCCGACCCGGAAGTACCCGGCGTCCCGATCGAGAAGCGACCCGAACACGCTCGGTGAGTCGATGCGCGGCAGGCACATCCACTCGACGTTCCCGCTCGGTGCCACCAGGGCCGTTGTCTCGCAGTCCGACAGGAACCCGAAATCGGCGATCGGAGCAAAGGGTTCCCCCGCGCTTCCCCTCACGATCGGCCTCACCGCATCACCTTCTTCCTCGACGGCAGGCCCCCGACCTCCCTCGTACATCCATCCCCCTGATCATCGTGTGTGTGACATCTGTCGCGGGTGTTTCTTTGGCAATGTGTCTGGAATGTCCCAATTGGAATAGACCACTATCCATGGGCTGACCTGGGCATACGTACGGTGGGTAACGGGGCGGCGAACGATGGTCGTCGTGGCCGGTACAGTCCCCGGCAATAGGGTGGAACCGGGGCAAGAAGGAGCTCCTCGTGCCGAAGTTCGTATATGACTTCACAGAGGGAAACAAGGACCTCAAGGACCTGCTGGGGGGCAAAGGCGCCAACCTGGCCGAGATGACCAACCTCGGCCTGCCAGTGCCTCCAGGGTTCACGATCACAACGGAGGCCTGCCGTCACTACCTCGAGCACGGAACCGTACCCAAGGGTCTCGAGGAGGAGATTGACACTCACCTGAAGGCGCTCGAGGCCGCGATGGGCAAGACCCTGGGGCAGCCGGACGACCCGCTGCTCGTGTCGGTGCGGTCCGGGGCCAAGTTCTCGATGCCGGGGATGATGGAGACCGTCCTCAACATCGGGCTCAACGACGAGTCGGTGCACGGCCTGGCCGAGCAGGCGGGCAACGATCGGTTCGCCTGGGACTCCTACCGGCGGCTCATCCAGATGTTCGGCAAGACCGTCCTCGACATCGAGGGCGAGCTGTTCGAGGAGGCCCTCGACTCGCTCAAGCAGGCCAAGGGCACTGCCGACGACCTGGACCTGGACGCCGACGACTTCCGCAAGCTGGTCGAGACGTACAAGAGCATCGTGCACGAGCACGCGGGCCGGGAGTTCCCCGCGGACCCGCGCGAGCAGATGGACCTGGCCGTCCGGGCGGTCTTCGAGTCCTGGAACGCGACCCGCGCGATCCTCTACCGGCGCCAGGAGCGCATCCCGGCCGACGCCGGCACGGCGGTGAACATCTGCTCCATGGTCTTCGGCAACCTGGGCATGGACTCGGGTACGGGCGTGGCGTTCACCCGGAACCCGGCCTCCGGCCAGCAGGGCGTCTACGGCGACTACCTGCAGAACGCCCAGGGTGAGGACGTCGTCGCGGGCATCCGCAACACCGTCCCGCTGGCCGACCTGGAGACCATCGACAAGGTCGCCTACGACCGGCTGTTCTCCATCATGAAGACCCTGGAGAACCACTACCGGGACCTGTGCGACATCGAGTTCACGGTGGAGCGCGGGACCCTGTGGATGCTGCAGACCCGCGTCGGCAAGCGGACCGCGGGGGCCGCGTTCCGGATCGCCACCCAGCTGGTCGACCAGGGCCTCATCGACCTGGACGAGGCCGTGCAGCGGGTCACCGGCGGGCAGCTCGCCCACCTGATGTTCCCCAGGTTCGACGACTCCGCACCCAAGCAGAAGATCACCCGCGGGATGAACGCCTCGCCGGGCGCGGCCGTGGGGGCGGCGGTCTTCGACTCGCCCGCGGCGGTCGCGGCCGCGGCGCGCGGAGAGAAGGTCATCCTGGTACGGCGGGAGACCAACCCCGACGACCTGTCCGGGATGGTCGCCGCCCGCGGCGTCCTGACATCGCGCGGCGGCAAGACCTCGCACGCGGCGGTCGTCGCCAGGGGCATGGGCAAGACCTGCGTCTGCGGTGCCGAGGAACTCGACATCGACGTGAAGGCGCGGGTGCTGCGCGGTCCCGGCGGGGTGGTCGTCCACGAGGGCGACGTGATCTCCATCGACGGGACCACCGGGGACGTCTTCCTCGGTGAGGTCCCGCTGTCCAGCTCGCCGGTCGTGCGGTACTTCGAGGGGGAGCTGGCCCTGGCCGACGGCGACGAACTCGTCCAGGCCGTGCACCGGATCATGACCCACGCCGACGGGCGGCGCAGGCTCCTCGTCCGGGCCAACGCCGACAACCCCGAGGACGCCGCGCGGGCCCGCAGGTTCGGTGCGCAGGGCATCGGGCTCTGCCGTACCGAGCACATGTTCCTCGGCGAGCGCAGGCAGCTCGTCGAACGGCTGGTCCTGGCGGAGACCCCGGCCGAGCGCCAGGACGCCCTGGACGCCCTCGAACCGCTGCAGCGGCAGGACTTCCTGGGGATCTTCGAGGCCATGGACGGGCTGCCGGTCACCATCCGGCTGATCGACCCACCGCTGCACGAATTCCTCCCTGACCTGACCGAGCTGTCGATCAAGGTGGCGCTGGCCGGCGCCGGCGCGTCCGACGAGGACCGCAGGCTTCTCGAGGCGGTCCGGCGGCTGCACGAAGAGAACCCTATGCTCGGGCTGCGCGGTGTGCGGCTCGGTTTGGTGATTCCTGGCCTGTTCGCGATGCAGGTAAAGGCGATCGCGGAGGCCGCGGCCGAGTACCGGGCGTCGGGCGGCGACCCCCGGCCGGAGATCATGATCCCGCTCGTCGGCGCCGTCCAGGAGCTGGAGATCGTCCGGGAGGAGGCCGAACGGGTCCTCGCCTCAGCGGGCGTCCAGGCCATGATCGGCACGATGATCGAGCTGCCCAGGGCCGCGCTCACCGCTGGTCAGATCGCGGAGGCCGCCGAGTTCTTCTCGTTCGGTACCAACGACCTGACCCAGACGACCTGGGGCTTCTCCCGCGACGATGTGGAGGCGGCGTTCTTCAGTCGCTACCTGGACCTGGGGATCTTCGGTGTCTCGCCCTTCGAGACGCTGGACCGGGACGGGGTCGGCCGGCTCATCCGGATCGCCGCCGAAGAGGGCCGCAGGACCCGGCCCGGGATCAAGCTCGGCATCTGCGGCGAGCACGGCGGAGACCCGGACTCGGTGCATTTCTGCCATGAGGCCGGCCTCGACTACGTGTCCTGCTCGCCGTTCCGGATCCCGGTGGCCCGCCTGGAGGCCGGCCGGGCCGCGATCGAGACTGCGGGGAGTGACAGCAGGTGAGGCGTGGGGCGGGCGGGGCCATGTCCCCGCCCGTCCCTATTCTGGTGGTTTTGGAAAAATGGCCCGGCTCAGTGAACCTGGGTCGAACCGCCGCGCATCTCACGTAGCGTGAGTGGTGCGATGACCGTGGAAACAGAACTGCCAGAGTCCTCTCGGCGGCACGAGCCGAGCAGCCCCCGGCGCCCCAGGTGGCGGGTGTGGACGACGCGTGTCCTTCTCACCCTGCTCGCCGTCGTCGTGCTGACCCCGCTCGCGGTGGGCTTCCGGGTCTGGTACCAGGCCCGCCAGGACCAGCGCCCGACGTCGGACACGATCATCGTCCTAGGCGCCGCGCAGTACAACGGCACGCCCTCGCCGACCCTCGAATGGCGGCTGCGGCACGCGCTGGCGCTCTATCAGGCCCATGTCGCCCCGGTGATCGTCACCGTGGGCGGCAACCAGCCGGGCGACAAGTACTTCGAGGCGGGCGCCGGCAAGCAGTGGCTGGAAGAGCACGGAGTGGCGGCAGCCCAGGTCGTCGCGCTCAAGGAGGGTCACAACACCCTTGAGTCGATGCAGGCCATCGGCCGGCTCTACAAGCAGCGCGGCTGGCACACCGCGGTCATCGTCACCGACCCTGAGCACAGCCTGCGCTCTCAGGTGATGGCCTCCGACAACGGCATCCAGGGTGCCACCTCGCCGACCCGCAGTGGTCCCAGCGTGCAGACCAGGGGCACCCAGTTCAGTTACATCGTCAGGGAGACCGGTGGCCTGCTCTGGTACGGCCTGTACGGCCGGTTCAACGGGACGATGTAGTTTCTCGTGATGAGTGGTTACTCCGATCACGATCGGGCACGGCTGGTACCCGAGGTGCCCAAGCGGCGGGACCGCACCGGCTTCGAGCGGGACCGGGCCCGGGTCCTGCACAGTTCGGCCCTGCGCCGGCTGGCAGCCAAGACCCAGGTGGCCGACCCCGGGGCCGACGACTTCCTGCGAACCCGGCTGACCCACTCCCTTGAGTGCGGGCAGATCGGCAGGGAGCTGGGCAAGGCCTTCGGCTGCGATCCCGACCTGATGGAGACGGCCTGCCTCTCCCATGACATCGGCCATCCGCCCTTCGGGCACAACGGTGAGGTCGCGCTCGACATCGTCGCGCAGGGGTGCGGAGGCTTCGAGGGCAACGCGCAGAGCCTGCGGATCCTGACCCGCCTGGAGCCCAAGACCTTCGCCGACGACGGCCATAGTGTCGGCCTCAACCTCACCCGCGCCACCCTCGACGGCGTCATGAAGTACCCGTGGACGAAGGCCTCCACCCGGATCCACTACCGGCCCCGCGGCATCGGAGACGGCCCGTTCGGGATCTACGACGATGATCTCCAGGTCGCGCACTGGGTCCGCGAGGGAGTACCGGTCGGGAAGGTGAGCTTCGAGGCCCAGGTGATGGACTGGTCCGACGACATCGCCTACTCGGTCCACGATCTGGAGGACGCGCTGGTCTCCGGGGTGATCGGGCTCGCGCAGCTGGCCGACCCGGCGGAGCGGCGGCTGGTCTGCGAGACCGCCGCCAAGATCTACGGGTACGGCACGCCCGCCGAGCTGGAGGAGCGCTTCGAGGTGCTGCTCGCCGAGCCGTACTGGCCGGTCGCCTTCGACGGGACACCGCGCGCCCGCGCCGCGCTCAAGAACCTCACCAGCTGGCTGATCGGGCGGTTCTGCGTCGGCGCGGAGACCGCCACCCGGGAGGCGTACGGCTCGGGATCGCTCACCAGGCACTCCGCCGACCTGATCATCCCGAGGACCAAGCGGCTGGAGTGCGACGTGCTCAAGGGGATCACCGCGCACTACGTGTGGGTCAGCCACGAGACGACCCGGACCCGGCAGCGTGAGCTGATCCTCGAACTGGGCGAGCTGATGGTGGCCGGTGCCCCCGGCACGCTCGATCCGGTCTTCCAGACCGCCTTCGCCGAGGCCGCCGACGACACCGAGCGCCTGCGGGTGGTGGTCGACCAGATCGCCTCATTCACCGACACCTCCGCCCTCGCCCGGCACCATCAGCTCACCACGCGCTGAGCCGGGGAGGGCCGCGGGCGCGGCCACGAACAAGCCTCTTGTTACGAGGGGCTCGGGTGGGTAGGGATGGGGGAGCCGGGGTTGGCACCGGGGCAGGAGGAGGACCAGATGTCCAGCGAGGAAACCTACGTCATCGTCGGGGCGAGCCTGGCGGGGGCGAAGGCCGCGCAGGCGCTCCGCGAGGAGGGCTTCGACGGCCGGATCGTGCTGGTCGGCGCCGAGTCGGAGCTGCCGTACGAGCGCCCACCGCTGACCAAGGGCTTCCTGCAGGGCAAGGAGGAGCAGGCCAAGGTCTACGTGCACGAGGCCGGCTGGTACGACAAGCACCACGTCGAGCTGCGCCTGGGCATGGCCGCCTCCGCCGTCGACCGGACCGCCCGTACCGTGATGCTCGCGGACGGCGTCTCGGTGCCGTACGACAAGCTGCTGCTGACGACCGGCTCGTCACCGCGCTATCTCGACATGCCGGGTGCGGAACGGGTCCACTACCTCCGCACGCTGGGGGACTCGCTCGCACTGCGCGAGGTCATCGAGCCGGGGGAAAAGCGGGTCGTCGTCATCGGTGCGGGCTGGATCGGCCTGGAGACGGCCGCCGCCGCCCGGGAGTACGGCAATGACGTGACGATCGTGGAACCTGCTCCGGCCCCGCTGCTCCGCTCCGTCGGCCCGCAGATCGGTGAGCTCTTCGCATCGTTGCACCGGCGGCACGGGGTGGAGGTGCTGCTGAACGAGGGCGTCGCCTCGATCGGCCCCGATTCGGTCATCACGTCGGGCGGGCGGGAGCTTCCGGCCGACATCGTGATCGTCGGGATCGGGGTACGGCCCAACATCGAGTTGGGCGAGTCGGCGGGCCTGGAGGTCGAGAACGGGATCGTGGTGGACGCCTCGCTGCGGACCTCCGACCCGTACATCTATGCGGCGGGCGATGTCGCCAACGCCTACCATCCGCTGCTCGGCCGCCACCTGCGGGTGGAGCACTGGGCCAACGCGCTCAACGGCGGGACCGCCGCAGGCAGGTCCATGCTCGGCCATGACGTCGTGTACGACCGGCTGCCGTACTTCTTCACCGACCAGTACGAACTGGGCATGGAGATGACCGGGGTGCCGGACGCCTACGACCAGGTGCTCTTCCGGGGGTCTGCGCAGGACCTGGAGTTCATCGCGTTCTGGCTGCTCGGCGGGAAGGTGGTCGCGGCCATGAACGTCAACGTCTGGGACGTCGCCACAGACCTGCAGGCGCTCATCCGCTCCGGCAACATCATCGACCCGGACCGCCTCACCGACCCCGGAACCCCCCTCCTCGACCTCCTCTAAGCCCCCACCCCATCCGTTGACTCGTGGCGTTTCCCGCACCGAATCGAAGAACGGTGCGGGAAACGCCACGACTCAACGGATGGGGCGGGGGGGCTTAGAGGAGGTCGAGGAGGGGGGTTCCGGGGTCGGTGAGGCGGTCCGGGTCGATGATGTTGCCGGAGCGGATGAGCGCCTGCAGGT
>JAOPYM010000207.1 GCA_025964615.1 Actinomycetes bacterium
ACGGTCCCGCCGCCCGGCCCGCCGCGGCCGGGCCCTCCGCCGTGGGGCTCTCCGCCGCCGGGGCCCGCGGTGCCAGTAGTGCCCGCGGTGACCGCGTCGTCCGCCGCCGGGTCATCGTCCGCCGCGCTGGTCCCGGCGCCGTCGCCCCCGGCCCGGTACCGCGCGACGATCTCCGTGCCGGCCGATTCCGGCAGCCCAAGCGCCCGCGCCAGCGCCCGGACCGAGCTCGGGTACGGCCGCCGTGTCCGCCCCCGTTCCAGATCCGCGATGGCGCGCACGGACACCCCGGACCGTTCCGCCAGATCTTCCTGGGTCAGCCCGGCAGCCACCCGCTGCTTCCGCAGCCATTCGCCTGGCCGTGCCTGGCCGGGAATGCCAAGCGCACCAAGGGGCGCACCACTCATGATCACCACCCGACCGTGACCATCCCGTCACGGACAGCCTATCCCGGCTCCGATTGCCGGAAAAGCTCCCCAGCCCACTGGTTGAAGTGCCCCCAAACCGGTCAACGCGAACAGGCGAAAGCTTAATCTCGGACCAAGAAAAAAGGCCCACAGGAGTCACAGAATTCCCTGTGGTCACAGCAAGATCGTTTTGCAAGCGATGTACCGAAATTGGGTGTTTAGCCGCGAGCAGCCGCGATTTCTGCCAGCATAGCTATCGGTAACCGGTTGGACCGTCTGCGTGGCCAACCCCTCAGGCCACGCCCGCCGGGAACCAGGCCGCATATGAAAGGGTCGCCGTGTCATCATCCCCGGCTCCCCGTCCGTCGTACCGCTCTGTCTTCGCCGTCTCCGAGTTCCGTGCCCTCTGGTTCTCTTATGTGCTTTCGGCCGGCGGCGACCGCCTCGCCTTGGTGGCGATGACGATCCTGGTTTACACCCGCTCCAAGTCCCCGCTGCTGGCCGCGATCACGTTCGCCTCCGGTTTCGTGCCGTACCTGCTGGGCGGGCTCTTCCTCTCCGGTCTGGCCGACCGGCTGCCCCGCCGCGCCGTCATGGTCGCCTGCGACGCGGCCCGTGCCCTGCTCGTCGGCGCGATGCTGGCGCCCCGGATGCCGATCAGCGCGCTGATCGCGCTGCTGTATCTGGTGACGGCGGTCCAGCCCCCGTTCGACGCGGCGCGCTCGGCGATCGTCCGCGACATGCTCGACGCCAGCCGGTACCCGCTCGCCGCGGCCGTGCTCCAGACGACATCGCGGGTAGTGCTGGTGGGCGGGGCCGCGGCCGGTGGCCTGGTGGTGGCGCTGTTCGGCGCCCGGCCCGCCCTGGCGGCGGACGCGGCCACGTTCGTCGCCTCGGGGCTGCTGATCCTGGCCGGCATCCACGCCCGCCCGGCGGCGGCCGCGTCGGGCGGTTCCGGCTCCGCGAACCCGCTGCGGCAGCTGGCGGCCGGCCTGCGGCTGGTCTTCGGTGATCCGGCGCTCCGCACGCTCATGTGCCTTGGCTGGCTGGCGGCGTTCTACGAGATTCCCGAGGGCCTGGCGGTGCCCTACGCGGCGAAGCTCGGGGGAGGGGCGGTCGCGGCCGGCCTGCTGCTGGCAACTTCGCAGCTCGGCGCGGCGGTGGCGACGCCGGTCTTCACGAAGACGGTAGGCCCGCTCACCCGGCTGCGCTGGATGGGCCCGATGGCCGTGCTCACCTGCGGGGTGCTGGTCGTGGTGATTGCCCGACCGGGGCTCTACGTCTCGATGGCGATCTTCGCCCTGTCCAACACGTTCGCGATGTATCAGATCGCCGCGAACACCGCGTTCGTCGAGCGACTGCAGAACGAGCGCCGCGCCCAGGCCTTCGGCCTCGTCAACGCGGGTCTGGTGGTCGGTCAGGGGGTGGCTTTCGCGATAGCTGGAGCGGCCGCCGAGGTGGTACCTCCCTCGACGGTCGTAGCTCTCAGTGGGGGATTCGGTGCCCTTATCGCCTGTGGTCTAGCGCTCCAATGGCGGCGAAGGTCGCCCGCCGTCGGGCGTCACACTGCGAGACATCTTGGCCGAGAGGCCTCGCTTACCAGGCCAACACCTATCCATGCGGCTCGTTCTCACTAGGGGATAACGTGATGATGCTCGGTTTGACTATCGGGTCCAGGTGTCGCGCATGATGTCGCTTCCTTTCCGGGCGATGTGTTTGGCCTCGCTTGCCACTGCAGTCACATCAGAACCAGTAGGTCGTACGCACAGCTATTCCTCCTCGCGCGTAACAGCGAACGCCTCTCTCCTCAGCGCCCACTCCATTTTCTCTGGCGCGAATTCGTCTCTCCCGTATCCGCGCCATCGCTGTTACGGACTATTAAGCTCTGCCTTGTCCCGACATGTCTGGGAATCTCACTGCAATAGTTACAAGGCCCGGGAAGATGGGTTATGGTAGCTATACGCAGCTAGTCATTTACGGTGAGCTGCTACTAGAAGGCAGTAACAGGTGTCACAGACGGAACGGTGGAAGATGCAAGCCTCGTCCCTCACCAGTCGCCTCAAGAGGCGTGTCACGGTGACGGACTGGGCGTGGTGGCAGCTGCCACCACTTCTGCGCTGGTACGTTGCGACTCCGACGCTCGGAGCCATCGCGTTCATTAGCGTCGCGGCGCTGCATACCGACTGGCGCCTGGATGACCTCGTGAAGTTCCTCCTGCTCGCCTGCTGCGGGATGATCTCGAATGCGTCCACGCCGCGAATCGCCTACACCACAAGCGGCGGACTGACGAGGGATTTCAGTTCGGTCTGGGTGGTCCCGATCGCGATTCTGCTGCCTCCCATATATGCCGCGCTCGTGCCGATTCCATTCGGCCTAATCATGCAGCTGTACGTGTATAAGGGAATTGTCTACCGCCGGGTATTCACGGCGGCCGCGACGGGCCTCAGCTACGCCGCCGCGTCATTGGCGTTCAGGTGCTTCCCGCCTTCTTTCGCCGGCGGTGCGGTAGGGGTTGGCCTGCATGCCTTCACGTGGTGCCTGGCGGTTGCCATATGCGAGATCATCGGCGGCAGGCTGCACCACTTCCTGATTCTCGCCGCCGTCAAACTGTCCGATCCCAAGGTGCGGATCCGGCATATCGAATGGAACTGGGAAGCGTTGCAGGGGCTGTTCGTCGAGATTGACCTCGCCGTGCTGATCACCCTTGCGGTCGGGCTCAGCTCCGCCTTGGTCGTCCTTGCCCTGCCCACCGTTCTGCTTGTCCGGCGGTTCCTTGTCCACCCATTGCTTATCGCGCAGTCCCGCGTTGACTCGAAAACCGGCCTGCTGAACGTATCCACCTGGGAGAAGGAAGTCGAGGCGGAACTCTCGCGCGCGATCCGGGCGCGGCAGCCGCTCGCGGTCGCCCTGGTGGACATCGATCACTTCAAGACCGTCAACGACACGTACGGTCACCTGGTCGGGGACAAGGTGCTCAAGGCGGTGGCCGAGGCGCTCACCAGCCAGTCGCGTGACTACGACCGGGTGGGCCGTTTCGGCGGCGAGGAGTTCGTGCTGCTGCTCGCGCAGACCACCGAGGCCGACGCCTGCAAGATCGCGGAGCGTCTCCGCGGCCACGTCGAGGCGCTGACGGTCCCGGTTGACGACCGTCCCGACGCCCCGGTCGTCCAGGTCACCATCTCGATTGGCGTCACCGACGTCGCCAAGGGCGAGAAGCACGAGCTCACCGACCTGCTGGCCGCCGCCGACTCCGCGCTGTACTGCGCCAAGCAGGCCGGCCGTAACCGCGTGGCGGTGGCGACCCCGCAGCGCAACATGGGCCTGGACTCCTTCAACGCCCACGTGGCCTCGCACCACGTGCTGGACGACCAAAGCCCGGTGCCGGACGCGCGCTCAGCCCCCGCCACCCAGTCGCCGCGCGTCGTTCAGGTGCACGTTCAGGCCAACCCAACGTCCCTTTCTTTATGTCAAAATAGGTCACTCTCCGTGCCCATTAAGCCACAACACGAATCTAATTCCCTCAAATAGTGGTATGGCCACAAAAACCGTGCATAGCGCCATGCATCGCAACTCGCCGCCCGATATCGCGGGTCCGGGTTGCGGGTTAGCGGGCGGGGATCGCCGGGGGCACGTAGCGCCAGCCGATGGCGGGGGCGTGGTCGGTGTCGTAGACCTCGGCCAGGCCGCCGTCGCCCGCGCCGGTGCGGAAGTGCTGCCAGTCGGGCGCGTGCCCGAGGAAGATGCCGACCGCGCCGCCGCATGACGTGCAGTGCGGTTCGGGGCCACCCGCGGCCGCCAGGCCGGAGATCGCGGACCGGTAGCCGGTCAGGAACGCCAGTGTCATCGCCATCTGCTCGATATCGAGCAATCGCAGCCGGCTAAGGCGCCCACGCCCGGTGGTGTCAGACTGCGGCCGGAAATCATCGACGGTGAGTGAGCTTTTCACACAAGAATTCTATCGAGCAGGGGCCTTGCGGCAACGACCATCGGCGCTCGGCCGCCGGCGTGTCGCGCGGGCGCTACGCGGCGCTCCCGGTTGCACCGGATCTCCCGGGAAGCCGTCGGATAACCGTTTTTTCGGGTAAGCTCACCGAACAGGCGGGCAAGAGGAGGGTTTTCTTGCCCGAAGTCGGGCAAGATCTAGCGTGTAACGTCAGGAGCGACGTAGGCTGCCTGAGAGACAACCGGAGCAACTAGATACGGCGCGCCCATGGACGAGACGTACCCGCAGGATCTGATCCGCAATGTCGCGGCGAGCACCGGGCTACCCGAGGCGACCGCGTCGCGGGTGGTCGCGGACGTCGCCGCCTACTTCAGCGAGACCGTCGAGGCGTTCGTCACCCGGCGGCACGCCGAGCTGCAGGGCAAGAGCAAGCGGAACGACGCCATCTGGCCGCAGCTGGCGGCGGAGCTCAAGGTCCGCCGGTTCCGGGCAGCGGAGCTGACCGAGCGCCAGCTCCGCCGGATCATCTACGGAGACGGCAAGCCTCGCGTCGCGCCGCGCGGACCGGGCAGGTTAAGACCAGCAGGGCGCATACCAGCACGGCTAACACCAGCGGTTAGCGGACAGCGGCAAGAAGTCAGCAGCAAGAAGGTCAAAGAAGACGAGGAAGGGACACGAGAACGTGTGCGGGATCGTTGGATATGTGGGCAAGCGCGACGCGATGCCCGTCCTTATCGAGGGACTGCACCGGCTCGAGTACCGGGGGTACGACTCGGCCGGCCTCGCGGTCATCAGCCGCGGCCGGCTGCAGATCACCAAGACCGCCGGCCGGGTCCAGGACCTGCGTGACAAGCTGGCGGCCAAAGCCGGCGCAAGCTCGGCCAAGACCGGCGCGAGCGTGGCCAAGCCGACGATCGGCATCGGCCACACCCGCTGGGCTACCCACGGTGAGCCGAACGAGATCAACGCGCACCCGCATACGGACACCGCCAACCGCATCGCGGTGGTGCACAACGGCATCATCGAGAACGCCGAGTTCCTCCGCGACCAGCTGCAGGCGAGCGGCGTGCACCTCGCCAGCGACACCGACACCGAGGCGCTCGCGCACATGATCGCGGCCGAGTTCGCGGCCGATGAGAGCGCGACGCTCGAGGACGCGGTGATCCGCACCCTGCGGAAGGTCGAAGGCGCCTACGGCCTCGTCGTTGTCGACACCAAGAACCCCGACCAGCTCGTCGTGGCGCGAAACGGCAGCCCCATCGTGCTCGGGCTCGGCAACAGCGAAATGTTCGTCGCCTCCGACGTCTCCGCCCTCGTCCGCTACACCAAGCAGGTCATCTACCTGGAGGACGGCGAGGTCGCGACGATCAAGGCGACCGATTACCACACCGCCACCGTGACCGCCGGCGGCACCGAGAGCAGCGGCATCAAGGTTCCGACGACGGTCGACGCCGACGCCGACGACTACGAGCTCGGGCAGTTCAGCGACTACATGCGCAAGGAGATCCACGAGCAGCCGGACGCGATCCGCCGGGCGCTGCGCGGCCGTCTCGAGGAGCGGTTCGCCACCGCGCGGCTGGGGGGCATCAACCTGGACGCCCGCGAGCTGCGGAACATCAGATGCGTCAAGTTCCTCGGCTGCGGCTCCGCCTACTACGCCGGCCAGATGGGCGCCGCCCTAGTCGAGGAGCTGGCCCGCATCCCGGCCGACGCCGAGCCCGCGAGCGAGTTCCGCTACCGCTCCCCGGTCGTCGACCCGGACACGCTCTACGTCGCGGTCTCCCAGTCCGGCGAGACGATCGACACGCTGATGGGCGTCCAGGAGCTCAAGCGCAAGGGCGGCCAGGTGATCGGCGCCGTCAACGTCGTCGGCTCCGCGATCGGCCGCGAGTGCGGTCACGGGATCTTCCTGCACGCGGGCCCCGAGGTCGCCGTCGCCTCGACCAAGGCGCTGACCAACATGGCGGTCAACTTCGCGCTGCTGGCGCTGCTGCTCGGGCGGGTCCGCGACCTGTCCTCGGCCAACGGCGAGCGCATCGTCAACGGCCTGCGCAACCTCCCCGCGCAGGTATCGGCGATCCTGGCCGAGGACGAGGGGATCTCGACGATCGCCAACCGCTACGCCGACGCCGACCACATGTTCTTCATCGGCCGCGTCCGCGGGTGGCCGGTGGCCCGCGAGGGCGCGCAGAAGCTCAAGGAGATCTCCTACGTGCACGCCGAGGCCTACCAGGCGGGTGAGCTCAAGCACGGGCCGCTCGCGCTGATCAGCCCCGAGATGCCGAGCCTGGTGATCATCCCGTCCGACGAGCTCGTCGCGAAAAACATGTCGACCGTTGAGCAGATCAAGGCCCGTGGCGGCCCCGTCATCGTGGTAACCAGCTTCGCTGAGCTGCCAGACACTATCGCCGACGTGGTGATCCGCGTCCCGCGGGCCGAGCCGGAGCTGGAGCCGATCCTGCTAAACATCCCGTTGCAGCTGTTCGCCTACCACGCCGCCGCCAAGCTAGGCCGCGACATCGACAAGCCGCGTAACCTCGCCAAGAGCGTGACGGTCGAGTAGCACGCAGACAGGAGCGCTGCCGGAGGGGGCTGCGCGGCGGGCCTGAAAAGTCCCCAGCGGTTGCTCGCCGCGCTACCTAGGAAATCACGGGCATCGGCCCGGTGTCATCAAGGGCGGGCATCGGGCCGGTGGCCTCGGGGTCGATCTCAAAGGGCTCGAGGATCGTGATGGGCGGGGAATCGGCGCTGGCCTGCACCGCGCCTGCCG
>JAOPYM010000217.1 GCA_025964615.1 Actinomycetes bacterium
CGTCGAGGTCGTAGACCACGCACCGGTGGCCGTCCCGCATCAGCCGGCGGACGAGGTTGGAGCCCATTCTCCCGAGCCCGACCATGGCGAGCTGCATCGGTCTGTCGGTCGTCATCGAATCCTCCTAGATCTTCTTCAGCCTCCGGTAGATCAGCTGGTAGAAGCTGTGCTGGCCGCTCGTGCCCGGCTCACCCCAGTAGACTGGGCCGGTGTCGCGCGTCCTGGATCCTCGGCGAACAGCTCGCGCAGGTGCCGCCCGCCGATCTCGGCGTGGTGCTGCTCAAGCGCCTTCCACGAAGCTCGGTCACGGAGCGGGACGGTCAGCATCGGTTCCTCCGATCATTGGCGAGACGGCCGGCGGCCGGTCAGGTAAGCGAGGCGCGCTGCGCGGAGATCCTCCCCACCAGGTCGTTCCAGGCGGTGGTGAACGACTCCGCACCTTGTCGTTGGAGCCGCTCGGCGAGCGCTCGAGCATTCCCCGCGTGATGTTGTCGAGCCAGAGGCTCTGCCCCCGTTCGTGCAGGGCCTGGGTTGCCTTCACGCCTCCTCCCTTCCGGCGGCCACGCGTTCGCGGGCGACCTGCGCTACGCGTTCGGGGGTGAACCCGAACTTGGTGAGCAGTTGTTTGAGCGGTGCGGAGGCGCCGAAGGTGTGCATCCCGACGACGGCGCCGCTGTCGCCGACGTAGCGATCCCAGCCGAACGTCGAGGCTTGTTCGATCGCGACCCGCGCCGTCACCTCCGGCGGGATTACCTGGTCGCGGTACTCCTTAGGCTGGCGGTCGAACAGCTCCCAACACGGCATGCTCACGACGCGGGCGCCGATGCCCCCGGCGGACAGTTCGTCGCGGGCGGCGAGTGCGAGCGCCACCTCCGAGCCAGTGGCGAGCAGGATCACGTCCAGGATTCCCGTCGGCGCCTCCGCCAGTACGTAGGCACCCTTTGCGACTCCGGACGCGGCGCCGAGCCTTGATCGATCGAAGGTGGGAAGAGCCTGACGGGACAGGACCAGCGCCGCGGGTTCCCGGCGGAGTGCGGCGACCACCCGCCAGGTTTCGACGACCTCGTTCGCGTCCGCGGGCCGGAATACCAGCAGGCCGGGCATCGCGCGCAGCGACGCGAGTTGTTCGACGGGCTGGTGGGTGGGGCCATCCTCCCCGACACCGATGGAGTCGTGGGTGAAGATGTGCAGGACCGGGATCTCCATCAACGCGGACAGGCGGATCGCGCCGCGTGCGTAGTCCGAGAAGATCAAGAACCCGGACCAGAACGGCCGCAGCTTGGTGACCGCCATGCCGTTGGCGATCGCGGCCGCCGCATGCTCCCGTACACCGAAATGCAGGTTGCGTCCTGAGTGATCGTCGGCCTGGAAGTCCCCCGCGCCGTCGAAGACCAGCCGCGTCTTCGTCGATGGTGCCAGATCGGCCGAGCCACCCAGCAACCAGGGCACCGCCTGAGCCAGGGCGTTCAGCACACGGCCGGAGGAGTCACGGGTGGCGATCCCCTTGGGGTCCGGCGGGAAGGTGGGCAGCGCAGCCTCCCAGTCATCAGGCAGTTCCCGGCGCTGGATGCGTTCGAGCTCATCAGCCGCCTGCGGGTAGGCGTCCCGGTATGACTTGAGAATGCCCTCCCATGCGGCTCTGGCCCTGTCGCCGCGTGCGCCGATGCCTTCGGCGAACCAGTCATAGACCTGGGGTGGCACGAAGAAGTCGGTATCTTCCGGTAGGCCGAAGAAGCGCTTGGCCGCCCGGACGCCGTCCCGGCCGAGTGGCTGGCCGTGTGCCTTCGGCGTGTTCTCTACCGGTGAGCCGTACCCGATATGGCTGTGCACCACGATGAGCGTGGGCCGCTCGGTCTCGGCCTTGAACGTGTGCAGCGCCCGGCTCACCGCGTCCAAGTCGTTCGCGTCGGCCACGGTCGTGACGTTCCACCCTTGAGCCAGGAACCGCTCCGCGACGTCCTCGGTAAAGGTGATCCGGGTATGGCCCTCGATCGTCACCCTGTTGGAGTCGTAGATCCAGCACAGCTTGGACAATTGCAGGTGGCCTGCGAGCGAGGCCGCCTCGGCGGAGATGCCCTCCATCATGCAGCCGTCTCCGGCCAGGGCGTACACGTCGAAATCGAACAGCGGGAAGCCCTCCCGGTTGTAGCGGGCGGCCAGCCACCGGCCCGCGATCGCCATGCCGACCGAGCTCGCAACGCCTTGGCCGAGTGGACCGGTCGTCGTCTCGACACCGCTCGTCAGGCGGTATTCGGGATGGCCAGGACAGTGCGAGTCGAGCTGGCGAAACGACCTCAGATCATCGAGCGTGACCGCACGGCGGCCGAGGATCTCGTAGTCCGGATCGACGGCATGGACTCCGGTCAGATGCAGCAGCGACCACAGCAAGGCCGAGGCGTGCCCCTCCGAGAGCACGAACCGGTCGCGGTTCGGCCAGATCGGGTCAGCGGGGTCGAATCTCAGGAAGCGCTGCCACAACGTGTAGGCGACCGGAGCGATGTCCAACGGGGTGCCGGGGTGCCCCGAGCCTGCGG
>JAOPYM010000225.1 GCA_025964615.1 Actinomycetes bacterium
TGACCGTACTGCTGCTGGCTCTGCTGGGCCATGAGGTGCTGGATCACCTGGCCCACAAGGTGTTGCAGCACGGGGTACTGCTGGGCGAGCTGCCCGAGCTGGCCCTGCTGGCCCTGCTGGCCGAACAGCTGCTGGGGCTGCTGCCCGAACAGCTGCGGGATCTGGCCGTACTGCGGCTGGCCTACGGCCTGCCCCGGTTGGATTGCGTTGATCGTCATTGTGCCTCCTCTGGCCTGGCACCATTGCCAGGTCTCTGTCACCTCCGATTACATAACGAATCTCACTGATAACAGAGAGTGAGAATAGCAAGGAAGTCGCCAAGATCGGGCATGGCCGGGGTAGGTGGCCTGGAATCTCCACGGCCGCGGGGTGAGCCTGCACGTCATCGAGCAGGGCACCGACACCGCCACTTCCATGCACAGGTAACCAAGAAACCCAAGTGATCATGTCACCCGTTGTTTCATCGCCGGAGTGACGTGCTCGTAGACGTCGGCCATGCCCGGGAGATTGTGGCCGAGCCGGGCGGCCCTGGCCACGTCGGTGATGCCGTCGTCGGCCAGCCAGGTCCGATGTGTGTGCCGTCCTTCGTGGAAGGTGAACCCGGCCAGCACCGCCGGCACCCGCTTGTCCGGGCCGGGGTTGTCCGGGTCGCCGTCCCAGGCCGGCCGCCAGTACCGGTCTCACCCGGATGACTGCGTAGCAAGCAGTTGCCTTGCCCCTCGGCCAACCCTCCTAGCGAACGACGCTCAGGGATGATCGGCGACGGAGAAGAGCACGGCGGTCCATACCCCGATGGTGCCACCCGGACCGCCGCAGTGCACCCGAATATCGGCCGGACGTGACGAAACGCCCGCAGTGACCCAACCCCGATCCGTGTTTCCTGGAAGGATGATCGGCGATACCTCGGCTGGCTGTTGGCCCTACGCGGCGTGCAGGGGCCGGCCATGCCGGAGCCGGCCTCACTCGAGGACGCACTCGACGGCATTGCCGAGGGCGGTTGCGAGCCGGCCGCCGACACGACGACGTGGAGCGGAGGCAGGCTATGACCACGGTCCTCGCCATCGACCAGGGCACCTCGTCGACCAAGGCCATCGTCGTCGATGGGACCGGCCGCAGTGTTGCGGTGGCCGAGGAGCCGCTGCGCCCCGACTACCTCGGCGGCGGTGGCGTCGAGCAGGATCCCGAGGCGCTGCTGCATTCGGTCCTGGAGTCCGGCGGCCGGGCGGTCGCGGCGGCCGGGCTGCCCATCGACGTGGTGGCCCTGGCCAATCAAGGGGAGACCGTTATCGCCTGGGACCCGGCGACCGGCCGCCCGCTGACCAAGGCGATCGTCTGGCAGGACCGGCGAGCCGAGGAGATCTGCGCTCCCCTGTCTGCCCACCGCGATCTGGTGGCCGAGCGGACCGGCCTGGTTCTCGACCCGTATTTCTCGGCCCCGAAGCTGGCCTGGGTACGCCGTCACCTGACGACCGCCGGCGTGGCGACCACTGTCGACTCGTGGTTGATCCACCGGCTCACCGGCGAGTTCGTTACCGACGTCTCGACCGCCAGCCGGTCGCTGATCCTCAATCTGGACAGCACCAGGTGGGACCCCGAGCTCATCGAACTGTTCGGCCTCGGCGGAGAACGGCTGCCGCGCCTGGTCGCCTGTGACGAGGTCGTGGGCACCACCACCGCCTTCGGCGGTGAGATCCCGGTGGCCGGGCTGATCGTCGACCAGCAGGCGGCGCTGCTCGCCGAGGGCTGCCTGGAACCCGGCGACGCCAAGTGCACCTTCGGCACCGGCGCGTTCCTGCTGGCCAACACAGGCGGCACAGCGGTCCGCTCCACCGCCGGGCTGACCACGTCGGTGGCATGGCGGGCCCGCGGCGAGACGGCGTACTGCCTGGACGGCCAGATCTATACAGCAGCCTCCGCCGTCCGCTGGCTGCAGGAGCTAGGGTTGCTCGACTCGGCCGCCGACCTGGACCGGGTCGCGGCAGAGGACGCGGCGGGTGTGCTCTGC
This sequence comes from Actinomycetes bacterium, assembly GCA_025964615.1. GTDB lineage: Bacteria > Actinomycetota > Actinomycetes > Streptosporangiales > Streptosporangiaceae > RYN-227. The sequence goes on from JAOPYM010000225.1 coordinate 2,006, forward strand.
GTCCCGGCCCTGGCCGGGCTCGCCGCGCCGTGGTGGCGGCCGGACGCCACCGCCACCTTCACCGGCATGACGCTGTCGACGCGGCGCGAGCACCTCGTGCTGGCCCTGCTCCAGGGAATCGCCGCGCAGGTCGCCGAGGTGTGCGACCTCGTCGAGGCCGACCTCGGACGGCCGGTCACCCGGCTACGGGTGGACGGCGGCCTCACCCAGAGCCGCACCCTGCTCGACGCCCAGGCCGATCTGCTCCAGCGGCCCATTCATGTCTACCCTTCACCGCACGCCACGCCGCTCGGGGCGGCGGCCCTGGCCCGGATGGCGGTGGAGCCGAACCTGACGCTACGCGAGGCGGTACCCCGCTGGACACCCGACCTCATAGTCGAACCGCGCTGGCCGGCCGAGCGGGCCAAGGACCACCGCGACCGCTGGCGGGCCGCCGCGCTCGCCAGCCTCACCACAAAAGGCACCCCATGATGACCAGCGAGAATGAGCAGGCGCAGGACACCGCTCCCCTATCCGGTATCCGGCGGATCTGCCATCGGGCCGGGAACTGAGGGGGACGAGACGGTGCCAGTGCCCAGGGTGTACGACGTCGCTGTGATCGGCGCGGGGATCGTCGGGGCCGCCATAGCTCGCGAGCTCACCGGCCACGACCTGTCGGTCGCGGTGCTGGAGGCCCGCGGTGACGTGGGCGATGCGACCAGCAAGGCCAACACCGCCATCCTCCACACCGGGTTCGACGCCAAGCCCGGCACACTGGAGTCCCGGCTGGTGCGCCGCGGCTACCACTTGCTGTCCGGCTACGCGCGGGCCACCGGCATCCCGGTGGAGCAGACCGGCGCTCTGCTGGTCGCCTGGACAGGCGAGGAGCTCCAGGCGCTGCCCGGCCTCAAGGAAAAGGCCGAGAAGAACGGCTACCAGAAATGCGAGATCCTCACCGCCGACGCGGTGTACCGGCAGGTCCCGGCCCTCGGTGACGGCGTCCTCGGCGGGCTCACCGTGCCCGACGAGTCGATCATCTGCACTTGGACGACCAACCTGGCTCTCGCCACCGAGGCCAAGCTCCGCGGGGCCGACATCCTGCTGCACCACGTCGTCACGGGAGCCGACGTGGGCGCGGACCACACGAACCTGCACACCTCCGCCGGCACCGTGTCCGCCCGCTGGGTGATCAACGCGGCCGGGCTAGGCGCCGACACTCTCGACCGCCTCTTCGGTTACGACCGGTTCACGGTCACGCCCCGTCGCGGCGAGCTGTTCGTCTTCGACAAGCTGGCCCGGCCACTGGTGAACCGGATCGTGCTGCCCGTGCCGACCTCGCGAGGCAAGGGCGTCCTGGTCGCCCCTACCATCTACGGCAACGTGATGCTCGGCCCGACCGCCGAGGACCTCACCGACCGGACCGCTACCGGCACCTCGGAGCCGGGTTTCGAGTTCCTGCTCTCCAAAGGAGAGAAGCTGATGCCCCGGCTGCTGGCCGAGGAGATCACGGCGAGCTACGCGGGGCTGCGCGCCGCCATCGACCGCGACGACTACCTCATCGAGGCCACCGCCGACCGGCGCTACCTGCTGGTCGGCGGCATCCGCTCCACCGGCCTGACCGCCGGTATGGCCATCGCCGAGCACGTCCGCGACCTGATCGCCGAGGCGGGTCTCACTCTGGTCCCCCGCGGCGATCTGCCCGATCCGCCGCGAATGCCCAACTTGGGCGAGGCGTACCAGCGGCCCTACCAGGACGCCGAGCTGATCGCCAAGGACGAGGCGTACGGCCGGATCGTCTGCTTCTGCGAACGCGTCACCGCCGGAGAGATCCGCGACGCCTTCGCCTCCCCCCTGCCGCCCTGCACCCTCGAGGGCCTACGCCGCCGTACCCGCGTTATGAACGGCCGCTGTCAGGGCTTCTTCTGCGGCGCAGAGGTCACCGTCCTCCTCGGCCGGCAGGCAACGGGTGGCACCGAACCACCGAGCCACCCGTCCCCGACCCGCACACCGTCGAGCCACGGTCCCACCGCCGGCGAAGTACCGGAGCAGACCCCAACGGCCGGTGCGGCGCCGGACCAGGGCGGCAGGCCTGATGGCGTGCTGGGCTTGGACGCCAAGGCCGATGTGAAGTCGGGCCAGGGCAGCAAGGCGGACGCGCGAGCCGGGTGGCGTGTTCAAGCCGGGAGCGATGAGGGGACGCAGCCATGACCGGCGAACGTAGGGTCCTCACACCGGATGTCCTCGTCATCGGAGGTGGTCCTGCCGGCCTGACGGCCGCGGCGGCACTTGCGGCACGAGTCAAGGGCGAGGTCCTGGTGCTCGACCGGGAGCAGGCCGCGGGCGGCAT
>JAOPYM010000304.1 GCA_025964615.1 Actinomycetes bacterium
GTTGTACGGCCCTTGGACCGCTCCGACGGCGAGGCGGTCAGGGCCATGCACGAGCGTAGTTCGCTGGAGAGCCGCCGGTTGCGGTACTTCAGCGCCAAGCCGTACCTGCCCCGGCGGGTCCTTGACCAGATCGCCGAACGCGCGCACGGGCTGACCCTGGTAGCCGAGGGCCCTGACGGCTCGGTGCTCGCGCTGGCTCACCTCATGCATGTGCTCGACCCCGGAGTGGCCGAGTTGGCCTTCCTGGTGGAGGACGACTGGCAGGGGCGTGGCCTCGGCCGTGCACTGACGGAGGTGCTCCTGGTCCTGGGGCGCGAGCGCGGTCTGGTCGAGCTCCGCGCCACCGTGCTCAGCGAGAACGGGCGGATGCGGCGGCTGCTCACCTCGTTCGGCGGGCGGGTCCTGCGTACCGAGGACCCCGGCGTGATCGAGGTGAAGATCCGTCTCGACGGCAGATCCGCGGCGACCCTGGAAAGGTCACGCTCCGCGCTGCACTGATGGCACGTTCCAGGCCTGGCAGGATGTGCGGGTGATCTATGACCACCCATGGGCGTACGAGCTGGCATGTGAGTTCCGGGACATCCCGGCGGAGGTCGACGCGCTGCTCGGCTGGTGTGCCTCGCCTCCCACGTCCGTGCTCGAACTGGCGGCGGGCCCCGCCGAGCACGCCAGGGAGTTCGCCCGGCGGGGCATCGAGGCCACCGCACTCGACCTGAACGCGGTGATGTGCGCATACGCCGAGGACCAGGCGCGGCAGGCCGCCGTGCGGCTGAAGGTGGTCCATGACGACATGACCAACTTCGACCTCGGCCGGACGTACGACCTGGTGGTCACCATGCTCGACTCGACCGCCCATCTGATGACACTGGACGCGATGGTCGCCCACTTCGACCGGGTGGCGGAGCATCTGGCGCCCGATGGCCGGTACATCCTGGAGATGAGCCATCCGTCGGACCGGCTCACCGACGACCATCGAGTTTCCTCGACCTGGGACTTCCGGCAGGAGGGCCTGACCGGCGAGGTCAGCTGGGGTGAGCCGGGCGACGTGCTGGACCCGATCACGCAGATCGTCGAGGAGCACGTCACGATCACGGTGACCAGGGAGGACCGTACCGAGATCGTCCAGGGTGTGGTGCCCTACCGTTTCTGGACCGCGACCGAACTGACCGCCGCCATCCGCCTGTCCGGACGCCTGCAGATCGAGTTCCAGTTCGGCGACTTCGCCGGTGTCCCCCTCACCTCCCCCAAGGCCTGGCGCATGATCACCGTCCTCCACCCCCGTTGACTCGTGGCGTTTCCCGCACCGAATCGAGGAACGGTGCGGGAAACGCCACGAGTCAACGGAAGGGGGAGCGCTCTAGGGTGCTGGGGACCAGCCGGGCATCGGGTAGGCGGCGAGGAGGTCGCGGATCTCGGCGGCGATGCGGCCGAGGGCCGTCTCGTCGTCCACTGCCTTGATCGTCTGGTCGATCCAGGCGGCGATCGCGGGCATCTGGGACTCGGTGAGGCCGCGGGTGGTGATCGCCGCCGTGCCCAGCCGGAGGCCGGACGGGTCGAACGGCTTACGCGGGTCGAACGGCACCGTGTTGTAGTTGAGCTCGATGCCGGCCAGGTCGAGGGCCCGGGCGGCCGGCTTCCCGGCGACCCCCTTGCCGGTCAGGTCGACAAGGATCAGGTGGTTGTCCGTTCCGCCGGAGACCAGGTCGAAGCCACGCTCGATCAGCGCCTCCGCGAGCGCGTGCGCATTGGCCACGATCTGGTGGGCGTAGGCCGCGAACTCCTCCGTGGCGGCCTCGCGCAGGGCCACCGCGATGGCGGCGGTGGTGTGGTTGTGCGGCCCTCCCTGCAGGCCGGGAAAGACCGCCTTGTCGATCGCGGCGGCGTGCGCTGCGGTGGACATGAGCATGGCGCCGCGCGGACCCCGCAGCGTCTTGTGCGTGGTCGTGGAGATCACATCGGCGTGCCCTGCGGGTGACGGGTGCGCGCCACCCGCGATCAGCCCGGCCACGTGCGCGATGTCGGCGACCAGGATCGCGTCCACCTCGGCGGCGATGGCCGCGAAAGCCGGGTAGTCGATGGTGCGCGGAATGGCCGTACCACCGCAGAAGATCAGCTTCGGCCGTTCGCGGAGGGCCAGGTCGCGCACCTCGTCCAGGTCGACGCGGCCGGTGTCGGCGCGCACCCCGTACCGCACAGGGTTGAACCATTTCCCGGTGGCCGACACCGACCAGCCGTGGGTGAGATGGCCGCCCATCGGCAGCGCCATGCCCATGACCGTGTCGCCGGGCCGCAGGAACGCCAGGTAGACCGCGAGGTTGGCGGGCGAGCCCGAGTACGGCTGGACGTTGGCGTGCTCGACGCCGAAAAGGCCCTTGGCCCGGTCGATCGCGAGGGTCTCGATCAGGTCGATGTTCTGCTGGCCCTCGTAGTACCGCCTGCCGGGGTAACCCTCGGAGTACTTGTTGGTGAGGACGGTGCCCGTGGCCTCGAGCACTGCGGGCGAGACGTAGTTCTCCGACGCGATGAGCCGGATCTTCTCGTACTGGCGCCGGGCCTCGGCCTGGACCAGTCCGGCGATGTCCGGGTCGGTGACGGCGAGGTGCGGGATGGGCGGCTGGTGCATGGCGACCTCCGAAGAAGCCCGGACACCCAGGCGCGCGGCATTCGGACG
>JAOPYM010000324.1 GCA_025964615.1 Actinomycetes bacterium
GTCACGGCGGCATCGGCCACGTCGACCTTCATCCGGCCCGCCACCAGGTTCATCGCGCTGGCGAAGCAGGCGGCGTAACCGGCCGCGAACAGCTGCTCGGGGTTGGTCCCGGCGCCGTCGCCGCCCATCTCCACGGGGCGGGCGAGCTTCACATCGAGCTTGCCGTCGGAGGAGACGGCGCGGCCGTCCCGGCCGGAGGCGGTGGCAATCGCGGTGTACATGGTGCTCATGGGGTGCTCCCTGTTCAGTCGTACGGCTCGTACCCGAGATAGACAGACCTGTCTGTCCCAACAAGGCCTATCGTAGACAGATCTGTCTGGTACTGTCAAAGGGTGCCTACGAAGACCACCGCTTCCCCGGCCCGCCGCAGGGTGCTCGACACCGCGGCGCGGCTCTTCTACGCCGAGGGCATCCACACCGTCGGCGTCGACCGGATCATCGCCGAGGCCGGCGCGGCGAAGGCGACCTTCTACCATCACTTCCCGTCCAAGGACGACCTCGTCTGCGCCTACCTGACCGAGCAGAGCGAGCTGCAGCGGGCCGCCGCCGACGGGCTCAGGGGGCAGGATCCGACGGAGGCGCTGTTCATGGTCTTCGAGGTGGTCGGCGAGATCGGCTGCGGACCCGGCTTCCGGGGTTGCGCCTTCGTGAACGCCGCCGCGGAGTACGCCGATCCCGGCCATCCGGTACGACTGGTGGTCGCCGAGCACCGCTGCTGGTTCCGTTCGCTGCTGCGCGATCTGCTCATCGAGGCGGGCCACGCGGACGCCGAACGGACCGCCGACCTGCTGGTAGTTCTGCGGGACGGGCTGGTGGTGGGCGGTTACCTCGACGACCCCGCGCAGATCCGTGCGCTCGTCCGGCCGGCCGTGCAGCGGCTGCTGACCTGAGCCGTAATCCGGTTTCGTGGCTTTCGCCAATGATTGCCCGGAATGTGTCACGTAGCGTGCACCCATGGCCTCAGCTAATCCCGAGTACTGGCATGCCCGTCTTGGCGAACTGGTTCGCGAGCACAAGGTGCCCGGCGCCACCCTCGCGTTCCACCATCAGGGAAAGGTGCACGAGTTCGCGGCCGGAACGCTGAACCTCGACACCGGAGTTGAGGCCACCCCTGACTCGCTCTTCCAGATCGGGTCGATCACCAAGGTGCTGACGGCGACGCAGATCATGCTGCTGGATCGGGGCGGCCAGTTGTCCCTGGACACCACGGTGGCCGAACTGCTGCCCGGCTTCACGGTGGCCGACCCCGGCGTCTCCAAGGAGGTGACCGTACGGCACCTGCTCTCGCACACGTCGGGGATCGACGGCGACCTGCTGTACGACGGCGGGCGCGGTGACGACTGCATCGAGAAGTACGTGGCCGCCTGCGCCGAATTGCCGCAGGTGGCCCCCCTTGCCACCACCCACTCGTACTGCAACGCCGGTTATGTCATCCTCGGCCGGATCATCGAGCGGCTCACCGGCCAGGTCTGGGACACCGCACTGCGGCAGCAGATCATCGACCCGCTCGGCCTGCGGCACGCCTGGACCCTGCCCGAGGACGTCCTGCGGTTCCGCGCGGCGACCGGGCACCTCGGAGAGCCGGACGGTCCGCTGCGCACCACCCCGACGTGGGGGATGATGCGCTCGCTCGGCCCGTCCATGCTGCTGTGCGCCTCGGCCGCCGACGTCGTGCGCTTCAGCCTGTCTCATCTGGAGGGCGGGCTCTTTCACTTCCCCGAGATGTGGCGGCCTCAGGTCAACGTGCCCAACCCGCACACCTACGGGCCGCACTGGGGCCTGGGCTGGACGCTGGACTCGCTGGACGGGCTGCCCCTGCTCCGGCACGCGGGCAACACCGTCGGCCAGGCCGCGATGCTCTGGATGGTGCCCGAGATCCAGGCGGTCGCCTGCCTGCTCACCAACACCGGTTTCGGCCGTGAGGGCGGGCTGCAGCAGGCGGTCTTCACCGAACTGTCCCAGCAGATGTACGGGCTGACCGCACGGCCACTGCTCGAACCCCCGCAGACCCCCGTCACGGTCGACCTCCACCGGCACACCGGCGTCTACGAGCGGCTCGGTACCCGCATCGCCTTGACCGAACGGGACGGGAACCTGCACTTCCACATGGACTCCCACACCCCCGTCTCCCAGTACTTCGAACCGGTCGAGATGACCCTCATCCCGGTCGACGCCGACACCTTCGTCGGGCGCCGGCCAGGGGAGGGAGCCTGGAGCAGCCTGGTCTTCTTCACCCTCCCCGACGGGACCCCCTGCCTGCACTACAGCATCCGCGCCACCCCAAAGGTCGGTCAGGTGCTTGGGCCGCGTGGCCTGGACTGAGCACCGCGCGAGCGGAGCGAGCGCCAGCAGATAGGTTGCTGGGGTGGAACAGGGTGGGCTGCTTGAGCCGTTCAGCCTCGTCGAACTGTCGACGAGGCGGCTCCGCGAGGAGATCCTCAGCGGCGCCCTCGCCCCCGGTGAGCGCCTGATCGAGGAACGGCTGACCCGGCGCTTCGGCATCAGCCGCGCGCCACTGCGGGAGGCGCTTCGGCTGCTCGGCCAGCAGGGCCTGGTCGAGCACGCGCCGCGGCGCGGGGTCCGGGTCGCCGAGCTCTCCCCCGCGGACGTGGACGAACTGTTCGGGTTGCGGGACGTACTCGAGCGGTATGCGGTCGAGACCGCCCTCCCCGACGAACGGGATCTGAGCGGGCTGGCCGAGGCGCTCGACGTCATGGCGGTGGCCGCGCAAACCGGCGACGCGCTCACCGAGAACGAGGCGCACCGGCGGTTCCACATCGCCCTGGTCATGCTGGCCGGTCACCGTCAGCTGCTGCTCGTGTACGAGTCGGTCATCCTGAAACTCCAGCTGTACATGGCCGCGAACCTGCGCCGCGAGGCCGAACTGCGGGCGCCGGCCGAGGGGGTCCTGCGCCATCAGAGGCTGTTCGACGCCATCGCCTCCGGAGATCCGGCCGTGGCGCTCGACGTGCTCGCCACGCACGGTGCCCGTACATATATCGGGTGAGACGGACCTAACAAGCCCGTAACCCCGGGGCGGCCCCACTGACACATTTTTGTCGACAATCGACGATATCGGGGGCCAGGGAACTTCGAACAGACGGAGCCGCCCGTGCCCGAACTATTTGTAGACGCCGAGCCGTACGCCTTCAATTTCGACCCGGACCACACCGCCCTCCTCCTCATCGACATGCAGCGGGACTTCGTCGAGCCCGGGGGCTTCGGCGAGACCCTCGGCAACGACGTGAGCCTGCTCCGGCAGGTGATCGCACCGCTCCGCGAGGTGCTCACCGCCACCCGGGCGACCACCATGACGGTCGTCCACACCAGGGAGGGCCATCTGCCCGACCTGTCCGACTGCCCGCCCGCCAAGCTCAACCGCGGCGCCCCCTCCCTGCGCATCGGGGACCCCGGGCCCAAGGGCCGCATCCTCATCCGCGGCGAGTACGGCCACGACCTCATCGACGAGCTCTCCCCCATCGACGGGGAACTCGTGCTCGACAAGCCGGGCAAGGGCGCGTTCTACGCGACCGGGCTGCACGAGACCCTGCAGGACCTCGGTATCCGCAGCCTGATCGTCACCGGCGTCACCACCGAGGTGTGCGTGCACACCACCGTCCGCGAGGCCAACGACCGGGGCTACGAGTGCCTGGTCCTGTCGGACTGCGTGGGCTCCTACTTCCCCGAATTCCAGGAGCACGGCCTGGCGATGATCTCCGCCCAGGGCGGGATCTTCGGCTGGGTGGCCCCGTCGGCCGGTTACCTCAAGTCTCTGGAGGGCCTGTGAGCACTGAAGCGAAGACCAAGCTGCCCTGGTGGGTGAGCGGGGACACCAACGCGTTCTTCGGCCTCGGCTTCAACGTCATGGTCAACGTGCTGGTGCTCTCCGGGCTCTGCCTGGGCGTCGTCCACCTGCCGGGCTCTGACGTGTTCGGCGTCATCCTGCCCGCGATGGGCATCCAGTTGCTGATCGGCAACGTCTACTACACCTACCTCGCTCGGCGGCTGGCCCGCCGCGAGGGCCGCGACGACGTGTGCGCGATGCCGTACGGCCCGAGCGTGCCGCACATGTTCATCGTCACCTTCGTCATCATGCTCCCCACCTACCTGGCGACCAAGGACCCGCTCAAGGCCTGGGCCGCAGGCCTGGCCTGGTGCTTCATCATCGGCATCATCGTGCTGATCGGCGCGTTCGTCGGTCCGTACGTCCGCCGCTTCACGCCCAGGGCGGCCATGCTCGGCACCCTGGCGGGGATCTCGATCGCCTTCATCTCGATGCGGCCCGCCGCCCAGATGTGGGAGGCGGCCTGGATCGCGCTGCCGGTCCTCGCCATCATCCTGATCGGGTTCTTCACCGACCTGAAGCTGCCGGGCAACATCCCGGTCGGACTGGCCGCGCTGCTGGTCGGCACCGCGATCGGCTGGGCCGGCGGCTACATGCATCCGGCCGACGTCACCTCGGCGGCCAAGGACATCACGGTCAGCCTGCCGACGCTGAACCTCGGACGGCTGATCGACGGACTCAAGGAGGTCTCGCCGCTGCTGGCCACGGCGATCCCGCTGGGCATCTACAACTTCACCGAGGGCATGAGCAACGTGGAGAGCGCCGCCGCCGCGGGCGACTCGTTCAACCTGCGTTCGGTGCTGCTCGCAGATGGTACGGGCGCGGTGGTCGGCTCGATGCTCGGCTCCCCGTTCCCGCCCGCGGTCTACATCGGGCACCCGGGCTGGAAGTCGGCGGGCGGCCGTACCTCGTACTCGATGGCGAGCGGTGTGGTCATCGCGCTGTTCTGCTTCCTCGGCATGTTCGCGCTGCTCGGCGCGGTACTGCCGGCGCCCGCGATCGTGCCCATCCTGCTCTACATCGGCCTGCTGATCGGCGCCCAGGCGTTCCAGGCCGTACCCAAGAAGCACGCGGTCGCGGTGGTGATGGCGATCATCCCCAACATCGCGGCGTGGGCGCAGGGCTACATGGACAACGCGCTCGCGGCGGCGGGCACCAGCGCCACCAAGGTCGGGTACGCGGCGATCGCCGCCTCCGGCACCGTCTACAAGGGGACCGCGCTGCTCGGCGGCGGGGCGGTCCTGGCCGGGCTCGTGCTCGGCTCCATCGTGGTGTTCGTCATCGACAAGTCGTTCATCTGGGCGGCGGGTTACTGCATGTTCGGCGCGGCGTTGTCGTTCGTCGGCCTGATCCATGGGGTCAAGGTCGAGTGGAACGCCAACGGGCAGATCTCGCTCGGCTACCTGTTCGCCGGGCTGATCTTCCTGGCGTTCTTCTTCTACCGGCCCGCGGAAGCGCAGAGCGGTGTGGACCTGCCGGTGGAGGAGACCGTCGCGGTGTGAGGTCCGGCCGGGGCGCTGGGGGCTAGACTCCCAGCGCCTTGGCCAGGAGCGGCCACGAGGTGTGGAACTCGCGCTGCCAGTACGGCCAGGAGTGCGTGCCCAGCGGGTAGAGGTGCCTGGTCACCGGGATCTTGAGGTCGTCCAGCCGCTTGAGGAAGCCGCCAACGGTGTAGAAGGCGAGTTCCTCAAGTGTGGTGCCGACGCCGTAGCCGGTGCCCTTCGGGTCGAAGGGACCGCCGAGCCCGGTGATGCCGCAGGAGACGTACAGGGGGGTGCCGCGCAGCGCGGGGGCCTGGGTGATGGGGTCGTGGTCCTTCCAGACACCCTGCCCACTCCAGGGGTTCCCCCACATGTCGAAGGCGTTGAACCCCTTGTAGGCAAGCTCGGTGATCATCGACTCCGGGACGCCCGGCATCAGCGTGGAGGCGAACGGGCTGAAGGCGGCCGCGAACTTGAAGAACCCCGGATGCCGCGCCGTATAGATCAGCGAGCCGTACCCGCCCGCGGACAGTCCCACCACCGCGCGGGTGCGGCTCGCCCGGTAGTGCTGCTCCAGGAAGCCGCTGAGCTCAGTGAGGTGGTAGGTCTCCCAGCGCGGAGAGCCGCCCTTCCCGCCGAACCACCAGTCGGTGTAGCCGCCGCCCATGCCACCCTCGGGCATGACGACCAGCACGTCCTTGTTCGCGGTGAACTTCTCGATATCAGTCGACCTGGTCCACGAGACGTAGGTGTCGTTGCCGCCGTGGAACAGGTACAGCACCGGCCAGGTCCGCTTGGCCGTCGCCGACCAGCCGGGCGGGACGAGCAGCCGGTTGTGCACCGTGCGGCCCATCGCCGGTGAGTACACCGTCAGGTCGAGGAGCCGGTGGCTCAGCCACTTGTGCTGAGTGACCCTGAGCCCGGACGCCTCCGCACCCCGTAGGCCGAGCCCGCCGACCGCAACCGCACCGGCCGTCAGTACGCCGGCCCGCACGAAGTCCCGTCGTGATCCCATGTACCCCGTACCTCACCCAAACCAATTGGTGTGAATGACAGTAGTGGCGTCCGAATCTGCACGGAACCTGCTTTATGTATCAATAAAGACGCGGCTGCTCAGGAAGTCCTCCGGTCTCAGCAGCACGAGTTCGTCGCGCCCCACCTCACCGCCGTGGGCGAGCAGGCGGTCGGCGTGCCGTAGCCGGGCCCGCTCGAGGGCGTTGCGGACCGACCTGGCGTTCGCGAAGCGGGGCTGCTCGCGCCGCCGGTCCAGATAGTCGGCGAAGACCTGCTCGGTCTCGGGCGCAAGCTCGTACCCCTCTCTGGCCAGCATCAGCCGGCCGATCGACCCGAGCTCGGGGCCGGTGTAGTCGGGGAAGTCGATGTGGTGGGCGATGCGGGAGCTCATCCCGGGATTGGAGGTGAAGAAGGAGTCCATCCGGTCCTGGTACCCGGCCAGCACCACGACCAGGTCGTCGCGCTGGTTCTCCATCACCTGGAGCAGGATCTCGATGGCCTCCTGCCCGTAGTCGCGCTCGTTCTCGGCGCGGTAGAGGTAGTACGCCTCGTCGATGAACAGCACCCCGCCCATCGCCCGCTTGAGCACCTCCTTGGTCTTGGGCGCGGTGTGCCCGACGTACTGCCCGACCAGGTCGTCGCGGGTCACCGACACCAGGTGACCCTTGCGCACGTACCCCAGGCGGTGCAGCAGCTCGGCGAGCCGTACCGCCACGGTCGTCTTGCCGGTGCCGGGGCTGCCGGTGAAGCACATGTGCAGGTTCGGGCGGGCCGTCGCGATGCCGAACCTGGCCCGTACCCGATCGATGAGCAGCAGCGCCGCGACCTCCCGGATCCGGGTCTTCACCGGGGTGAGGCCGACCAGGTCCCGGTCGAGGGCGTCGAGCACCTCGTCGGCCTGGGAGGCCTTGCGCTCGGAGTCCAGGTCGATCCTGGCACTTGCGGGGAGGGGCGGCTCCCCGGCGACCTCTGGTGGAGGACCTCCCGCCGGGGAGCCTGTCTGTGAGGTGGCTGTCTGTGGGAGGGCGGTCTGTGGGGGGCGCATGCCGAACGACGTCACGTGGCGTACCGCTCGCCCTCGGGACGGTCGAGCGCGTAGGGGTGCATGCGGTAGCGCACCCTGCGGTCGCTGGTCTCCTCGCGGTCGAGCCGGAAGCCCTTCTCGTTGCCCGGCCGCTGCACGATGAACGACAGCGCGGTGGTCTGCCGGCCGTAGCTCGCGTCGTACGCCGTGAGCCTGACGTAGTGGTCCGGGTACGCGCGGCGGCATTCGTTGATCTCAAGCAGCACCCCGGCGGGGTCCTTGAGGTCGAACATCGGCAGGCCCCACATCTCCCAGTAGGAGTTGCGCGGGTGTGGGTCGTCGGTGAACTCCACCGAGCACGGCCAGCCGTGGTCCAGCGCGTACGCGACCTGGAGGGAGATCTCCTCGTCGGTGAAGTCCGGCAGGTAGGAGAAGGTGCCTTGAGTGATCCGCATCAGATGCTCACAGGGGTCTCGAGGACGTGTCAACGGGAGGGGGAGCTTGAGCGAGGGGCGGTTGCGGACGTTCGTGGCACTGGCGGACTGCGGGTCGGTGCGGGGGGCTGCGGCGCGGTTGTACGTGACGGAGTCGGCGGTGTCGTCGGCGGTGACGGCGCTGAGCCGGGAGGTCGGGGCCCCGCTGATCGAGCGGGTCGGGCGGGGGGTGCGGCTCACGCCCGCCGGTTCGGTGTACGTCACCTATGCGCGGCAGGTGCTGGGGCTCCTCGAACAGGGACGGGCCGCCGCGCGGGGAGAGGCCGATCCCTCGAAGGGGTCCCTGCGGCTGGCCGCCGTGACCACGGCCGCCGACCAGGTGCTGCCCGTTCTGCTTGCCGGGTTCCGCAAGCGGTGGCCGTCGGTGGAGCTGACGCTCGAGGTCGGGCCGAGCCGGCAGGTCTGGGCCTCGCTGGCCGCGCATGAGGTCGACCTCGTGCTGGCCGGGCGGCCGCCGGCCGGGGTGTCCGCCACGGTGCTCGCCACCCGGGCCAACGACCTCGTCGTGGTCGCGGGGCCCTCGCTCGCCTTCGACCTCCGCTCGACGCCATGGGTGATGCGCGAGCCGGGATCGGGGACCCGGACCACCGCCGAGGCCTACCTCGCCGAGCGGGACGT
>JAOPYM010000393.1 GCA_025964615.1 Actinomycetes bacterium
GCACCACCACGCTGCCACCGGTCTCCGACTCGTCGTGGACCACCAACGGGTTCACGACGGTGTCCGGGACCACGGCGACGCTGACCACCGACGGGCAGAAGTTCGGCGCGGGCAGCCTGGTGAACTCCCGCGTGGTCTCCCCGCTGGGGTTGCACGCCACGTTCACCGCACAGATCGGCGGCACCGGGACGACCGGCGGTGACGGCTTGACCATGGCCCTGCTCGACGCGAGCACCGCTACGCCCACCTCACTGGGCGGACAGGGCGGCGGCCTGGGGGTCGCGGGGCTCCCGGCCACCTTCGTGGCACTGGAGACCTATCCGAACGCCGGGGTCGACACCTACAACTTCGCCGCCGTCGGCACCAGCACGATCGGAGCCACCGGTCCCACCTGGCTGGGCAGCAACACCACCATCCCGCCGCTCCGTACCGGCACTCACACCGTCGACGTGACCGTCACCGCGGCCGGCCACCTGGTCGTCAAGATCGACGGCAGTCAGGTGCTGGACGTGGCGGCGGTCCTGCCGTCCAAGGTCCTGGTCGCCTTCACCGCCGGAGTCGGTGGCTCCACCGACACCCACGCCGTCCTCAACCCCACCATCACCTACGCCGGTTGAGCCCGGCGGTCAGCGGACCGATCGCCAGATGTCGTAGTGCCCTGAGCCGTAGCCGCTGGTGTAGGGGAGGTGGGCGATGAGCTCGTAGCCCCGGGCCAGGCCGGCGTCGATGCCGTGGTCGAGGGAGGCGGTGGGGCCGTACCGGAAGACGACGACATCGAAGTACCGGTCTGCGATGGCGGCGCGGTAGGCGGGCTGGCCGGTGAGGCCCTTGTAGGTGAAGAAGTACGTGCCGGTCCACTGGTAGGGCTGAGTGAGTGAGGACAGGTAGTAGCGGGGGACCTCGGACTCCTCGACGAGATACCGCCCGGTGACGGGCCGTACCTGCGTCCGGAGCACCTCCACCATGGGCCCGGCGTCCGGCCATTCGGCGAACAGCCTGGCGGACTGGGCCAGCCCGGATCCGGCGACCAGCAGGCACACGCCGAGGGCGGCGGCGAGTCGCTGTGGGCTGTGCCGGTCGGCGCCGAGCAGCTGGGCGACGGCCAGCCCGCCCAAGGGTGCGGCGAAGAAGAGACCGAAGTCGATGTGCTTGTGCAGCGAGACGAGCGTGTGCAGGTGCAGCTGGTAGGCGGGGGCCAGTAGCCCCGTCAGCAGGAGCGTCAGGGCCAGCAGGCTCCGCTGCCACCGTGGCGTGGCCGACCGCCGGGACAGGACAAGGCCGGCCGCGCCCGCGACGGCGACGAGCAACAGCGGTCCACCCCACAGGGCGGTCTTCTCCAAGATCGTAGAGGTCGCGTCGGTTCCCGCGGCACGGGCGGTCGTGGTGGCCTTCAGCCCGGCGGTGAACGCCGGACCGGCCAGACGCAGGGTCAGCGCGACCAGACCGGTCACCGCCGAGACGAGCAGGAAGGCACGCAGTATCGCCCGTGGGTACCGCCATCGGCCGGACCCGTTCAGCAGCACATCGGAGAGCACCGCGATGGCCACGATCGACGGCGCGAAGAGCAGCGCCGCGTACTTCGTGGCCCCCGCCAGGGCGAGAACAGGGGCCGCCAGGACGACGGCGAAGAACGGCCACCGAGCCGTACGCACGACGATCCACATGGAGAGCGCCAGCAGGAACAGCGCCGCCGCGTCGTAGGTGGCCAGATGCCCGACGAACAGGGTCGGCGCCGACAGCGCGAACAGGGCCGCGGCGCCCAGCGCCGCGGGGCGGCCGAGCAGACGGCGGGTGGCACCGTGCAGCAGGCAGGTCGTGGCCAGCAGGAAGACCAGGCTGAGCAGCCGCGCTCCCCACAGCCCGAGGACCCCGTCGACGGCGGCGGCGAGCACCGGATACAGGAACGGCGCCCCCGAGAAGTAGCTGGCGTAGTTGTCGTAGGTCGGGGTGCCGTGCAGCAGCAGCGCGATCTCCCGGTGCCCGGCGTAGAGGTACAAGGCCTCGTCCTGGAAGGCGCTGTTGCCGAGCCTGAGGGTGAACACGCTCTGCAGCACGAACACGCCGAGCAGCGGCGCGACGGTGGTCCAGCGGCGGGATCCGGACGGTGTGTGACCGGGATTGCCGACAGAGGTCTCGATGACAACGGTCACGGTGAGGGGAGTCCCTTTCAGGGCAGGGTGCCGGTGGCCAGAGCGGTGAAGACGTGCGTTACGGCGGTCTGCCCCTGCTGGTCGGCGGTGACCGACCAGGAAGTGCCGGCGCTCTCGCCGGGCCCGCTGTCGTGGTAGACGAGACCCGCGACGTCGGTGCGCCCGCGGATCGCGGAGCCGAGCTGCAGGAACCAGGCGGCCCGCGCCCGCGCGTCGCCCGCGGCCCCGGTCTCCACCAGGAGCGGCCTGCCGGGGTGCCGGGCGGAGGCCTCCGCGATGGCGGTTTCGGGGACCGCCCACCGCGTTCCCGGATACTCGTACAGGGTGACGGCGACCGCGTCGATCTGGCTGTCGGGCGGGCTGTACGACTGGTCGTGCGCTGGGTCGGCGGGGTTCCACACCCACGCCACGTTGGTCGCACCGGCGTCGGCGAAGAGCTGCCGCAGATGCCGCCAGGCCCGCGGTACGTCCTGTGGGATGCCGCCCCTGACCACGGCGGAGGTGACCGGATAGTTGCGGTCCACTTCCGGCAGCATCGTCAGGTAGATCGGCTTCCCGAACGCGGCGATCTGCGTCGCCCAGCGGGTCAGCGCATCGTCGTCGACGCCGTTGGCGACCGCGGTCAGCGACGCCTCGAGGTTCGGGGCGCCGTTGCGGCCGAGGACGAGGGTGAGCCAGGGGGTACCGGGCAGGGCCGCCCAGTCCGCGTCGAAACGGTCCCCGATCTCGATGGTCCGGCCGCGCAGGCCGAACGGCGTGCCCAGGTCCTGCTGGAGTGCGACGGCGCGGGTGGAGTCGGCACCACTGATGCCGACGGCCGTACGACCGGGGGTGATGAGCGGTGCGGGCCCGGCGGTGGAGGACTTCTGCAGGGTTGAGGCGGTGACGCCACCCGCACAGGCCGTGGTGATTGCGATGGCGGCCAGTGCGGGGGCCAGTTGGCCCCGAAGGCGGCGCAGCGAGATCGGTACGGGGTCCGCGCGCGGTACCCGTTCGAGTGCCTCCGCGCCCCGCTTCGCCGACTGGGCGTCCAGATGTACGAGCCAGAGGTGGGCACTGGTGAGGATGCACAGGTAGACGAGCCAGAAGTCGGCCAGCCAGAAGGATGGATCGTTCCGCAGGGTGACCCCGATGACCAGCGACCCCGCACAGCAGACCAGTACGAGCAGGTGCGGCCACGCGGACCGCCATGGCGACCCGCCGGTCCGTCGCTTCGGGGTGATGGTGAACCGGCCGTTCTCGCCCACCGCGGTCATCCACGCGGCCCGTACCAGCGCCGGGAACGAGCCGTACCCGATCACGATCGCCCGCCAGCTGGTGGTGCCGCGGGCCGCGTGCCAGAACGCGACGAGCGCCAGCAGGTAGTACGGCAGGAAGTGCGCGAAGAAGTCGCCGAGGGTGGCACCGTGCACCCCGCTCAGCCCGGTGACCAGGAACAGCACCGGCGCCAGCACGAAGACCAGGTCCCGTACCCCGCACAGGTAGTGCGTGACGGCCAGCCCGTACTGCAACCGCTGCTGCGCCCGCAGCCCGCCGGCGCGCGGCAGGAACAGTTCCCGCCACCGCCCGCGCAGCGCCGCCAGCGTGCCGCGCGCCCAGCGTTCTTGCTGCTTGAGGTACGAGTTGAGGTCGACGGGCCCGAGGCCCACCGCGAGGACGCCCGGCAGGTACACGCTGCGCCAGCGCGGGGCCAGTTGGATGGAGGCGGCGAAGTCCTCGGTGACCGAGTCGGTGGGCAGCCCGCCGATCTCGTCAAGGGCGGCGGCCCGCAGCACCACGTTGGTGCCGCAGATGAACGCCGAGTCGTGGGCCGCCTTGCCAGGGCAGAGCAGCCGGTAGAACAGCGACTGCTGGTCGTCGGCCCAGCGGGCCACCGGGTTGTCGCGGTTGCCGTAGAACTGGCCGGTCTGCACCCAGCCGATCGACCGGTCGGCGAACGGCAGCAGGGTCCGGACGAAGAACTCGGGCCTGGGGATCTGGTCGGCGTCGAAGATCGCGATCAGCGCGTCACCGGTGGCGCCGACGAGCTGCCTGGCGTACTCGATGTTGCCCGCCTTGGCGCCGCCGCCGACCGTGCGGGTCACGCACTGCACGTCCATCGCGGCGCAGAGCGCGATCACGTCATCGCTGCACTCCGCCCCGGCCACCCCGCCGTCGTTGCAGACGATGACGGTGATCTCGGCCGGCGGATGGGCGGCAAGGTAGGCCTCGCGCGCGGTCAGGATGCCCTGCAGGGTCGCCCCGACGATCGCCGTACCCTCGTCGACCGTCGGCACGAAGACGAACACCGGCGGTGTGGCCGTGCCGGGTGGG
This sequence comes from Actinomycetes bacterium, assembly GCA_025964615.1. Taxonomy (GTDB): domain Bacteria; phylum Actinomycetota; class Actinomycetes; order Streptosporangiales; family Streptosporangiaceae; genus RYN-227. The sequence continues at coordinate 4,464 of JAOPYM010000393.1, forward strand.
GCCGACCGGTGGTGGTGCGGCTGCGGCCAGACCGTGGTGTGCAGCCCGACGGTGTGCAGGGCGGCATGCAGTTCGGCGAGCAGTAGCAGCACGCCGACGAACAGGCCCGGAAGGGACCAGGACAGTACCGACAGGCGCCATGCCAGGTAGTCGACCGCGCTCACGAGGGTGCCCAGAGCAAGGACGATCACCCGTAGCTGACGGCCGTGCCAGCCCGCCACCCGGGCGAAACCGATGCCCAGGAGCAGGACCGCGAATGCCAGCCACGGGCCTGGCCGCAGCAGCGCGATCCCGACCCCGGTGGCGGCGATGGCGCAGCGGGTCAGCCACGGCGAGGCGGAGGCGAGGCGCAGTACGGCCAGGTGCCGCAGGAACCGCAGCCCCTCGGCGAGGCTGGACTTGGACGTCCCGGAGAACCGTTCCCCGAACTCGTACGGGACCTCGGCGGCCAGGCCGAACCGGCAGCGCACCGCGAGTTCGAGCAGGATCTTGTAGCCGAGGGGCCGCAGCCGCTCGGGCTCGACCGCGGCCCGCCGGACGGCGAAGAAGCCGCTCATCGGGTCGCTGATGCCGCGCAGCCGGCGGGTGAACAGGCCCTTGCTGAGCCGGGTCGCCAGGCTGGAGATCAGTACCCGGTAACGGCTCTCGAGCCCGTCCTTGCTGCCGCCGGAGGTGTACCGGCTGGCCACGACCAGGTCCGCACCGGATCGCAGGCCGGTCGCGATCAGTTCGGGGACGAGCGACGGCGGGTGCTGCAGGTCGGCGTCCATGACAACGACCCATTCCGCCCTCGCCTCCTGGAGACCCTCGACCACCGCACCGCCGAGGCCGCCGATGGGCTCGGCACGGTGGATCAGGCGGATGTGCAGCGGGGATTCCCGGGCGACCGTCTCGATCACGTCGGGGGTGTGGTCGACGCTGTCGTCGACGAAGATCACTTCGCACGGCAGATCCGCCGGGATGGCGCGGGCCAGCCGGTCGGCCAGCTCCGCGATATTGCCTGCCTCGTTGAAGGTGGGGATCACGACCGAGACGGCAGGGGTGATCCCCCCGGACAAGATCTGCCCGGGCGCCCAGAGAGCGGTCACCGCTGTGTTGATCGGAAACGGAAGACAACGGACATGGTGGGCCCCTCACCATTCGGATGCCGCCTGGCGCGCTACTCCCGGCGCCGGTCTGGCACGTCCTGACAGCTACGGAATGAGGGTCGCAGCGCGATAATCCACGGCGGTTAGATCCGCGTTAATTCAACGTGACCAGGAGTTACCGGCATCAAGCCGGAGTTAAGTGGATTTGTACACAGATGCCAAGAAGGCGCCATAATCATAATGTAGCCGGTTGATACGGCTTTATTGCCTTGTGGTCATATCGTCCCACTCGCCGCCGGGGGACACTTTCCTGCCGCCTTGTGACGGCTCTTCCTAAGGAGCCGTCAGTGCACGGTGATGGTCACGATGAAGCCGCGGATGGCGCAGCCGGCATCGTGGCAGGGCGGGCGGGTCGCCGAGAGACGGGCGGTACCGGACCGGACCGCCGCGAAGAATCCGCCACGTACCCCGATCATCAGAGCCCCCTTCCCGCTGGGGGCGACCTTCACCGCGTCGCCCGCCCTGTTGATCACCGACCACATGGCCGCGCGGGAACCGTGCAGGTAGACCTCGATCGGGGTACCGACGCTCACGATGTAGGCATGGCCGCTGTCGGCCTCGGACAGCCGCAACACCTGCCCGGCGGGCACGCCCACCGCCCGTGGGCTCGGCACCGGTGTCGCTTGGTGCTGCACCTGCCGGCAGCCGGGCAGAACCAGGAACGCGGCGATCAGCGTGAGACCGGTGCGGGCGCCTCTCATGTACCGATCCGAGCACTCCCAGCGTGTGTTGGCAAGTGAAAGCCCCTTGCCAGATCGCTATTCGCCTACGTATGCTCGGTGACGAGTATTCGGATGCGATGAAGGGGAGGTGCTGGTGATGGGGAAGCGGCGCAGGGTCTCCAACCTCCTCGCACTCACCATGCTCTCGGTGCTGACGACGAGGCCGATGCACCCCTACGAGATCGCCTCGGTGCTCCGCGCGTGGGGCAAGGACCAGGATCAGAAGATCAAGTGGGGGACGCTGTACACCGTCGTCCAGAACCTGGCGAAGCACGGCCTGATCGAGGCCGCGGAGACCGTGCAGCAGGGCGGGCGCCCCGAGCGGACCGTCTACCGGATCACCGATGCGGGCCGCGCCGAGCTGGCCGACTGGGTACGGGAGCTGGTCGCGGTTCCCGAGCGTGAGGTCCCGAAGTTCAAGGCCGCCCTCTCCGAGCTGGGAGTTCTCGGGCCCGACGAGGCGACGAGCCTGCTACGGGAGCGGCTCCAGACCCTGGAGGAGCAGCTCGCCGGAGACCGGGAGGCGCTGGCCGGATACACCCGTGAACTCCCGCGCCTCTTCCTCATCCCGCAGGAGTACGACCTGGCGATCCGCGAGGCGGAGGCGGCCTGGCTCCGCTCCTTCGTTCAGGAGCTGACGGACGGCACCCTGCCCGACATGGACCTGTGGCGCGCCTACCACGACACCGGCGTGATGCCGCCGGAACTGACCGAGCTGCAGGAGAGGGGAACGACTGGCTGAAAAATGACCCCGGTGGGGTGCGGCAACACCGCCACCGGGGTCCTCGACCTCGAACCGACGTATCCACTACCGACCTGCGGAACGGAACCCGGCCACGAGGTGGCAACCGCAAGAATACCCGGGTCTCCGATCACCGCCGGTTCAGCCCTGAACTGAAGGAGACACGATGGCGTACGCCGTCGAGGCAGACAAACTCATCAAAACCTATCCCGGTGACGTCACCGCACTCGACGGTCTGTCGATCACGGTACGTCCGGGCGAGATCCTCGGGCTGCTCGGCCCCAACGGCGCCGGCAAGTCCAGCACGATCAAGATCCTGACCACCCTGGCCCGCCCCGACTCGGGTACGGCCACCGTCGCAGGTCACTCGGTGCTGCGGCACCCGGATCGGGTACGCCGCGTCATCGGGGTCGTCTCGCAGAACTCGGGCGCCGACCCGGCGGCCGGCGGGCGCGACAACCTGACCCTGCAGGGGCGCCTGTACGGGATGCGCGGCGCCGGCCTCACCCGCCGGGTCGACGAGCTCCTCGACCGGTTCGACCTCGCAGAGGCGGCGGGCCGCGCGGTGCGCACGTACTCCGGCGGCATGCGGCGCCGGCTCGACGTGGCGCTCGGCCTCGTCCACCGGCCCGCGGTGCTCTTCCTCGACGAGCCCACGACCGGGCTCGACCCCGAGGCCCGCGCCGCGCTCTGGGCGGAGATCGGCCGGCTGGCCGGCGACGATTCGCTGGCCATCCTGCTCACCACGCACTACCTGGATGAGGCCGACCGGCTCGCGGGCCGGCTCGCCATCGTGGACCACGGTCGGATCGTCGCCGAGGGCACCCCGGACGCGCTCAAGGCGGAGTTGCGCGGGGACGCCGTGCACCTGGAGATGAGCTCGGTCCCCGACGAGGAGCTTGTCCGGTCGGCGATCGGGGCGGTTCCCGGGGTACGGGAGGTGGTCCTGGACGGGGCACGGCTGTCCGCACGGGCCGACGACGGGCCCGCGGCGGTGCCGATCATCCTGGCCGCGCTGGACCGGGCCGGGGTGCCGGTCGCCTCGGTCACCGTGGCCCGCCCCTCGCTGGACGACGTGTACCTGCGCTATGCCGGTCGCCGATTCGCCCAGGCCGACACCGGAGGTGCCCAGTGAGCGCCGTTCTCGTACAGAACTGGTGGATGACGCACCGGCGCCTCAAGGCGCTGGTACGCCAGCCCGCGGTCGTCGGCATGATGCTGATGCAGCCGGCGATCTGGCTGTTCCTCTTCGGTGGCCTGTTCAAGAACATCGTCGAACTGCCCGGCTTCGCAGGACAGTCCTACCTGGGCTACCTGGTACCCGGTGTGGTGGTGATGAGCGCCGTGTCCTCGAACATGTGGGCCGGTATGAGCGTCATCGAGGAGATCGACCGGGGCACCCTCAACCGGTTCCTCGTCACCCCGGTCAGCCGGGGCGCCATCATGAACGCCGGTGTCATCGAGCAGGCCGTGAGCACCGCGGTCCAGTCGGTCCTCATCATCGTGCTCGGCTGGATCGGCGGCGCCCACTACACCGGAGGCGTGACCGGGCTCGCCGCGCTGGTGCTCGCCTCGGTCCTGCTCGGGGCGGTCTTCAGCGCGCTGTCCAACACGATGGGCCTGCTCGTACGGCAGCGGGAGATGATCATCGGGCTGAGTGTCGCACTGCTGCTGCCGCTGACCTTCCTGTCGTCGGCGTTCATGCCCACGGCACTGATGCCGGGGTGGATCCGGCACGTGGCGGCGTTCAATCCGGTGAACTGGTCGCTGGAGGCCGCCCGTGCGGGGCTCCTCGCGAAGCCGGACTGGACGAACCTGGCGGTGCACGGCGGCTGGCTGCTCGCCCTCGCGGCGCTGATGGTCTGGCTGGCCACGTACTCGTTCCGCGCGTACCAGAAGTCCATCTGAGCCGGAGCGGGCCGGGCACTGCCCGGCCCGCTTCTCAGTCCTGATTCCGCCCAGCGCGCACTGTGACTATCCTGCTTTCGGTACGCCCGCCACCGTTCACTGAGGCATCAAATAACCTCAGTGATCCGCCCATTGCTGAACGGAAGTCCCAGTCCCACCCAGACCGGAGCCTGGCGCTGGGTTCACGCTTCACCACCGACCGCCTGACAACGCCAGGTCTTACACCGGCTCCACGTGCGTTTTTTCGTCTCCGAGCCACTCCCGGCGACGATCCCGAACTAACGGGTTCACCCACGGCACCGGGAAACCCGGGACGCACCAGCAGCCTATCGAAGACCACCGACAGACCACCACCCCCAAGCACAACAATCAAGAAAACCTGACAGAGCCGGATATCCGCTGATAGACGAGCAACGGTCTTCAGCCCCCCAAAAAAATGCGAGGCGATGTGAAGCAGAGCCGTCGGCCTGGCGAAAGCCAGCACGAGCACCGTCCCCAGCCCGTGCGGATCATGGCACTCGCCGAACAGGTGCTGAACGGCCGGATTCTGCTGCCGAAGTTCCAGCGAGAATTCGTGTGGACGAGGGAACAGGTAGTGGATCTGCTCGATTCCATCGCCCGCAACTATCCGATCGGGAGCGTGCTGCTCTGGGAGAGCAAGAAGGATCTGGCCGGGGAACGGACCATCGCCGACCTCGAGGTCGGAGTTCGCCGGCGAGATGACACGGTGAGCTATCTGCTCGACGGCAGGCAGCGGCTCACGTCGATCTGCGGAACGTTGTACTGGGAGCCGGACGAGGATCCGGGGAGCTACTGGAACATCGTCTACGACCTCGTTGATCAGCGCTTCCTGCACCTCGCCGACCTGTCGGATCCGCCGCCGCACCAGATCCCGGCGCGACTGCTTCTGGACCAGTTCGCATACACCGAGTGGCTCACGGCGAGCGACCCGGAGCTTCGCGAGGTGGGCAAGCGGCTGTATCTCCGCTTCTTCAACTACTCCGTGGCGGTTGTCACGCTGGACGACATGCCGATCGGCGAGATCGGCCGGGTGTTCGAGCGGGCCAACACCAAGGGGACCCCGCTGACCACGGTGGAGTTGGTCCGTGCCGCGACCTGGACCGAGACGTTCGATCTCCTCGATGCGATCGACGGCATCTGCGCGGTGCTGGCTCGCAAGCACTACGGTCAGATCGACCGGACCCTTCTGCTGCGGGCCATCTCGGCCGCGGCAGGCCTGGGATTCTCCGTCCAGGATGTCGAGCGCATCCCAGATCTCCCCCCTGGGCAGCTGACGAAGGCGGTCGAGGAGACGGAGCAGGCGGCCCGGCGGGCCGTTGACTTCCTGACCACGCAGATCAAGACGCCGACGGCCAAGGCGCTGCCGTACATGAACCAGTTCACGGTCGTTGTCGAGATCTTCCGCCAGGTACCGAAGCCGACCGATCGGCAGTACGAGGCGATCCGGAGGTGGTTCTGGCGGACGGTGCTGAGTGGTTACTTCAGCGGCTGGAACTATGGCCAGATGCAGGCGGATCTGACCGCCGTCGGAGACTTCGCGGCCGGCCGGACCAAGGACATCGACGTCACCGTCACCCTCCCGGGGGCGGTGGTCTGGCTACGGACCCCGTACCGCCGGGACGGTGCGATGACCAAGACACTCGCGCTCATGCTGGCCTACGCGGAACCGGTGGACCTGCTGACCGGGTCGAAGATCGATGTCGGTAAGGCGCTGGCCTGGTCCAACGAAATGGAGTATCACCACTTTTTCCCGCAGGCCTGGCTCAGGACCGAGGGTTTCGCGGGCGAACGGGCCAACGTACTCGCCAACATCATCATGCTCACGTCGATCAGCAACAAGCGCGTCGCCGATCAGCGTCCGTCCGGTTACCTGCAGAGTGAGATCGACTTCAGCGACGAGGCCGAGATCCGTCGTCGCCTGGTGACGAGCATGGTCTCGCCGACCGCGTTCGACGCGGCCATGAATGACGACTACGACGGCTTCCTGGCCGCCCGCGCCGAGACCCTCGTCCAATGGGCGGCCGATCTGGCCGGTGGCACGGCGCCGGTCTCCCTCGTACCTCCCCAGCCGGACATGGGGAATCCGTCCGATGACGTGCCTGTGGACGAGGACACCACCGACTGAATGTCGGTCCCCCCTGATATCCGTAGGAGATGTCTGCGGTACGGGGAAGGGCGGGGATGTGGATGCGCGTCAAGGACATGCCGGAGGGTGACCGGCCACGCGAAAGGCTCCTCGCCGGTGGCGCCCAGGCCCTCGCCGATCGCGAGTTACTGGCGCTGCTGCTCGGCTCTGGTACGGCCGGTACCGGCGCGATCGAGCTGGCCGGTCAGTTGATCGCTTCCCAGGGAGATCTCGGCGCACTTGCGGGCACGGAGGCTTGCGCGTTGCAGAGGCTGCCCGGAATGGGCCCGGCGAAGGCGGCCCGGGTCGCGGCCGCGTTCGAGCTCGCCCGCCGGGCCGGTCGAGCACCGGATCGGCGGACGATCTCCGGCTCGGCCGACCTGGCCGAAGCCGCCGCGCCGCTGCTCCACGGGCTCCGCCACGAGCGGCTGGTCGTGGTCGTGTGCGACCAGGCCGGGCGGGTACTCCGCGTCAGGCCGCTCACCGAGGGCGCCGCCGACAGGTGCCCCCTTCCGGTAAGGGATGTGCTGGCCGCGGCGCTTGCCGCCGGGGGTGTGGCCTTCGGCATCGCGCACAACCATCCCAGCGGCATCCTGGCACCGAGTGACCCCGATCGCCGGGCAACGGACCGGGTGAGGGAGGCCGCCGACACCGTCGGCCTCCGGTTTCTGGACCATGTCATCGTCACCGATGCCGCATGGGTACGCATCCCTTGACCGGCGGAACCTCACCTGTCGAACGTGCCGCTGTCCTGTGGTTCGTACGAGCCGGGCGGTTCGGCCACCTCGTCGAACTCCGCAGGCTCCTCGGCTGTGGTGTCCACGATCTTGCCGGTTTCGTCGGTGTCGTCGCGGATCACCCGCAGCGGTGGCCCGTCGAAACGCCGGTCGTTGAACAGCCTGGTCGCGTCCACGAAGTCGATGATGTCGAACGCGAACTTGTCGGGTGGGAAGAGCCGGGTACCGCGCCCGATGATCTGCTTGAACTCCGGCATGGAACCGATCCGGCGGAACAGGACGATGTTGCGGACGGTGGGGATGTCGACTCCGGTCGAGAGAAGCCGGGCGGTCACCGCGATCACGGGCTCTCTGGATCCGACGTCACGGAAATCATCCAGCCGTACTCGGCCGACCGGTCCATCGGCGGAGGTGAACCGGCACACGTAGTTGTCATACCGCAGAACGAGATCGCTGTTCGCGTTGTGCAGGGCCTCGGTCATCCGGGCGGCATGTTCGCTGTTCTCGCAGAACACGATCGTCTTGCCCATCCGGTCAGTCCGGTGCAGGTAGTCCGTGAGATAGCGGGCGGCCTCCTCCGTGCGATCGAGGATGGCCAGGATCCGTTCGTACTCCCGTGGGCCGTACAGTTCGTCGGGAATCGCGTTGCCGTACTTGTCCTTCTGCCCTGGCTCGGGTCGCCAGCCCGTCATGTCCACGTTGAGGCGGACCTTGCGGACTCGGTAGGGCGCCAGGAAACCATCCTCGATGCCCTGCTTCAGGGAGTACTCATAGATCGGTTCACCGAAATAGCGGTAGGTATCGGCGTCCTTGTTACCGATGGGTGCGGCCGTCATCCCAAGCTGGGTCGCCTCGGAGAAGTGCTCAAGGATCTTGCGCCACTGCGATCCTTCACCCGCGCTGCCTCGGTGACACTCGTCGACGATCACGAAGTCGAAGTAATCGGGCCGGAACCGTTCGTAGAGTGGAACCTCGTC
>JAOPYM010000474.1 GCA_025964615.1 Actinomycetes bacterium
CAGTGGTCAGCCCGCGCAGCACCCCGGAGGCGCCGGGGCGGTTCGGCGTCCGCTCGCCGTCCAGATAGGGCAGCAGCGTCACGCCACCCGCGCCCGGCGCCGCGGCCAGGGCCAGCACGGAAAGCTCGTCCAGCGAACAGCCGAGCAGAGTGGCAGTGGACGAGAGGATCCGGGCCGCGTTCAGCGTGCAGACCAGCGGCAGGAACCGCCCGGTCGCGTCGGCGAACCCGGCGACCGCGCCGGACGGGTCTGCGGCAGGCACGTCGCTGACCGCGAACGCCGTACCCGACGTACCGATCGAGACGACGACGTCGCCGGGCGCCAGGCCGAGCCCGAGTGCGGCGCCCATGTTGTCGCCGGTGCCCGGTGCCAGCACGGCGCCCCACGAGGTGGCGCCGACGGTCTCCGCCGGTCCCGCCACGCGCGGCAGCTCCACCTCGTGGCCCAGTGCGGCCTGGACGAAGGAGGGGAGGTACGACCCGGTGGCCGGCGACCAGTAGCCCGTACCCGAGGCGTCGCCCCGGTCCGTGACGTACCCGGACGAACCCAGCTTCCAGGTCAGCCAGTCGTGCGGCAGGAGTACGGCGGCGGTACGCGCCGCGTGCGACGGTTCGGCCTCGGCCAGCCAGCGGAGCTTGGTCACCGTGAACGAGGCGACCGGCACGCTGCCCGCGAGCGTTGCCCACTCCAGCGGGCCGCCCAGTTCGGCCACGAGCGCGTCGGCCTGCGGAGCCGAACGGGTGTCGTTCCACAGCAGCGCGGGCCGTACGACCTCACCCGCCGAGTCCAGGGCCACCATCCCGTGCTGCTGAGCGGCGACCGACACCGCTGACGCGCGCTCGAGCAGTTCCCTCCCCTGCTCGAGCGCGGCCAGCCAGTGCCGGGGGTCACACTCGGTACCGTCCGGATGGGGTGCCGAGAACTCCTCGACGACCGTGCCATCGAACGCCCGGCAGAGCACCACCTTCGTCGACTGGGTCGAGGAGTCGATCCCCGCGACCAGCGGTTCCCCTGCCACGAGTGTCCCCTTACATCATTCGTCCATAATCTGGACTAATAAAGCCACTTTCCGCAGAACATGTCAAGTGGGCTGGTCTTTCTATTAGTCTTCGGTCATGTCCAACAACGCTGGTCCGGTCCGGCACGCCAGAATGCGCGAGCGCAACCTCGGCGTCGTACTGGCCGAGGTCGTCCGGCACCAGCCGGTCACCCGGGCCCGGCTCGCCGACCTCACCGGCTTCACCAAGACCACCGTCTCCAACCTCCTCGCGGTACTGGCGGACGCCGGGCTGGTCAGGGACGGCGGCCTGGTCCACGAGGGCGAGCGCGGCCGTCCGGGCGTGGCGGTCTCGGTCGACGGTGACGGCACCGCAGGCCTGGGCCTGGAGATCAACGTGGACTATCTCGCCGCGTGCGTCATCGACCTGGGACGGCGTGTACGGCACCGGCACCTGGTGGCCGCCGACAACCGTGGCCGCAGCGCCGAGGCCGTCATCGAGGCGCTGGCGCGGCTGGCCGAACAGGCGCTCGCCTCGGCCACCGAGCAGGGGCTGATCGTGGCCGGGGCGGTGGTGGCGCTGCCCGGGCTGCTCGACCGCGAGCGCGGACTGCTGCGCCGCGCCCCGAACCTCGGCTGGACCGACGCCCCGGCCGGGGACCTGCTGCGCGCCGGGCTGCCGCCGTTGCGGCTGCCCGCCGACCAGGACAACGAGGCCAACCTCGCGGCCCTGGGCGAGCTCTGGTTCGGCGCGGGCCGGCAACTCGGCGACTTCGTTCATGTCTCGGGCGAGATCGGGATCGGCGCGGGCATCGTGGTGGACGGGCAGGTGTTCCGGGGTGCGCACGGCTATGCCGGCGAGCTGGGTCACTTCGTGGTCGAACCCGGCGGCGCGCTCTGCGCCTGCGGTGGCCGTGGCTGCCTGGAACAGACCGCTGGGCAGGAGGCCATCCTGCGAGCGGCCGGCCTGACCGAGCTGACCGCCACCTCGGCAGCCGGCACAGACGGCTCGCTCTCCGCGCTGATCACCCTGCTCGAGGCCGGTGACGCCAGGGCGCTGGCCGCGGTCACCCGCGCAGGCGAGGCGCTGGGGTCCACGCTGGCCTCGGTGGTCAACCTGCTCGACCCCGACACGGTCGTGCTCGGCGGCATCTTCTCGCCGCTCGCCCCCTGGGCACGTCCGGCGGTCGAACGGGCCCTGGCTGAGGGCTCCGGCACTCTGCGCGGCTCGGTACCTCCGGTGGTGGTGTCCGGCCTGGCCGGCGGCGCCGCCGTACTGGGCGCCGCCGGCCTGGTCCTGGACCGCATAGTCGCCGACCCCGCGTTGCTGCTCTGACCAAGGCGGGCCTGGTTCGCTGGCGCTCGCTCCGCTCGCGCGGCGCTCGGGCCTTGACGCGCGGCCCAAGCACCTAAGCACTGCCTCACCTTCTGCGACACGCTCCACGCCCACCATGCCAACGAGACCGAAAGGGGCCTCCCCCGACTCGAACAGCGGTTCCCCGAACTCGCCCCCGCCCTCGAACAGCTCCGGCGCGAACATGACGTGCTCGCACGCATCCGGCTCGATCTTCAGGAGACGCTCGCCGTGGCGGACGCCGACCAGGTCCGGGAGGGCCTCCGGCGGCTGGCGTCCGAGCTGGAGGCCCATTTCGACCGGGAGGAGAAGCAACTCGCCGCCGCACTGAACGCCCTCTGACCGGGACGGCTTGCCTTGGGGAAGGTCTTCGGTGACCATGGAGCGCCCCGCGCGAGAGGAATTGTCATGGCCGATGTTCTGGGAACTCCGATCGGTGCCGAGCTGACGAGACTGGCCGGGGCCGAGCCTGACCTTCCCGCCCTGACCTGCGGAGCTGTGACCCTGTCGCGCCGCGAGCTGGAGGAGCGGGCCAACAGGTTCGCCTGGCTCCTTCTCGACCTCGGGGTGGGCCCCGGGGATCGGGTGGCGATCGTGCTGCCCAACGGCATCGACTTCGTGGTCTCCATGCTCGCCACCTGGAAGGCCGGCGGCACTCCACTGCCGGTCGCGTCCCGGATGCCGCCTGCGGAGCGGACCGCGATCCTGGACCTGGCCGATCCCAAGGTCGTCGTCGCCGAGGACGGGGTGCTGCCGCCGTCGATGGGGCGTACGGAACCGCCACCGGTGGCGGTCTCGAGGCAGTGGAAGATCCTCGCCTCGGGGGGCAGCACGGGGAAGCCGAAGCTGATCGCCACGACCGATCCCGGTGTGGCGGAGAAGGCCGGGGTGCTCGGCCTGGCCGGTCAGATGCCGGTCGGCGGTACGGCTCTGGTCACCGCGCCGCTCACGCACAACGGGCCGTTCATGGCGCTCACCGCAGGGCTGCTCTTCGGCAAGCACGTGGTGCTGATGGAACGTTTCGACGCCTCGGAGGTGCTCCGCCTGACCGAGGCGCACGGGATCGACTGGATCTACGCGGTGCCGACCATGATGCACCGCATCTGGCGCCTCCCAGCGGAGCAGCGCGACAGAGCGGACCTTTCGTCGCTGCAGATCGTGTTCCATCTCGGGGCGCCGATCGCACCCTGGCTCAAGCAGGCGTGGATCGACTGGCTCGGGCCGGAGAGGATCTGGGAGCTGTACGCGGGGACCGAAGCGCAGGCCGCGACCCTGATCAGCGGTACCGAATGGCTCGCGCACCGGGGCTCGGTGGGCCGCCCGCTCAGCGGTCAGATCGAGATCCGCGACGACGACGGCCACGCGCTCGGTCCTGACGAGGTCGGCGAGGTATGGATGCGAGCCCTGTCGGCGGACCCGACGTACACCTACATCGGAGCGACCGCCCGCAGCGACGCCGGCTGGGAGTCGCTGGGCGACCTCGGTCACCTGGACGCCGACGGCTACCTCTACCTCGGGGACCGCAGCACGGACATGATCCTGGTCGGTGGCTCCAACGTCTATCCCGCCGAGATCGAGGGCGCTCTGGAGGAACATCCGGCCGTGGCCTGCGCCGCCGTCATCGGCCTGCCCGATGAGGATCTCGGCTCCGTACCCCACGCCATCGTCCAGGTGTCCAGGACGACCGACGAGACCGAACTGCAGGCCCACCTCAAGGAGCGGCTCGCCGCCTACAAGCTCCCCCGTACCTTCGAGTTCGTCACCGAGCCGCTGCGTGACGACGCCGGGAAGATCCGCCGATCGGCACTCCGCGCGGCCCGTCTCTAGAACCGTTGTGCCGTGCTCGCACGGGTGGTCAGACGCGGTGGCAGCAGGGTGGCTTCGGGTATCTCGCGTCCGTCCAGCTTGGCCATCAGTAGTTCGACCGCCCGTTCCCCCACCTCGGCAGCCGGGATCACCAGGGACTTTCGGTCAGACCTGCGGCAGGACCTCTGAGGCGATCAGGTCGAGATGATCGAGGTCTGACAGGTCGAGTACCTGCAGGTAGGCCCGCTCGGCGCCCAGTTCCCCGAGCCTGCCGAGCTTGTCGACCACCTCGGCCGGCGTACCCGCGAGCCCGCTCACCCGCAGTGTTTCGAGGTCGTTGCCGATGGCGTCGGCCCGTCGCTTGAGCTCGGAGTCGTCGCGCCCGCAACACACGGTCTGGGCCGCCGAGTAGACCAGCTTCTTCGTACGGCCCACCTCCGCACAGGCGGCGCGGACCCGGTCGAAGGCCGCTCCGGTGTCCTCGATCCCGTGGAACGGGACGTTGTACTCGTCGGCCCACCGGGCGGCCAGCCGCGGGGTCCGCTTGGCGCCGAACCCGCCGATGAGGATCGGCGGGCCGCCCGGCTGCATGGGTTTCGGGAGGCCGGGCGAGTCCGCCAGCGTGTAGTGCCTTCCGGTGTACGAGTAGGTCGTCTCGGCCCGCCAGAGCCCGGTGATGATCTCCAGTTGCTCCTCGAACCGCTCGAAACGCTCGCCGAGCGGCGGGAACGGGATGCCGTACGCGGTGTGCTCGGCGTCATACCAGCCGGTACCAAGCCCGAGCTCCACCCGGCCACCGCTCATCTCGTCCACCTGGGCGACGGTGATCGCCAGGGGTCCCGGCAGCCGGAAGGTCGCGGGGGTCACCAGGGTGCCGAGCCGGATCCGGCTGGTCTCCCTGGCCAGTGCCCCGAGCGTGACCCAGGCGTCGGTCGGGCCCGGCAGACCGGACCCGCCCATGATCGCCAGATAGTGGTCCGACCGGAAGAACGCATCGAAGCCACCGTCCTCGGTGGCCTTGGCGACACGCAGCAGCGTGTCGTAGTTCGCCCCCTCCTGGGGCTCGGTGAAAATCCTGAGCAGCATCCCCCCATCCTCGTTGAGTCGTGGCGTTTCCCGCACCCCGGGGTCCGCGGACGCGGGAAACGCCAGCTCTGTTGGACGACTCAACGGAGGCGGCGGGGGCGTCCGATGCGGTGGAGGACGAGGCCGGAGCCGAACAGGAGCATGGCCAGGTGGAACATTTCGCGGATCGGGGCACCGGTGTTCGGCAGCTCGCGCAGGTTCCTGGAAATCGCTCGCGCGGCCGTCAGGTCGGTCACCCTGGTCTCGGCGTTCGCGTGGTTGTTGACCAGGTTGGTGTCGATGGTCGAGGAACTGACGTCGCTGGGCGCCCGGATGATCATGCCGGGCCTGATGTCACGACCGCCCTTCACCAGGACCTTGATCGTCCGCTTCTCCCCCACGGCCATGCTGCCGAGGTCGCAGGACATGCTGAGCCCGTGTCCGCCGCTGACGCACTGGCTGTCGGCCTTATCGGTCTGGACCGGCCCCTTGGCGTCGACCAGGTCGCGGAGCTTCACGTCCTGCGCCGGCGCCGGCCCGTTGTTGGTCACTGTGATCTGGTACGGCACGGAGGCACCCGGCCGGATCCGCGCGGGTGCGGCCTTCGTCACCGCGACGTCAGCGGTGTCGGCCACCCGCACGACCGGGAACTGGGCCATCGTGGACGCGCTGTTCCAGGTGACCAGGGCCTGACTGGTGACCGCCTCCTGCGGCTTCGCGGTCTCGGCGACCTTGGCGTTGATCACCCCGACCTTGCTCGCGCCGGGCGCCAGGGAGCCGAGCTGGCAGACTGCCGAACCCGCCTTCCACGAGCAGTTCTGCTCCGCGGAGACGAACTGCAGGTTGGCCGGCAAGGGCGCCGAGAAGACGACCGAGTCGGCCCGTGTGGGGCTCGCGTTGGTGACCGAGTACGGCCAGGTGTAGGTCTTGCCCGGCAGCACCGGCACCCCGGGAGAACTGGTGCCGAGCACGAGCTTGGCGACCCTGCGCAGGAGCCTGCCACCGGCCTTCTTGTCCTTCGCCGTGCCGGCGTTGATCCTCTCCTTGTCCCGCGCCTCGGTCCGGTGGTGCGCCGCCTCCCGGTAGCCGCGCGCCGCGCGACCGACCGGCCCGTCCGCGTGCGCCACGTGGACAGGCCCGAGGAGCGGCGCAGCCCCGAAGAACGCCGTCGCGGCGACGACGAGGACTTTGCAGCTCGCTGTATTCATCTTGTTACCCCCGTGACCTGGTCAAGCACCCTGATCAGGTCTCTGTTCTAACGGGGTCGAGCAGAATCTCCTAACACACCGGGCACGTGTCGTCACACTGAGTCACATCAAACTCTTCCTCAGCCCCTGACGAGCACGGCCAGGCACTCCACATGGGACGTCATCGGGAAGGCATCAAAAGCGCGCAGCGACTCCAGCGTCCAGCCCCGCTCGCTGAAGTAGCCCAGGTCGCGGGCGAGGGTCGCCGGGTCGCACGAGACGTAGGCGATCTTGCGGCCGGCCAGCCCGACGATCTGCGCCACGACCTCCCTGCCGGCCCCTGACCTCGGCGGGTCGAGGACGACCAGGTCGGCCTTGCGTACCCGGGCCCCGCGCCGGTGCCCGACCGCACCGGGCCGCTTGCTCTGCGAGCGGTCCGAGCCGTCCGCGCGGCCGAACTCGATCTCCTTGAGGATCTCCTCGACGGGGCCGCGCTCGATGGAGACGTTGCCGAGATCCTTGAGGTTGAACCGGGCGTCCCGTACGGCCAGGCCGTCGGACTCGACTCCGACCACCAGGCCCTCGGAGCCGACGATCTCGGCGAGCACACCCGCGAACAGGCCCACACCGCAGTACAGGTCGAGTGCGATATCCCCCGGCTTGGGCTCCAGGGCGGTCACCACCGCGTCGGCGAGCATCTGGGCGGCACCCGGGTGGACCTGCCAGAAGCCACTGCCGCTGACCTGCCAGAGCCGCCCGGCGGCCACCTCGCGGACGAACGGGAGGTTCACGCCCTGGGCGGGCTTGCCGCGTACCAGCCGTACCGGAACATCCAGGTGCGGCACCTTCACCGGGCGCCGGTCCCGGCCACGGCGCTCGCGGAGCACCACCAGGCGGTCCCCGGTCCCGGCGGATGCGATGCCCTCCACCGAGTGGGCGCCGGGCCAGCGCTTGCGCTCGATGCCCATCAGCTCGACCTCGGGATGGGCGATCAGGCACTCGTCGATCGGCTCGATGTGGTGCGAGCGCTGCTGCCGCAGCCCGACCGCGCCGTCGCCGCGGACCGCGAACTGCACACGCGTCCGCCAGCCGAGGCCGGGCTCCATCGCCGGATGGTCCTCGGGGAAGGGCACCTCCTCGACCACGACCGTCCGCTCGATCCCGGCCAGCCGGCGCAGCTGCTCCTCCACCACCGACGCCTTGAGCCTGCGCTGGGCCTCCAGTGAGGCGTGCTGCCAGTCACAGCCGCCGCAGCGGCCGGGACCGGCGAACGGGCAGGGCGGTACGACCCGGTCCGGCGAGGCCTCCAGGATCTCCACCGCCTCGGCGCGCAGGAAGCGCGGCGCCTTGGCGGGCTCGGAACCCGGTTCCCCGGCCGGGCTCGCGTCCATCACCCGGGCCCGTACCCGCTCCCCCGGGAGGGTGTGGCGGACGAACACCACCTGCCCCTCGTGGCGGGCGACGCACCAGCCGCCGTGGGCGACCGGGCCGATTTCGAGCTCTAGGAGATCCTTGTCAATCACGTTCAGCAATGGTACCGGCGGACTCGTCTGGTCGCTCCGCGTAGGGGCGCCGTACCGAACCGGGGCCGAAGGTCTCCGGACGCCCCTTGAGCCGGTCGGAGGAGGCCAGCTGCCAGGGCACACTGACCACCATCACGCCCGGCAGGAACAGCAAACGGCCCTTGAGCCGCAGGGCGCTCTGGTTGTGCAGCAGGTGCTCCCACCAGTGCCCGACGACGTACTCGGGGATGAAGACCGTGACCACGTCGCGGGGGCTCTTTCGCCGCACGTTCCTGACGTAGTCCAGCACCGGGCGGGTGATCTCCCGGTACGGGGAGTCGAGGATCTTGAGCTGGACCGGCAGATTGTGGGAGTCCCATTCCTCCTGGAGCTTGGCGGCCTCCTCCGGGTCCACCGAGACCGTGATCGCCTCCAGCGTGGACGGCCGGGTGGCCCGCGCGTAGGACAGCGCCCGCAGCGTGGGCTTGTGAATCTTGGAGACCAGCACGATCGCGTGGTTGCGGGCGGGCAGGGTGACGTCCTCGCCGGTCGGTTCGAGCTCGGCGGAGACCCGGTCGTAGTGCTTGCGGATGGAGCGCATCAGCAGGAACAGGATCGGCATCGCGATGCACACGACGTACGCGCCCAGCAGGAACTTCGTCACGAGGACGACGAGCAGCACGACACCGGTGATCACCGCACCGAAGGCGTTGATCGCCCGGGAGGTCTTCATCCGGCGCCGCTGGCCGGGATCCTCCTCGGTGCGGAGCAGCCGGTTCCAGTGCCGCACCATGCCGGTCTGGCTGACCGTGAACGACACGAACACACCCACGGTGTAGAGCGGGATCAGCCGGGTCACCGACGCGTTGTAGGCGTAGATCAGCAGGCCCGCCATCCCGGCCAGGATGATGATGCCGTTGCTGAAGGCGAGGCGGTCGCCCCGGGTGTGCAGCTGGCGGGGCAGGTACCGGTTCTGCGCCAGGACGGAGCCGAGCACCGGGAAGCCGTTGAAGGCCGTGTTGGCCGCCAGGATGAGGATCAGAGCCGTCATCACGGTGACGAAGGCGAAGCCGGGCTGGAAGTTGGAGAAGACCGTGTGCGCGACCTGGGCGATCACCGGGTCCGCGCTGGTGACCTCCTTACCGGTGGCCGGATTGATCAGGTGGGTGTTCTGGCCGGCGTCGGCGAACTTTGCCTTGAGGATGTACGCCAGCGCCGTGACCCCGCCGAACATCACCGTCGCGACGGTGCCCAGCAGCAGCAGCGTGGTCGCGGCGTTCTGGCCCTTCGGCTTCTGGAACGCGGGCACCCCGTTACTGATCGCTTCGACGCCGGTCAGCGCCGTACAACCCGAGGAGAAGGCCCGCAGCAGCAGGAAGACCAGCGCGAGGCCGCCGATGCCCTCCTCGGGGCCGTGCACCACGTACCCGGCGGTCTCCGCGCGCAGGTGGGTCCCGAGTCCGAGCCGGGCGAACCCGTACAGCATCATCGCGACGATGCCGAACATGAACAGATAGGTGGGGATGGCGAAGGCGATGCCGGACTCCTTGAGCCCGCGCAGGTTCGCGACGGCCAGCGCGGCGACGATCACGATCGCCACCAGCACCAGATGTGGCTGGATGAAGCCGACCAGGGCACCGAGGTTCTCCACGCCCGACGACACCGATACCGCGACCGTCAGCACGTAGTCGACCATCAGCGCACTGGCCACCACCAGGCCCCACGGCTTGCCCAGGTTCTCGGTGGCGACCTCGAAGTCGCCGCCTCCGCTCTGGTAGGCCCGCACGTTCTGCCGGTACGAGGCGACCACGACCAGCAGGATCACCACGACCGCGCCGGCCACCCAGGGCGTGTAGTGGTAGGTCGCCAGCCCGGCGATACCGAGGGCGAGCAGGATCTCCTGCGGAGCGTACGCCACCGACGACAGAGCGTCACTGGCGAAGACGGGGAGCGCGATGCGCTTGGGCAACAACTGCTCATGCCCCTGCGTGCTGCGCAGCGCCCTGCCGAGCAGGACGCGCTTCACCAGGTCCGGAACCTTAGCCACGGCGCAGACACTACCCAACATTCTTGACGCGTTCTTGACGCGCCCGCCCTCGGCGCCCGCACCCGCTCGCCGGGGGCATACTTGCCCGGGCGGCTGTGTAGTGTCGAAGATCCACGGAAGGACGGATCGTGCATATCGTGATCATGGGGTGCGGGCGGGTCGGTTCGACGCTCGCGCACATCCTGGAGGACAAGGGCCATTCTGTGGCCATCATCGACCAGGCCCCCGAGTCCTTCCGCAGGCTGCGCGGCGGTTTCAAGGGCCGCCGGGTCACCGGGTTCGGGTTCGACCGGGATGTCCAGGTCGAGTCGGGCATCGAGGGGGCATCGGCCTTCGTGGCGGTGAGCAGCGGCGACAACTCCAACATCATCGCCGCCCGGGTGGCCCGCGAGACCTTCGGCGTCGACAACGTGGTGGCACGGATCTACGACCCGCGTCGCGCCGAGGTCTACCAGCGGCTCGGCATCCCCACCGTCGCGACCGTCCGGTGGACCGCCGACCAGATCCTGCGGCGATTGGTGCCCGAGGGTGCCGAACCGCTCTGGCGGGACCCCACCGGTGAGGTCGTGCTGGCCGAGGTGCAGACCCACAAGGCCTGGATCGGTTCCAAGGTGAGCAGCCTGGAGGCGACCGCGCAGACCCGGGTCGCCTATCTGTCGCGGATGGGCGAGGCCATCGTGCCCAGCCCGGACACGGTCGTCCAGGACGGCGACGTCGTCCACGTGATGGCGGCCTCCGCCGACCTCGGCCGGATCATCGACGCACTGGCGGTCAAGCCCAAGGGAGGCGAATGATGCGCGTAGCCATCGCAGGTGCCGGCGCCGTCGGACGCTCAATAGCCCAGGAACTGCTGGAGAACGGGCACGAGATCCTGCTCATCGACAAGGATCCCAAGGCGATCAAGGTCGAGGTCGTGCCGAGGGCCGAGTGGCTGCTCGCCGACGCGTGCGAGATCCAGTCCCTCGAGGACGCGGCCCTGGAACGCTGCCACGTCATGGTGGCCGCGACCGGTGACGACAAGGTCAACCTGGTCGTCTCGCTGCTGGCCAAGACCGAGTTCGGCGTGCCCCGCGTGGTGGCCCGGATCAACCACCCCAAGAACGAGTGGCTGTTCAACGAGTCCTGGGGCGTGGACGTGGCCGTCTCGACGCCGCGGCTGCTGTCCGCACTGGTCGAGGAGGCCGTCAGCGTCGGCGACCTGGTACGGCTGATGACCTTCCGGCAGGGCGAGGCCAACCTGGTCGAGCTCACCCTCCCCGAGGACGCGCCGCTCTCCGGTCAGCGGGTCGGTTCGGTGGCCTGGCCGCGCGACACGGCCCTTGTCGCGATCCTGCGCGAGGGCCGGGTCCTGGTGCCCAGCCCCGACGACACCCTGGAGGCCGGCGACGAACTCCTGTTCGTGGCCACCCAGGACGTGGAAGACGAACTGGGCGAACTACTCAGCGCGCGTTGACACCCTCGCGCCGTACCCCGGCCGTCACACGCTCG
>JAOPYM010000429.1 GCA_025964615.1 Actinomycetes bacterium
TCTGGCTCTTGATCTCTCCAGTGGAGTTGTTGATGAACTCCGCGGTCACGAACATCGGCGCGGAGTAGGTCATGTCCTTGTCCTTGCACTCCTCGACGGAGTACTTGGGCGGCTCGAACCGGTGATCCCGGAACGAGAGGGACATGGTCCCGGAGAAGTCCTCGATGGGACTGATCTCCTCGAAGATCTCCTCGAGACCCGACTGGGTCGGCACGCTCTTGGAACCGGCCTGCTGAGCGGCCTCAACCCGGGACTTCCACCTCTCGTTGCCGAGCAGCCAGTCGAAGGACTCGGTCTGCAGCGCGAGAAGGTCAGGGACTTCGAGTGGTTCTTTGATGCGCGCGAAAGATACGCGGTTCGGACCGGTTGCGGGTTTCGAGGCGTTGCGCGAGGCTGCCAAGAGTGGTCCTTCCGAGGGCTCGCGGCGGACTTGAACACGCGCAGGCCAGACCTCCCACCACAGGCCGGATGAGCAGGGTGCTCAGTGGTGGTCCGCACGTGGAAAGTCAGAAGGCAGCGCAAAGGGGCAGTGTAGCCAACTTCTACACTGCACGCAAGTCTAGCGTCACCGTATGCATCACGTTGCCTCGCAGCATGGCTCTTCAGCGCACCTGAGTCAAGAGCGGACTCGGACTTTTCGGGCACCGACTAGCAGTGAGTAACGACACAGTTTAGAGACCAGGGTCACATGAAACCACCCCAAATGCGATCATGCGGCCGCCCCCCGCACTGGGGACGACCGCATGATCTTCTGCCTGGTGGGCGGGCTCAGAGGACGTCCACCTTGGACGCCAGCCAGCGGCCGTTGATCCTTTTCATGACCATCTGGATCCGCTGCTGGTCCGTGGAGGTCTGGCTGGTGCCGTTCACGACCTTCTGGACGGCCTGGTTCACGAAGACCAGGACGGTCACCTGGTCGGTGCTGGTGATCTGAACGACCCCGGTCTTGAGCACAGTGCCCTGGACCACCGTCTGCTGCTGCTGGTAGCTGCTGCGCACGCTCGCCGCGAGGCTCAGGTACTGGTCCTTGAGCGCCCCGGTGGCATCGCCGGCAGCCGCCTTGAAGCTGGCGTCCAGCGTCCGGTAGTCGGCCGAGGAGAAGTCCTGAGCCGCGCCGGCCGCGGCGGTCGCCGCCTGCAGCGCCGCCTTCTCCTTGGCGTCGACACCCCGCTGGTGCCACCACAGCGTGCCCGCGGCCCCGAGCAGGGCCACGGCCAGCACCGCCAGCAACGTGATCGCAGCGAAGGTGCCGGTGCCGATCGAGGCGCGCTCCGGCTCCTGCTCGGCCCTGGCGGCCTTCTGCGGTACGGGCGGCTTGGGGGCCTTGCGGACCTTGGTCCGTACCGCTGTGGCGAGATCCGCCTCGGCGTCGGCCAGTTCGGCCTCGGCGCGCGCCTTCGCCAACTGGGCCTCGGCGGTGGCCAGCTCGGCCTTGGCCTTCGCCCTGGCGGCCCTGGCCCGCGCCTCGTCGGCCTCAGCGGCCTCGAGCTCAGCGGTCTCCGCTTCCGCCTCGGCTGTCTTCGACTCTGCTGTCTCCGCGGCGAGGTCGATCTCGGTGTCGCCGTCCACTTCCGCCTCCGATTCCGCCGATTCCACCTCGGCCGGCAGGGCCTCGGTCTCGGATTTGCCGCGCTTGCGGCGGCCCAGTGCCGTCATGGGACCAGTGCCATCTTCGAGACCAGCCAGCGGCCGCCGACCTTTTCGAGGTTCATCGACCACCGGGCGGTGCGCAGCGTACCGGCCGGCACCTGCGGCATCGTGACGGTCGAGTTGGCCGCCACCATGACCTCGGCGGAGTTGGCGTCCGCACTGACCACGCCGACGACGACCGTCTGGACGGCCCCGACCGACTGGGCCTTGGTGATCGCGTCGACGAACGCCTTGCCCCCGGTGCCCGCCCACTCGTCCCTGAACTGGCCGGTGGCGCCGCTGAGGATGTGGTCGGAGACGCTCTGGGCCTTGCGGTAGTCGGCGGCGAGCAGGTTCGTCGCCTCCTGGGTGGCCGCCGCCCGGATGTCGTCCCGGCGCTGCGCCGGGTCCGCACCGCCCAAGCGCTGCATGCCCAGGACGATCGCCGCCACGGCGGCGACGGCGACGATCGCGCCGAGCGTGATCACCGCTGCCTTACCGCGGCCCGGAGGCCGGTTCTCACTGGACATGGCCGTCCCTCACTTCGCCAGAGGGCCGAGCAGCAGCCACTTCCACGACGCATCCCCCAAAAGACGCTGTTGTCCGCCGGTCGTTCCGACGACGTACTGCTTGCCGTCGGGGCCGGTGTACGAGCCGGTCGCAGGATCGTAACTGGTCATATAGACCGAGTTGGACGAACCTGACTGATAGGTCTGGGCAGGGGCCCCTGCCTGGGCGGCCGTACTCGAGCTCGTACTCGCATCCGGGACCGTCCCCGCGGCGTCGGTCGCGCCCGGCGGCAGCTTGACCCCGGCCTTCGGCTTGGGCGCGTTCCGGGAACCTCGCACGTCCTGTGGGGAGCTGCTCGGCAGGGTGCAGCCCAGGCTCGTACTGGCCGGCAGGTTCCGTGAGTCCGACGGATACCGGATCCGGGCCTTCTCGTACCCCTTGGTGCAGGGCGCCGGGCTGTCGAAGTTGAGGACGAAGCCGAAGTGCTCCGTGCCGTCACCCGGCGTGACGGTGAACGCGCCGCCGAGGGTCGCCGGGTAGAGGATCAGCAGCGACCGCAGGCCGTCGATGCGCTGTGCGATGACCTGGCCGGTGGAGGTCAGGTTGGACAGCAGCACCGGAAGGGTCGGGCCGAGCCCGTCGATCAGCTTGCTGACCTGGAGTGTCGCCGGGGTGGTGGCGTCGATGGCCGAGCGGATGCTCGGGTCGTCGCGCCGGATCTCCCCGGTGAGGACGCTCAGGTTGTGGGCGAAGGTCTGGATCGCGGTGCCCTTGGCGCGCTGGGTGTTCAGCACGATCTTGCTGTTGTCCAGCAGCTGCGAGGTGGTCCCGTAGTTGTCGTTCAGGGTCTTGAGCAGCCTGTCGCTGGAGTCCAGGATCGTCTGCAGGTCGGCGGCCGAACCGGCGAACGCCCTGTTCAGCTCGTCGACGATGGTGCCCAGGTCCTTCGGGTTGACCGAGGCGACGAGCGCGTCGACGTTGCGCAGCAGCTCCGCGGTCGGCACCGGGGTCCTGGTGTTGTCCCTGGTGATCGTGTACGACGCGCCCTGGTCGAGGTAGGGCCCGCTGTCGGTGCGTGGCTGCAGGTCGATGTACTGCTCGCCGACCGCGGACCGGTTGGCGACCACGGCGAAGCTGTCGCGGGGGATGTGGCTGCCCCGGTTCAGGTCGAGCTCGACCCTGACGCCGGTCTGGGTGAGCGTGATCGGCCCGACCCGTCCGACCCGTACGCCCCGGTAGGTGACCTCGCCGTTGGTGAACGCGCCACCGGAGTCGGCCAGCTCCACATAGGCCGTGTACTGCTGGTTCAGCAGCCCGCGGCCGATGCCGATGTAGTGCACGGCGGTGTAGCCGATGCCCAGGACGGTGATCAGCAGGAAGACCACCAGCTGAACCTTCACGCCACGCTTGATGATCACTACTGCGCTCCCATCAGCGTGGTGAGGCCGTTACCCGGGTCGCCCGCGCCGGCCGGGGACAGGCCGCCGATCAGCTGCGTGCCCGTGGTCACCGCCGTGTTGAGGACGCCCGGCGGGGCCTGTGGGATGACGATCTGCGGCGGCTTCAGTTGTCCCCGCAGCGCAGCGGCCTGTTTGGCGAGGCTCTTGTCGAGCACGGTGCCGCCGAGCAGGTTGTGCATCAGGTTCTTCAGATCGAGGTCGAGGGTGAAGTGCACGTTCGCGAAATCGCCCTTCTGGGCGTTGGCGTACGTCGGCGGGAACGGGTATGTGAACAGCATCTCCAGGTTCTGCGGGAGCAGCGCACCGGCCTTGTTGATGTTGTTCAGCAGGGGTTCGAGTGCCTTCAGGTTGGCCAGCAGGTCCGTCTTGGACTGGCTGATCACGTTGGTCGAGACCTGGCCGAGCTTCCCGAGCGAGACGAGCATCCGGGTCAGGTCGGCCCGGTTGTCGCTGAGGATCTTGATGGCCGGTCCGGAGCGGTCGATGGTGTCGGCGATGGTCTGCTTCTCCGCGGCCAGCTTGCCGGTCAGCCGGTCGATGCTGTCGATCGCCCGGTTGATCTCGCTCTTCTGCTTGTCGAGCGTCCCCACGAAGGTGTTGACCCGGTTGAGCAGGTCCTTGATCGTGTCGCCGCGGCCCTGCATGGCGGCGTTGAGCTCATGGGTGATCGTGGCGATCTGCTCGATGCCACCGCCGTTGAGCAGCATGGACAGCGCCGACAGGACCTCTTCGACCTCGGTGGTACGGGTCGTACGGCTGAGCGGGATGACCGCGCCCTGGGCCAGGGTGCCGACCGGGGCCTCCTGGGTGGGGGCCGACAGGGCGACGAACTTCTCGCCGAGCAGGCTGGTCTGGCTGATCGTCGCGATCGCGTTGGCCGGGAGGTTCGCGTCCCTGCGGATCGTGCAGGTCACCTCGGCGTGCCAGCCCTGGAGCTTGATGTCGGTGACCTTGCCGACCGAGACGTCGTTGACCTTGCAGGTCGACTGCGGCACCAGGTCGAGCACGTTGGTGAACTCGATCTTCACCTCGTACGGGTTGGAGCCGGTGTCGGGACCTCCAGGCAACGGCAGCCCGGCGACCCCGTTGAAGGAACAGCCCGACAGCGCGAGCACGCCCGCCGCGACCATGCCCAGGCCCTTCAGAGGGCGCTTCATGGGGTACCTCCGGGCAGCAGGGCGCTCACGCCCACGGGCTTGAGTGCCTTCGGATCGTTGACGCACCCGGTGGCCTTCGGTCCCTTGTATCCGGGGCCGTAGGCGTCCGCCGGCGGGCAGATCGGGCTGTAGGTCGTGGTCAGCGCGGTGAGCCAGGACAGGTCCAGCGAGAAGTTGAGGCTCTTGGCCGCATTGGTCAGCGGGGCCAGCTGGGCCAGGCACGACTGGGGCGGGGTACCCATCGAGTACTCGAGGGAGCAGATCCATGACCCGAGGTCCTTGAACTGCCGCAGGTCGGCCCTGGTGCCCAGCGTCCCGCTGATCGGGTCGTACGCGTGCGCCAGGTTGCTGATGCCGACGGGCGCGTCGGTGAGGAACTTGCCGAGCGCGTCCTTCTGGTTGACGAGCACCGAGGTGACCTGGGCGAGCTGGCGCACGTTGGTGGCCAGCTGGGTGCGGTTGCCCTTCACGAACTGGGTCACGTTGCGCAGCGTCGGGCCGAGGGTCTGCAGGGCCGCCCCCAGGTCGTTCTTCTCCCCCGCCAGCTGCCCGGAGACCCCTGACAGGTGGTCGGTGAAGTTGCGGATCTGCTGGTCGTTGGTGGCCATGGCGGCCGTGATGACCTGCAGGTTCTTGACGGTCGAGGTGATGTCGCCGCGGTCCTCGCTGAGGGTGCTGAGCACCTTGGCGGTGTCGGCGATGGTGCCCCGGATGTCGCTGCCCTGGCCGCTGAGGTTGGCCGCGCCGGTCTGCAGCAGCCGTGACAGCGAGCCGTTGGTGTTGGCGCCCTGCGGGCCGAGGGCCTTGTCGAGGTTGTTCAGGCTGCTGGACACGTCGTCGACCTCGACCGGGACGACCGTACGGCCGGTGTCGAGCGTGCTGCCGTCGGCGAGCACGCCGCCGCCCTGGTAGACGGGGGTGAGCTGGACGTAGCGGTCGGACACAAGTGTCTGGTTGACGATGACGGCCTCGACGTTGGCGGGGACCCGGTACGTGGCGTCCCAGTGCAGCTCGACCTTGACCGAGGTGCCCTTGGGCGTGACGCTGTCCACCCCCCCGACCTTGATGCCGAGGATGCGCACGTCCGCGCCCGGGTAGAGCCCGACGGCGTTGGTGAAGTACGCCGTGAGATGGCGCTGTTTTCCGCCCGGCCAGAACACCACCAGGGCGCCTGCCAGCAGCGCGGCCACGATGACCACGACGCCTAGGCGGAGGATGGAGGAGGGCTTCACAGGGCTACCTGCCTCTGGTCACGCATGGGCCCGCTCATGGGAGGACCGGCAGTGGGTTGGCGGACTGGGTACCGGGGGCCGTCTTCTGCGGCAGCGTTCCGATGGACGCCGGGATGGGGAGCAGGTTCTGGATGTAGCTGTCGAACCAGCGCCCGGTGCCGGTGGCGTCGGTGAACTGCGAGGCGAACGGCGCGAGGAGTGAGATCGTCTTGTCCAGGTTGTCCTGGTTCTTCAGCAGGATCTGGTTCACCCGCTCCAGGTTGGCCAGCATCGGGGTGAGCTGCGCCTGGTTGTCGGCGATGAAGCCGTTGATCTGCTCCGACAGCGAGACGGTGTTGATCAGGAGCTGGTGGATGACGTCCCGCCGCGCCGACACCGCCTGGAGGATCTTGTCCCCGTCGGCGATCAGTTTGACGAACTCCTGGTTCCGGTCGGCCAGCACCCCGGTGACCCGGGTGGAACGGGCGAGGAGCTGGTGCAGTTGATCGTCACGGGAGGAGATCGTCGCCGACAGGCGTTGCAGTCCGCGCAGCGATGCCTGGATCTCCGCCGGGGAGTTCTTGAACGTCGCCGAGATCGTGTCGAACGACTTGGCCAGCTGGACGGTGTCGATCTGGCCGACCTGCTGACTGAGCTGGTTGATCGCCGGTACGACCTCGAAGGGCGTAGCGGTCCTGGAGATCGGGATCTCCGCCCGCGGGTTCTGCCTGCCGGGCCCGCGTGGGACCAGCGACAGGTAGTGCGCGCCGAGCAGCGTCTTGATCTTGATCTCGGCCCGGGACAGGTCGCCCACCCGGACTCCATCGTCGATCTTGAAGGTGACCTTGACGTGGTCGCCCTCCAGGCCGAGGTCGGTCACCTGACCGACCTTGACGCCCGCGATCCGTACCTCTTCCCCGTTGCGCAGCCCGGCGGCCTCGGCGAAGGCCGCGTGGTAGGTCGTACCGCCGGAGATGAAGGGCAGATTGTTCAGCTGAGTGACCAGCAGGACCAGCACCGCGATGGTGGCAAGCCCGGCGAGGCCGAGGGGCAGCGGATTCCGCTCCCTGAAGGGAACTCTCATCTACTTGCACCTCGCGTTGTCATTGATGATCGACGGCGTCTGCACGACAGGGCCGCCCGGCATCGCGATCCGTGCGTCGAGGGCGCACAGGTAGAAGTTGAACCACGAGCCGTACGAGGACGCGTTGGCCAGCTGGTTCAGCCGGCTCGGGGCCTGGCTGAGGGCCGTGTTGAGCGCGCTGCCATTGTCGGCCAGGGTCTTGGCCGTCGTGTTGAGCGCGCCGATGTCGTACGTGAGGGAGGGCCGCGCCTGGAGCAGCAGGTTGGTCGTGACACCGGTGAGGTCGTTGATCGCGCCGAGCGAGTCGAAGATGGCCTTGCGGTCCCCCGACACCCCGCTGATGAACGACTGCAGGTCGGTGATCAGCGCGCCCACCTGCTGGTGCCTGGCGTCGATGGTGCCGAGCACCTGGTTGAGGTTGGTGATCACATCGCCGATGACCTTGTCCCGGTCGGCGAGGCTGTTGGTCAGCGACGCGACATGGGTCAGCAGCCCGTCGACCGTACCGCCCTCGCCCTGCAGGGTCTGGATGATCTCGAACGAGAGCTTGTTGACGTCCTCGGGGGCCACTGCTTTGAACAGCGGCCGGAAGCCGTTGAACAGCACGGTCAGATCCAGCGCGGGCTGGGTCTGCGACACCGGGATGATGCCGCCGTCCGGCATGGTCTGGCCGACGGTTCCCGAGCCCTCCGACAGCGAGAGATAGCGCTGACCTGCGAGGTTCCGGTACCGGATCTGCGCGGTCACCGAGCTGGGCAGCCCGGCCGCGAAGATGCCGCTCTTCTCGACCGTGAAGGTGATCTCGGCCTGGTCCCCCTGGTAGAGCGAGATCTGCTTGACCCCGCCGACCCGGACGCCCGCGACACGGACGTCGTCCCCGGTCAGGACTCCGGCGGCGTCAGTGAAGATCGCCTTGTAGGTGCGGGACGGGACGAAATCCGAGTTGGCGATCAGGATCGCCAGCGCACCCGTCGCCAGCGACGTGATCGCGACGAAGATCAGCAACTTGACGGCCGCCGCGGCCGTCTTCGTGTTCTGGCTCATCCGACCGTCACCACCCCATCGTTGGTGATCGGGCCGAGCAGCAGCGACGCGACGCCGGACACCTGGGCGGCGGGGGTCTTCAGCAGCGGGGCCGCGACGCTCTTGATCAAGTCATTCCCGGTCATGTTCGCGCTGGGCTGCAGGAAGATGCTCGACAGCGCCCGGGGCTTCGCGCCCGTCGAGCCTGAGGTCTTCCACCAGACGTCGTTCTGGGTGCCGTCCAGGGCGACGTAGTCCGGGAACGGCACCGTCGGGTTGGGCAGGCCGTAGCAGCGCGGCTTACGGAAGTCCTGGGCCTGGGGCAGGTCCAGCGGGTTCTTGTACGCCGGCCGCGGTTTCACGATCTCCACCGTGATGTTCAGCATCGGGTTGCGCCCGCCGACCGCCGCCTCGATCCGGGGCTTGATCTTCGCCAGGCCCTGGAAGACGCACGGCAGTTCCGGGGAGTACGTCGCGAACAGCTCAAGCGCGGGGCGGCTCGCGATGTTCACACCGATGATCTTGTTGGCGTTGTCCCCGACGAACCGCGTCCCCTTGTCCGCCACCTGGGTGACGGCCGGGATCAGCTGCTGGATCGTGGACTGCTTGTCGACGATCGTGGTGCTGGTCACGTTCAGGTTGCGCAGCGTCTGCAGCAGGTCGGGGGCCGCCGCGTTGTAGACGTCGGCGGTGTCGGCCAGCGCCCGGATGTCGTACATCAGGGTGGGCAGCTTCGGGTTGACCTGCTTGAGCAGGTAGTCGGCCTGGTCGAGGGTGTGACCGAGCTGGTCGCCGCGGCCCTGCAGCGCCGTCGCCAGCGCGTTCAGGGTGGCGTTGAGCTTCTCGGGCTGTACGGCCTGAAGTACGGGCAGGGCGTCGTTGAGGACCTTGTCGATCTCAACGGCCTTCTGCGACTGGTCCTGCGCGATCACGGTGCCCTCGTGCAGGGTGCCCACCGGCTGGGCCGGGATCTCCAGATCGACGTACTTCTCGCCGAAGAGGGTCTTGGGCAGCAGCCGGGCAAGGGCGTTGGCCGGAATCAGCTTCGCCTTGTCCGGGTCGATCGCGAGATCGAGCTCGGCGCCGGCCGCCGTGGCCTTGGTCGAGCGCACCTCGCCGACGATCAGGCCGCGCACCTTGACGTCCGAACGGTCGAGAAGCTGCAGCCCGGCCCGGTCGGTCTGCACCTTGACGCTGACGACCGACTTGAAGGTCTTCTGGTAGAAGGCGGCGACGAGCAGCAGGAGCAGCGCCACCACGAGCAGGAACACCACCCCGTAGAGGCGGTAGCGGAGGCGCTGGCTGAGGCCTCCGGGTGGGGGGGTCGCGTGTGTCACTGCGCCATTACCCCGCGATCCGGACAGTGGTGGTGGTGCCCCAGATCGCCATGCCGAGGGCCAGGTCCATGATGTTGATGACCACGATGCTGGTACGGACCGCACGTCCGACCGCCACGCCGACGCCGGCCGGGCCGCCGCTCGCGTTGTAGCCGTAGTAGCAGTGGATCAGCATCACCAGCGTCGCGAAGACCAGCACCTTCCCGAACGACCAGAGGATGTCGTCCGGTGACAGGAACAGGCCGAAGTAGTGGTCGTAGGTCCCGGTGGACTGGCCGAAGAAGATCGTGACCATCAGCCGGGTCGCGAAGTACGAGGCCAGCAGGCCGATGATGTAGAGCGGGATGACCGAGAGCAGCCCCGCGACCATCCGGGTGGTGACCAGGAACGGCAGCGAGGGGACGGCCATGACCTCCAGCGCGTCGATCTCGTCGGAGATCCGCATCGCGCCGAGCTGGGCGGTGAAACCGCAGCCGACCGTGGCGCTCAGGGCCAGCGCCGACACGATCGGCGCGAGCTCCCTGGTGTTGGCATAGGAGGAGATGAATCCGCTGAAGGCCGCGGTACCGATCTGGTTGAGAGCCGTGTAGCCCTGCAGCCCGACCTCCGTACCGACGAAGAAGGTCATGAAGCCGACGATCGCCGCACTGCCGCCGATCACGGCGAGGCCGCCCGTGCCGAGGCTGACCTCGGCGAGCAACCGGAGCACCTCGGTGCGGTAGCGGCGCAGCACCCGGAAGGTCCAGGCGAAGGCGCGCGCGTAGAACGACAGCTGGTGGCCCAGATCGTCGAGCCGATCGAGCGGGCGGGTCAGCACCGCCTTGACGTCCCGCGCCATCACATGCCCTTCTGCGGAATCAACAGGGAGTACACGACGCTGAGCAGGAAGTTCTCCAGGAAGAGCAGCATGAAGGTGATGACGACTGTCTGGTTGACGGCGTCCCCCACGCCCTTCGGCCCGCCCTTGGCATTGAGGCCCTTGTAGGCGGCCACGAGCCCGGCGGTGATGCCGAAGATGAAGGCCTTCACTTCGGCCTGGTACAGGTCGGGCAGCTGCGCGATCGCGTTGAAGGACGCGATGTACGCGCCGGGCGTGCCGCCTTGCAGCATGACGTTGAAGACGTACCCGCCGCTGATGCCGACGACCGAGACCAGCCCGTTCAGGAACAGTGCGACGAACGCGCAAGCGAGCATCCGGGGCACCACGAGGCGGTGCAGCGGGTTGATCCCGAGCACCTCCATCGCGTCGATCTCCTCGCGGATCTTCCGCGAGCCGAGGTCGGCGCACATGGCCGAACCGGCCGCCCCCGCGATGAGCAGCGCGGTCACGATCGGGCTCGCCTCGCGGACGATGGCGACGACCGACGCGGACCCGGTGAAGGACTGGGCACCGAACTGCCGGATCAGCCCGCCGACCTGCAGCGCCAGGACCGCACCGAAGGGAATGGCGACCAGCGCCGTGGGAATCACCGTCACGCCGACGATGAACCACGCCTGCTGGATGAACTCCCGCCATTGGAAGGGGAGCTTGAACATCGCGCGGAAAGTGTCGAGGCAGAGGGCGAAGAAGCGGCCGGGTTCCTTGACGGCAATGTTCACGAAACCGTCACCGACAGGGCGGAGAGTACCGCCACCCCTTGTCCTCCGCTTGACTTCCCCCTCGCGCCTTGTGGGGTCGGTCATTACTGTGGGCCTCCGCCTGGCGGCGCGGCCACCGGCTGCTGCTGGGCCGCGACGTAACGCGGCCACTCTTCGGTCCAGTTCACGCCGGCGTCGTCGATGAAGGACCCGGGGGGCGCCTGGATTCCATTGGCCTTGAGCCACGCACCCGGCGCGGCCTGGGCCAGGCGGGCCCGTCCGTCGCTGGGCATGAGCTGCGGCGGGATCGGCGGCAGCCTGCCCGGGTCGTGGCCCATCTTGGCCTCGGCCTCGAGCTCGGAGAGGTCCTTCTCCTCGGACATGCCGATCGGGCCGTGCTTGCGGGCGTTGAGGAACTGCCGGACGACCGGCTCGTCGCTGCTGAGCAGCATCTCCCGGGGGCCGAACATGGCCAGGTGGCGCTGGAACAGCAGGCCGATGTGGTCGGGCACCGTACGGGCGCTGTTGATGTCGTGGGTGACGATCAGGAACGTGGCGCCGATGCGGGCGTTGAGGTCCACGATCAGCTGGTTCAGGTACGCGGTGCGGACCGGGTCCAGGCCGGAGTCCGGCTCGTCGCAGAGGATGATCTCCGGGTCCAGCACCAGGGCGCGGGCGAGGCCGGCGCGCTTGCGCATACCACCCGAGATCTCGCCCGGCAGCTTGGCCTCGGCTCCGAGAAGACCGACCAGCTCCATCTTCTCCATGACGATGTTCTTGATCACGCCTTCCTTCTTCTTCGTGTGCTCTCGAAGGGGGAAGGCGATGTTGTCGAACAGGCTCATGGAGCCGAAGAGCGCACCGTCCTGAAAGAGCACACCGAACAGCTTGCGGGTCTCATAGAGATCCGCCTCCGGAAGGCGCGTGAGGTCACGGTCGCCGATCCAGATGTGCCCGGCCTCGGGCTTGAGCAAGCCGACCAGAGTCTTAAGGAACACGGACTTGCCCGTGCCGGACGGTCCGAGGAGAACGGAGATCTCTCCTGCGGGCAGTGTCAGCGACACGTCCTGCCAAATGGTCTGTCGTCCGAAGCGCTTTGTCAGCCCTTCGACTCTGATCTCGACGCCCACGCGCAACCTTTCGTCCGGCCGGGGGTGGTTCCGGAACAGCGAACGGGAGAGCAGTAACTGTCCGTCACGATGATGCGACTACTCGCCAGTAGTAAGTACCGGGGTTCCACTACGGTAGCGGTAGTTCCAAGAAATGGAAGAGGCAGGACCAAACTTCCCGTCCAGTACCGCACCTCTGTGAGCAGATCGTTACGCAACGCCCCCCGAGACCAGCGTTACCCCTGGGACCTCCCGTTGAGTCGTCCAACAGAAGCTGGCGTTTCCCGCACCATCTGAGCTTCGAGTGCGGGAAACGCCACGGGTCAACGACTACGGGCGGCCACCCGGTAAGGGTGGCCGCCCGTGGCGGTAAGGCTGGTACTACTTGACGGTCACCGAAGCGCCCGCGGCCTCAAGGGCGGCCTTCGCCTTCTCGGCGGCCTCCTTGTTGACCTTCTCAAGCACGACCTTGGGAGCGCCGTCGACCAGGTCCTTGGCCTCCTTGAGGCCCAGGCTGGTGAGCGTACGCACCTCCTTGATGACCTGGATCTTCTTGTCGCCGGGACCCTCGAGGATGACGTCGAACTCGTCCTGCTCCTCCGGAGCCTCGGCGACGACGCCGGGGCCGACCGGGCCGGCGAACGCCACAGGCGCGGCGGCCTTGACGTCGAAGGCGTCCTCGAACTGCTTCACGAACTCGGACAGCTCAAGGAGGGTCATCTCCTTGAAGACGTCGAGCAGCTCGTCGTTGCTGAGCTTCGCCATGATGTGTTCCTTCTCTGTTGCGCTACAACTACGTTCGTACGACCACGGGTGATCAGGCCTCGTCGGCCTGGATCTCCTCGGTGGGCGCCGCGGCCTCTTCGGCAGCGGCGACCGGCGCCTCGCTGGTCTCGCCGGACTCCTCACGCTTGGCCCGCAGCGCATCCGCAAGCAGGGCCATCTGCGTCGGCAGTGCGTTGAAGGTCGCGGCCGCGTTGGCCATCGTCGCCTTCATCGCCCCGGCCAGCTTCGCAAGGAGAACCTCACGCGACTCAAGGTCGGCGAGCTTGTTGATCTCGGCGGAGCTCATCGACTTGCCGTCGATGAAACCACCCTTGATCACCAGGAGCGGGTGCACCTTGGCGAAATCACGCAGGCCCTTTGCGGCCTCGACCACATCGCCCTTGACGAAGGCGATGGCCGAGGGACCTTCGAGGAGCTGCCTGAACTCCTCGTCGACCCCGGCATCGCCTGCGGCGATCTTGGTCAGCGTGTTCTTCACCACGGCGAACCTCGCGTTCGCACCGAGGTTGTTGCGCAGCTCGCTGAGCTGGGCAACGGTCAGCCCGCGGTACTCCGTCAGCACAGCGCCGTTCGAGCTCTCGAACTCGCTCTTGAGCTCGGCGACCGCTGCCGACTTGTCCGCCCTCGCCATGGGCCTCCTCCCAATACAGCCGCCGGTCCTCGTACAAGCTCAGGAAGGCCCTGGAAAAACAGGAAACGCCCCGGCGCAGGCGCACGGGGCGTGACACGCGGGCTGGAAACAGTCCGTGTGAAAGGCTCTCGTCTCACCTGCGCGGGCCGTCCCGTCTGACGACAGGACCTTCGGTCACCCATGCGGGCGACGACCGGCGGTCTTCGGCAGTCCACAGAGTACGCGCTCAAGGCACATACGGCAAAACCGCGCCCCCGGGGGCGCGGTATAAGCCGAACATGGGAGACCGGAGCGTCAGCCGCCCAGGCCCGAGAAGGTGCCGACCTCGCTGGCCGGCGGAGCCGCGATGTTCACCGGCTTGCCGTAGTCGCTGTAGACCAGGGTGGTGTCCACAGCGCCCTGAGCGGTGTTGACCTTGCTCTCCATCTTTTGCGGCAGCGAGTTCCCGTCGACCCAGACGTCGAAGGCGATCTTGCTGATGCCGGCCTTGGTGTAGAGATCCTTGAACTTGCCCTGGGTCACGGTGTCGAGCTTGGCCATCGCGTCGGCGGCGCTGACCGTCCCCGCGTAGTGCGTGGTGCTGACGCCGTTGATGTCCTCGGTGCCGACCTTGTGGACGTCCTTCGACGCGGTGAGGAACTTCGTCTGGTCGGCCGGGCTGTTCTGCTGGGCCTGCTTGAGCAGCGCGTCGATGTTCAGGCCGGACTTGCTCCCGACCTGCTGCAGCGAGATCTTGATCCACGGCTTGCCACCGGCCAGCGACGACAGCTGCGGCATCTTGACGTACATCACGTCACCGAGCAGCACGGCCTGCATGCCACCGGGCATGCTCTGGCCCGCGGCGCCCATCTTGTCGATGTTCATCGACATGGCGACGGTCGGCTTGAGCTGGAACTGGACGAGCCCGTGCATCTCAGCCAGACCGGTCGTGGTGATCTCGGCCTTGAAGGTGTTGAAGCTGCTCGTCTTCTGGGAGGCGTTCTGGATGACCTCGGCGGCGGTGAGGCTCGCGTTCGAGCCACCGCCACTGGCACCTGTGCCAGTGGTACCGAGACACGCGGTGAGGGACAGCACCAGGGTGGTACCGGCCGCGGCCCCCGCGGCATATCGACGAATCGTCATGGTGATCCTTTCCTAGCGGAGAACCTGTCCCCCGTACCGGACTGACCGGCGAGTTATTGGACGTTGTGATGAGGAGTCTGGTTCACTCCATGCGCCCGGACATCCCCCGTGGGTACCACAATGTGCCGTCCTGCTCGGCCGATGGTCGTACTACTCAGCCGTAGTTGGAGTAGGAGTCCGTGACCGTGATGTCCGCACCCGGGTCGTGGCCGACAATCGTGATCTTTGTCGGCCGATCCCGGCCGTCCGCCCACAGGTCCACGGTAACCGTGCCCCCGTTGGCCATCTGCGTGATCTTCAACGCGAGGTCGGCGGGCAGCAGCGGGGTGACCTGGTTGAGGCCCGCCTGGACCTGGTAGTGGCTGCTGGTGCGGCCACCCGTGAGTCCCCGCATGAAGCGCGTGAAGCGACGCGGGTCCGCATCGGCGGCGGCCTTGGCGTGCTGCGCGCTGGTCCAGGCCGGGTTCATGCACACTTTGTCGGTACAGGACCTGACGGTGCTGCCGCTGACGGCCAGGCTGGAGGTGGACCTGACGGTCTGACCGTTCTGCACGGTCGTCGTCCGGCCTGTCGCGGTGAGGCCGAACGCCGGCTTCAGCACCACGGTCGACTGCTGAATCGAGTCGATCCGGGTGCCGGCCGAGAGCAAACGGCCGATCACATGCTCCACCCCGGTCACGGTGTACGAGGTGACCCCGGTCGGCGTGGGACTCGGCGTCGGGGTGGCCGTCGAGGACCAGCCGGCGGCACCTGGGGCCGGGGTGGCCTTGGGATGCTGCCCGATGCGCTTGAAACCGGACCCGGAGGTAGCCGCGGCGTTCATGGCCGCCGGTGCGCCCGGCGCGATACTGGGATCCCCCACGCCGACCTTCAGCACCACCAGAAGGACCGTCGGCACGATCGCCACAGCAGCAACGCTGCCAATGGCGATGGCCCGGTCCAGTCCCGGTTTCACGAATCCTCCCGAGGGTGCGCGCCAGTGATTCGTGGTGCCGCTGAGGCGATCAAGCACCATCCGGTAACTTAGCCCAATTCGACCATTGAGGGGTACGCAATACCGGAACCCTCAGGTGTCCCATTCCGGACAGCGAATGCTGTATCCAGGGGCGGGAACGCCGCTGCGGGACGCCCCCAGGCAGGGGCACCCCGCAGCGACAGGGTCGATCAGGCAGTCTCGTCGAGCTCCGCGGTGAGGTTGCGGACCGCGTTCGGGTCGACCGGGATGCCCGGGCCCATCGACGTGCTGATGATGGACTTCTTGACGTACCGGCCCTTGGCCGCCGTCGGCTTGAGCCGGGTGACCTCGTCGATCGCGGCGGCGTAGTTCTCCACCAGTTGGCGCTCGGTGAACGAGACCTTGCCGATGATGAAGTGCAGGTTCGCGTGCCGGTCGACACGGAACTCGATCTTGCCGCCCTTGATCTCGGTCACGGCCTTGGTCACGTCGGTGGTGACGGTGCCGACCTTCGGGTTGGGCATGAGGCCACGCGGGCCGAGCACCCGGCCCAGGCGGCCGACCTTGCCCATCATGTCCGGCGTGGCGACGACCGCGTCGAAGTCCAGGAAACCACCCTGGATCTTCTCGATCAGGTCGTCCGAGCCGACGATGTCGGCCCCGGCCTCACGGGCCTCGTCGGCCTTGGCGCCCGCGGCGAAGACGGCCACGCGGGCCACCTTGCCGGTGCCGTGCGGCAGGTTGACGGTGCCACGGACCATCTGGTCGGCCTTGCGCGGGTCGACGCCGAGGCGCAGGGCGACCTCGACGGTCGCGTCGAACTTGGTGACCGAGGTGGTCTTGGCCAGCCGGACCGCCGCGAGCGGCGAGTACTGGCTGTCCCGGTCGAACTGGGTGGCCGCGTTGCGGTATGCCTTGCTGCGCTGCATGTCAGCTCCTCATGGAGTTCGTGGTGGCGGGCCGCGCGGGCCCTCCCACATTCGGGGTACTAGTTGACGTCGATGCCCATGGAACGGGCGGTGCCGGCGATGATCTTCTCGGCGGCCTCGAGGTCCTTGGCGTTCAGGTCCTGCATCTTGGTCGTCGCGATCTCACGGATCTGGTCACGGGTGACCGAGCCGACCTTGGTCTTGTGCGGGACGCCGCTGCCCTTCTCGATCCCGGCGGCCTTGAGGATCATCCTCGCGGCGGGCGGGGTCTTGGTGACGAACGTGAACGACCGGTCCTCGTAAATGGTGATCTCTACGGGGATGACGGTGCCGCGCTGGGACTCCGTGGCAGCGTTGTACTGCTTGCAGAACTCCATGATGTTCACGCCGTGCGGACCGAGGGCGGTACCGACGGGCGGCGCGGGGGTCGCGGCACCAGCGTTCAGCTGGACCTTGACGATCGCGGCGATCTTCCTTCTCTTCGGAGGCATGACGCCTTCCTCTCGTTCCTTGTGCTTTGGCCCCGGCTCCCGCATGACGGGCAACGATGGCGGCTGGAACGTAGACCGCCTCGTTGGGACCATCCCTCACCGATCCGGCGAGGACGACTTTTCAGCGTACGTGATCGTACGGACTGGTCAGATCTTCGAGACCTGGTTGAACGAGAGCTCGACCGGGGTCTCGCGGCCGAAGATGGAGACGAGCACCTTGAGCTTCTGCTGCTCGGCGTTGATCTCGTTGACCGTGGCGGGCAGCGTCGCGAAGGGGCCGTCCATGACGGTGACCGACTCGCCGACCTCGAAGTCGACGGCGATCGCGCTCTTCGCGGCGGCCTTGGCCTGGACCTGCTCTTCGACCTCGGGCGCGAGGAGGTTGGCGACCTCCTGGATGCTCAGCGGCGACGGCTTGCTGGACAGGCCGACGAAGCCCGTGACACCGGGGGTGTTGCGGACCGCGGCCCACGACTCGTCGGTGAGCTCCATGCGGACCAGGATGTAGCCCGGCAGGACCTTCTCCTGCACCTTCTGCCGCTTGCCCGCCTTGATCTCGGTGACCTCGTGCTGAGGCACCTCGATCTGGAAGATGTAGTCCTCCATGTTGAGCGTCGTGGTCCGGGTCTCGATGTTGGTCTTGACCCGGTTCTCGTAGCCCGCATAGGAGTGGACCACGTACCAGTCGCCCGGCTGCAGCCGCAGCTCCAGCTTGAAGTCGGCCAGCAGGTCGATCTCGGGCTCGGGCTCGGACTCGTCGGCCTCTGAGGCCTCGTCCGTCTCGGACTCCGCGTCGGCGATGTCGGACACGGCCTCGGCGGCGGTCTCGGCCGGCTCGACCTCAGTCGACTGGGCCTCCGCGGTGGCCTTGTCGTCGGACTGTGGGAACTCGGACACGGTGACTCTTTCTCTCAGACGATGTGGTGGTGTGACGCGGGACGAAGGCCCCGCGGCTCAGGTGAACAGCTTGAAGATGCCCCACTGCAGCGCTTTGTCGAAACCGAAGGTGATGCCCATCATGACGAGCACGAAGGTCAGCGAGACCATCGTGTAGGTGATCAGCTCCCTGCGGGTCGGCCAGATGACCTTACGCAGTTCCGCGATCACCTGACGCACGAACAAGGCGGGAGAGGTCCGCTTACGCTTGGCGGGCTTGCCCTGGTCCTCGGTCGCGGCGTCGTCGCGTGTGTCAGTCGCCATGTGTGCTGCCGTCCACCTCAGTCGGTCGTCTGTTGCGATCTTCGCCCGCCGTCCAAGGCGGTCGCCACCTTCGCACACTCGCAGGGCAGGAGGGACTCGAACCCCCAACCGCCGGTTTTGGAGACCGGAGCTCTACCAATTGAGCCACTGCCCTATACCCGTGACGGTGCCTGCCGGGTCGATCTCGCCGACGGAGCACCTGCCACTAGTTGCAGAAGTGTACGTGGCCCGACACCCCCGCGTCGAACCAGATCGGCCGTACCCCCGGGGGAAAACCCGCCGCGTACGCTCTGACCTGGCCCTGGACCGGCAACGATATCAACCTGCGAGCGGTGCGCGGAGTCTGGAAGCATGGGGAGCATGAGTCGAATCTCCGCGCGCATCGCCGCTATCTCCGAGTCCGCCACGCTCGCTGTGGACGCCAAGGCCAAGGCCCTGAAGGCCGCGGGCCGGCCGGTCATCGTTTTCGGCGCGGGCGAGCCCGACTTCCCGACGCCCGACTACATCGTCGAGGCCGCCGTCGAGGCCTGCCGCCAGCCGCGCTTCCACAAGTACACCCCCGCAGGGGGGCTTCCCGAGCTGAAGACCGCCATCGCCGCGAAGACCCTGCGGGACTCCGGCTACCAGGTCGATCCGGCCACCCAGGTACTGGTCACCAACGGCGGCAAGCAGGCCATATACGAGGCGTTCGCCACCCTGCTCGACCCGGGCGACGAGGTGCTGCTGCCCGCGCCGTACTGGACCACCTACCCCGAGGCGATCAAGCTGGCCGGCGGCGTGCCCGTCGAGGTGATCACCGACGAGACCACCGACTACCTGGTGAGCGTCGAGCAACTCGAGGCCGCCCGTACCGCCCGTACGAAGGTCCTGCTGCTCTGCTCCCCGTCGAACCCGACCGGCGGCGTCTATACCCGCGGGCAAGTCGAGGCGATCGGCCGCTGGGCCCTCGAGCACGATCTCTGGGTCCTCACCGACGAGATCTACGAGCACCTGGTCTACGGCGACGCCGAGTTCCACTCGCTGCCCGTGGTGGTGCCCGAGCTGGCCGACCGCGTCGTGGTCGTGAACGGCGTGGCCAAGACGTACGCCATGACCGGCTGGCGGGTGGGCTGGCTGATCGGGCCGGCCGACGTGGTCAAGGCCGCCACGAACCTGCAGTCGCACGCCACCTCGAACGTCTCCAACGTCGCGCAGGCGGCGGCCCTGGCCGCGGTCAGCGGCGACCTGTCCGCCGTCGCCGAGATGCGCACCGCCTTCGACCGCCGCCGCCAGACCATCGTCCGGATGCTCAACGAGATCCCGGGCGTGTTCTGCCCGGAGCCCAAGGGCGCGTTCTACGTCTATCCGTCAGTCAAGGAGCTGCTCGGCAAGGAGATCCGCGGCAAGCGCCCGCAGACCTCGGTGGAGCTGGCCGCGCTGATCCTCGACGAGGTCGAGGTCGCGCTGGTCCCCGGCGAGGCGTTCGGTACCCCGGGCTACTTCCGGCTTTCGTACGCGCTGGGCGACGACGACCTGGTCGAGGGCGTGTCCCGGGTCGCCAAGCTCCTCTCAGAGGCGATCTGAGCGGACCCAGGACACGCCCGCCGCCGGGGCCGTCATGGACGGATCCCGGCGGCGATCCGGGTCAGCTGATCGCTCAGCGACGGGCCGGCGATCACGATGACGCCGACTCCGGGCCGGTCGATCCAGACGAGCTGACTGCCGCCGTCCGGACGTACCAGATAGATCGCCCGGTTGCCGTGCACGGTCACGTACCTGGGTAGGACCGGCAGCGCGCCGAGTTGCTCCGCCCGGACCAACCCCGGCGCCCGGACCACATCCACCTCGAGCGTCCCGCTGCCGTTCCACCGGCAGACCGTGGTCCGCCGGGTGCCGGCCGACTGCTGGACGCAGGGGCCGACCGCCTTCAGCCCGCTCGGCAGGTAGCCGATCCAGGACAGCCCAGGGAGCGGCGAGGGCCGAGTCGTGGCGGGGGCCGTCGCGGACGGTACCGGAGTCTGCGAGGTCCCGGAGGGGGCGGCCGACGGCGCCGGACGAGCCGTGCCCGGCGACGTGGGCTGTACCTGAGCGGGCGCGTTCGGCACGGCAGTGCCGCCCAGTGAAGGGCGCAGCGGCCTATGATCACCGGCCGGGGTGGCCCGCAGTGCTTGATAGGCGGGCGCCATCGCTGTGGCCAGCAGTCCGACGGCCGCCGTCACGAGCGCCACCCGCCTGCGGGCGACCCGGCGGCGGTGCCGCTCGCGGACGGCCATGGCGAGCGACCCCCCGACCGTGGCATCGGCCACGTGCTCGGCCATCGCGAGGCGCAGTTCGTTCTCCAGGTCCATCGTTCACCTCCCCATCGGTGTCATGGTCACGTCGATCCGCTCCCGGAGCCTGGCCAGCCCCCGGGACGCCTGGCTCTTCACTGTGCCCACCGAGCAGCCGAGCAGCTCGGCGGTCTGCAGTTCGGAGAGATCCTCCCAATAGCGCAGCACAAGGACCGCGCGCTGCCGGGGGCCCAGCCTGCGCAGCTCGTCCACCAGGGTGCCGCGCAGCTCCACCTCGTGGGTGGGCGCCGTGGTCGGCACCTCGGGCATCCTGGCCACCTGGATCTCCCGCAGCACCCGCCAGCGCCGGGCCCGGCTGATCAGCAGGTTGACCAGGATCCGGCGTACGTACGGCTCCGGATCGGTGTCCGGCTCCAGCCGGTCCCAGTGCCGGTACGCCTTCTCCAGGGCGGACTGCAGAGCGTCTTCGGCGTCATGCCGGGAATGGCACATCAGTATGGCGGTTCGCAGCAGGGCGTTGCCGCGCTCCGCCACGAACTCGACAAACGACCCGTCATCTCGTCCTCGCACGCCACTCCTTGTGGGCCCTGCCTGGTTGGAACTGGGCCGTGGGCGGTCCCTGTCCGCGCGCCGGACCGCCCACGGCGGCCCATCAGCCTGCCTGCCGCAGTTGCTCGGCGAGGCCCGGCAGCCGGGGGGTGTAGGCGGGGCTGCTCTCGAGGTCCAGCGCCGCGCCCGGCCCCGGCGACCAGATCACGAGCCCGCCCTGGCCGCCGCCCAGCGCGGACTGCCAGAACGTCGTCCCGCCGAAGCTGAACGGCTGGACCTCAGGCAGTTTAAACGCCTGCCGGATCTGGTCCAGGGTGGCCTGCCCCTTGAGGCGCTCGGCGGTGACCCAGCCGCCAAGGTGGTCCTTCCAGGTCTGTGCCGTGGCGCAGAAGTCCTTGCCCTGGTAGGTGACGCTCCAGGAGCGCGACGAATCGTACTGCAGGCCCAACAGGCTGAGCGACTTGTAGGAGGA
>JAOPYM010000454.1 GCA_025964615.1 Actinomycetes bacterium
GCACTCTTTGCAGAAGAGGTGCGGGAAACGCCACGACTCAACGGCAGGATGGGATCATGTGCGGTCGATATGCCACGGCTAGGCAGCGGCAGGAACTCCTGGACACCTTCGGGATCGAGTTCGACGGAACGGGTGACGATCCGTTCGAGCCGAGCTACAACGTCGCGCCGACCGACCCGGTGCCCGCGATCCTGGAGCGCGGTTCCAAGGACCATCCGGAGGAGGTCGTGCGGCAGCTGCGGCTCCTGCGCTGGGGCCTGGTCCCGTCCTGGGCCAAGGACCTGTCGATCGGCAGCCGGATGATCAATGCCCGGGTGGAGACCGTCCACGAGAAGCCGGCCTTCCGCAGGGCCTTCGCCAAGCGCCGTTGCCTACTCCCCGCCGACGGGTACTTCGAGTGGTACAAGCTGGAGGACGGCAAGAAGCAGCCGTTCTTCATCCACCCGAAGGACGGCGGGATCATGGCCATGGCCGGGCTGTACGAGCTGTGGCGGGCGCCCGAAGGCGAATGGGTCACGAGCTGCACGGTGATCACGACCGAGGCCACCGACGAGCTGGGCCAAATCCATGACCGGATGCCGATGATCGTCCCGTCCGAGCGCTGGGACGCCTGGCTGGACCCGGCCCGTACCGCCCCCGACGACGTGCGAGGGCTCCTGGTGCCCGCCATCGCCGGAACCCTGGAAGCGTTTCCGGTGTCGAATCTGGTGGGCAACGTCAGAAACAACGGTCCGGAACTCGTACAACCGTTGTCCAGTGGGGATAACCCGGACACTCTCTTCTGAAACTCCCGGTGGGAGGTGGCGACGGATCGTGGACACCGCGACCGCTCGGACCCGTCTCGAGGACATGCTCTGTGATCTGGATCGATCCATTTCGATCCTGACGGGCCAGCATCCCGGATTCGACATGCATCCGGCGGACGCGGGGGCAAGCCTGACCGACGCGGATCGGGCGGAGGCGGCGGTCGAGGCCATGGAACGGCAGCGGTCCGCGGTGCTGGCGGCCCTGCTCAGGCTGGAGAACGGCGCCTACGGAAGATGCGTGGACTGCGGACAGCCCGTATCCGAGGGCCGCCTGGACGCCCGCCCGGACGCCGCTCGCTGCGTCATCTGCCAGGGCAAGTACGACAAGACCCAGCACTAAGCCCTAGGGCCGCGTGAGGGGAGGCCGCGCGTCAAGGCCCGAGTGCCGCGCCGGGAAGACTAGAGACGGCGGGCGCTTGCCACCAGGTGGATGCCCATGGACTCGTCCGGGGCGGGGCCGGACAGCTCGGAGCGGACCAGTTTGGTGAGCGCCTGCGGGTCGGAGGCCAGGATGTGCTCGACCGTGGAGGGCGAAAGCACCGTGCGCGGCCGGATCCACTCCACCTCAAGGCCCACGTCGGTGAGCAGCTCCCGCAGCTGCTCCGACCAGAAGCACCGGGTGATCATGCCATCCGGCCAGGGCACCAGGACCACCTCGGCGCTCGGCACGTCCGACAGGTGCGCCCAGTAGTTCTGCTCGGCCAGGATCGCCATGCCGAGCATCAGCGAGTCCACGCAGAGCAGCACCCGCCCGCCCGGCCGCAGCACCCGCGCGATCTCGGCGACGAGGCCCTCGGTCACCAGGTACCGGGAGAGCACCCGGTCCTCGGCGATCACCGCGTCGACCGAACCGGAGGCGACGAAGTCCAGGGAGGAGCCGTCCCCGACGACGGCGTGCACCCCCCGTGGCAGCGGCTCCTCAGGCAGCCGGGGCAGTACCGAGACCACCGTGTGACCGGCCCGGGCGGCCTGGCAGGCGCACTGGGCCCGGAGCCCGGACAGATCGAGCAGCAGCGCGGGCCGGTTCGGCAGCCAGCGGGCGAGCTGCGCGGCGGCCACCGCCCAGTAGAACCGCCAGTAGATCGCCAGCGAGTCGCCGTCCCCGGGATCGTGACGGAGGCTGGCGATGGAGGGCTGCAGCGGCGGCAAAGGTGATCTCCTTGGTCTTCAGCCCGGTGAGGGGCCCGCCCGGCCTCTATGCCCGTTCCTTCCCCGTTTGGCCGTGTTCCATCACACTCCGTGCAGGTTGGAGTGATCTGACTCTCGGCTTTTCGGGAATCGAAGCGGCCGTACAGGTGTTGCCCACTATTACTTCCAGCTCGCGGCCGGAGTTCCCGATCCGGCCACGTAGTGACCCGTCAGAGACGCGAAGAGGTCCTGCCGATGAACGGCGTTCTCACCCTGCCGTACCCCGAGGATGTGCAGGGCGCTGTGATGATCCGGCAGCGCGGCCCGATATCGTCGTGGTCAGACGGCGCTTCAGGGGCCGTGTTGACGGAGGGGGTGGGTCAGGTCCCGGGCACTGCGGAGACCACGGAGCAGCGCGGCGAGCGCTTCCAGCGCGATGTGCTGCCGTTCCTGGATCAGCTGTACTCCGCCGCGCTGCGGATGACGCGCAATCCGGCCGATGCGGAGGATCTCGTTCAAGAGACCTTTGCCAAGGCGTTCGCGTCCTTCCACCAGTTCAAAGAGGGCACCAACCTCAAGGCCTGGCTGTACCGGATCCTCACGAATACCTTCATCAACTCGTATCGCAAGAAGCAGCGCGAGCCCAAACAGGCAGGTGGCGAAGAGGTCGAGGACTGGCAGCTCGCCAGGGCCGAGTCGCACACCTCCGCCGGGCTCAAGTCCGCTGAGGCCGAGGCGCTCGAGCACCTCCCCGACTCCGACGTGAAGACCGCTCTGCAGGAGCTGCCTGAGGAGTTCCGGATCGCGGTCTACCTCGCCGACGTCGAGGGCTTCGCGTACAAGGAGATCGCCGACATCATGGGCACTCCCATCGGTACGGTGATGTCGCGTCTGCACCGCGGGCGCCGGCAACTACGCGGCATGCTCGAGGACTACGCTCAGGAGCGCGGCCTCATGCGCGCGAGGGAGGGCTCGTCATGAGCTGCGGTAACCACCACGACACCCCGTGCAGTGAGGTGCTCGATCGCGTCTACACCTACCTCGACGGCGAGCTCGACAAGAGCAGCTGCTCGGAGGTCAAGCAGCACTTGGACGAGTGCGGGCCCTGTCTGCGGGAGTACGGCCTGGAAGAGGTCGTCAAGAAGCTGGTGAACAAGTCCTGCGGCTGCGAGCCCGTACCGGGCGATCTGCGGGCCAAAGTGCTGGACCGCATCCAGGCGCT
This sequence comes from Actinomycetes bacterium, assembly GCA_025964615.1. Classification (GTDB taxonomy): domain Bacteria; phylum Actinomycetota; class Actinomycetes; order Streptosporangiales; family Streptosporangiaceae; genus RYN-227. The sequence continues at coordinate 3,157 of JAOPYM010000454.1, forward strand.
GCGCGCGGAGATCGGCGAATCCGAGACCGCCTAGGTGCTCGGGCCGCGCGGCAAGGGCCCGAGCGCCGCGTGAGCGGAGCGAACGCCAGCAAACAAGGTACTGGGCGTCGGCTACTCTAGGTGACGATTCGTTCACACTTTGCTCACGTTTCCCTCTTGACCTGTGTGACCAGGGTCTCCCGCGTTAGGCTTGGTGCCGTCATTCAGTGGCGGGGAGCATTGTGCTGGCCCGAGAGATCGGGCCCGGGGAGGCAAGGGAAATGCTCAATCGTGTGATGCTGGCGGTGCTGTTCGCTGCCATCATGGTCATGGCGCTGCTGCCACAACCCACGGGCGTGTCCTGGGTCTAGGCATCACCGACCTGGGCGGCGACCCTCTCATCGTCGGCTCTCCCACAGAGGGGACGGCAATGCGTGGTCTACCCCTCGCTGCCTGGGCGTACGTAGGTGGGGTCGTCGCCGTGGCGGGGATCCTCATCGCAACGGCGCCCTACACGGGACTGCACTGGAGCACGCTCGCCGTGCTCGCGGTGCTGTTCCTCGTGTGCGACTCGGCTCCCGCGCTTCTCAACATCGAGAGCGCGCAGGTGGCGCCGAGTTATTCTGCGAGCCTCGCCTCGGTCGTACTACTCGGCCCGGTGGGGGCCGCCCTGGTCGGTGTCAGCGCGGTCATCACGGCGCAGCGCCATCGCGGCGCGGTCAAACGCCTGTTCAACGGCGCGCAGTTCGCTCTGTGCGGCTACCTGGCAGGCGAGGTGTACGTGCACGTCGGCGGGACGCTGGGGACGCTCGACCCCGCTTCGGTGTCGAGAACACTCGGCCCCTTCATCGCCGCCGACGTCACGTTCGTCGCAGTCAACCTGCCGCTCGTCACCGGCATCCTGCTGCTGACCAAGACCGCGAACCTGCGCGAGTGGATCGACGAGCTCCGCCCGCTCGCGGTGGGCTATCTCGGGTACGGGATGCTCGGCCTGCTCATCGCCGGCCTGTGGAACAAGGTCGGGGCGTCGGCCGCCGTCCTGGTGCTGCTGCCGCTGTTCGTCGCCCGCTGGGCCTTCGCCCAGTCCCGGGCGCAGCAGGAGGCTTACGACGCGACCATCGCCGCGCTCTGCCAGGCGGTCGAGACCAAGGACTACTACACCCGGGGCCACAGCGAGCGGGTCAGCCGAGGGTCCGGCATGATCGCCGACGAGATCGGGATGCGGCCGGAGCGGGCCGCTGCCATCAGGTACGCGGGCATGCTGCACGATGTCGGCAAGCTCGGCGTCTCCACCAAGGTGCTGCAGAAGCCGGGCAACCTCACCGAGGAGGAGTACGCGGCGGTCCAGCTGCATCCGATGCGCGGCCTGGAGATCGTACGGGAGATCGGGTTCCTGGACGAGGCACTCGCCGGGATCATGCACCACCACGAGAAGATGGACGGCAGCGGCTACCCGATGGGGCTGGCCGGTGAGGAGATCCCGGAGTTCGCGAGGGTCATCTCGGTGGCCGACGTCTTCGACACGCTGACCTCCACCCGCTCCTACCGGACCGCCTGGACCCTGGAGGAGGCCGTCGGCGAACTGCGGCGCAGCGCGGGCCACCATTTCGATCCGGTCATGGTCGAGGCCTTCCTGCGCGCCCTCGACCGGGTCGGCTGGGAACCGCCGGAACCGGTCGTACTCCCGGAACGTGACAGGGTGCAGACCACCCGGCAGGACCACGACGACCCGACCAGCCCGCTCAAGGTCGCGGGCGACCACCTGACCCAGCAATGGTGAACCGCACGGAACAGCGCTCCGCCTGGCAGCTGCTCGACTCCGGTCAGCTGCTGCTGATCGCCATCGCGGGGCTCGTCGTGATCGTGGCGGTCACCCAGGTGGCCGCGGTGGGTCTCGACCGGCCGGTCACCGCCGTCATCTTCGGGGTGCTGATCGCGCTCGGTGAGCTGGCCCGGATGGTCATGCCGGGCAACCGGGAGGTCGCCCCGATCGGTACCGCCGGGGCGCTGGGCTACGCGCTGCTGCTGCGAGTCGGCGAGCAGCCCGCCGACCAGACCCCGCTGCAGGTGGTCGCCGTCACGGCCGCCGGGATGCTCATCGGCTCACTGCCGCACATCGCGGTCGGCCGCGCGCCAGCGCCCGACCCGATGGCCCGCCGGCTGCTCTGCATCGCGCTCGTGGCGTTTCTGTTCCGGCCGATCGCAGGCCGGCTGTTGCCCGCCGGTGAGCTGAGCAAGCGCGACTGGCTCCTCGCGCTGGCGTTGATGGCCGCCGTGGTCGCCCTCGCCGGCCTCGCCGAGGTGGTCGTCGCCGCGATGATCAGGGCGGAGGCGGTACGGGCCAGGTTCGGCATCGCGCTCGCCGACGAGATCGGGGCCCTCATGGCGCTGTGGGTGGCGACCGGCCCCACCGGGATGCTGATCGCGGTCGCCACGTCGGTGATGGGGCTGACCGCGCTGCTGGTCTTCACCGCGCCGATCCTGGTCACCCAGGTCGCGTTCCGCCGGTACGCGGGGATCCGCGCCACCTACCTGCAGACCATACGGGCGCTGTCGCGGGTCACCGAGGTCGGCGGCTACGTCGAGCCGGGCCACTCCCGGCGGGTCTCCAGGCTTTCGATCGCGATGGGGCGGGAGCTCGGCATGGCCGAGGCCGAGCTCCTCGACCTGGAGTACGGCGCGCTCATGCACGACATCGGGCAGCTCTCACTCGGTGACCCGATCCCGGGCGGCGCGACCGTGCTGGCCTCCCCGAACGAGCAGCGCAAGATCGCAGAACTGGGCGCCGGGGTCATCGAGCAGACCGGGGTGCTGCCCAGGGTCGCCGAGATCGTCCGCCGCCAGTCCGAGCAGTACCGGGTCGGCCGGTCGCCGAGCACCGCGCCGCCGCTGGCCAGCCGGATCGTCAAGGTGGCCAACGCCTACGACGACCTGGTCGGGGACTCCGGAGACCGGGACCGTTCCGCCGCCGTCCTGGAGCGGCTGCGCCTCGACTCGGCCGCCGAGTACGACCCCGCCGTCGTGGAGTCCCTCAGCCGCGTCATCGACCGGGGAGGCCTCGCCCGCCTGTGAGCCCGACAAATCTACGGGCGGGTATTTGTGTGCTGCGATGATCGGCCCGCGTGCGCGGCGGCACTAGTGTCGGGCGGGTCCACCCGTACCGTCGCACCACCGAGGGGTCTGCAAGGTGTTCGAGTCCGTGCTCGTCGCGAACCGCGGGGAGATCGCCGCCAGGGTGATCCGTACCGTGCGGGCGATGGGCCTCAAGGCCATCGCCGTGTACTCCGAGGCCGACGCGGAGCTGCCGTTCGTCGCGGCGGCCGACGAGGCGATCCTGATCGGGCCCGCCCAGCCCGCGGCCAGCTACCTCAACGTTGACGCGATCCTGGAGGCGGCAGCGCGGACCAACGCCCAGGCCGTACATCCCGGGTATGGCTTCCTGGCCGAGAACGCGATGTTCGCGCAGCGGGTCATCGACGCCGGCCTGGTCTGGATCGGCCCGCCGCCCGAGGCCATCGTGCGGATGGGCGACAAGATCAACGCCCGGAACCTGATGGAGAAGGCCGGGGTACCCGTCGCGGGAGGTACCCGGGAGCCGGTCCAGGACGCCGAGGTGGCGGTGGCCGCCGCGAAAGAGATCGGTTACCCCGTCATGGTCAAGGCCGCGGGTGGTGGCGGTGGCATCGGGATGAGTGTCGCCCACGATGAGGCCGCACTGAGGTCCGCGTACGAGACAGCGCGCACCCGCGCGGAACGTTTCTTCGGCAACCCCGACATCCTGCTTGAGCGGTACATCGAACGGGCCCGCCACGTCGAGGTGCAGATCCTCGGCCTGGCCGATGGAACGGTCGTCGCACTGGGTGAACGGGACTGCTCGGTGCAGCGCCGCCACCAGAAGGTCGTCGAGGAGACGCCGTCACCCGGCATCACCCCTGAGCTGCGCGCAAGGATGCTGGCGGCGGCCGTGCGCGCGGGCGAGGCGGTCGGCTACCGGGGTGCGGGGACGGTCGAATGCCTGGTCGACTCGGTACGCCAGGACTTCGTCTTCCTGGAGATGAACACCCGGCTGCAGGTCGAGCACCCGGTCACCGAGCTGGTCACCGGTATCGACCTGGTCGAACAGCAGTTGCTGATCGCCGCGGGTGAGCCGGTCTCCTTCGTGGCCGCCGCGCCGCAGGGGCACGCGATCGAGTTCCGGGTGTACGCCGAGGACCCCAAGCGCTTCCTGCCGGGACCGGGCGTGATCAAGGTCTGGGAGGAGCCCGCCGGTGAGGGCATCCGGATCGACGCGGGCTACGTCGAGGGCAACACGGTCACGCCGTTCTACGATCCGCTGCTGGCCAAACTCTGCGTGTACGGCGCGGACCGGGCGGCGGCGCTGGAGCTGGCCCGCGCGGCGCTGGCGAGGTTCCGCATCGAGGGACCGAAGAACAACCTTCCGTTCTTTACCGAACTCCTGGACGACGGGGAGTTCGCGGCGGGCACCTACGACACGGGACTCGTCGATCGGATGCGCGCCCGGTAATGGTTTGTTCACTGAGAGGATTTCGTTGTGGCTGAGGTACGCGCTGAGATGGTCGCGAACGTGTGGAAAGTCGTCGTCGCCGAGGGCGACACGGTGGAGGACGGGGACACGTTGGTGATCCTTGAGTCCATGAAGATGGAGATCCCGGTGCTGGCCGAGGACGCCGGGACGATTTCCAAGCTCTCAGTGGCCGAGGGGGACGTCGTCCAGGAGGGCGACCTCATCGCCGTGATCCAGTGACCCACTGAGTAAGGTGCTGATCGTGACCTACTGCGACCACTGCGGCGAACCCGCCCCGCAGACCCATGAGGCCTGTGCGATCGCCCGCCGGATGGAGCCGCCGCGTTACTGCGGAGAATGCCGCCGGCGGATGGTCGTACAGGTCACCCCGCACGGCTGGACCGCCCGCTGCGTCGAACACGGCATCCTCACGTCGGCCTGAGACCTTCGGGAGCCTCGTTCAGAGGTTCAGTTCAGAGGTTCAGTTCAGAGGTTCAGGAAGTACGTGATGAGGTTGACCCCGGGGAGTGGTGACCAGTCGCGGTCCGGGGTCCGCTCGAAGCCGATCCGCTCGTAGATCCGGTGTGCGGCCTGCATGTTCCGCTGGGTCGAAAGGCGGATGCCGGTGAATCCAGAGGACTTCGCGCGGTCGATGCACTCCTGGATCAATGCGCCGCCGATGCCCCTGCCCCGGACGGCGTCCCGTACCGCGAGCATCCGGAACTCGGCCTCGTCGGGAGCGGCCAGTTCCGCGTACGGGCTGTCGGGCGGGCAGTAGGCCACCGAGCCCACGATCTCCCCGGCCAGCTCGGCGACGATCAGCTCGGCCATGTCCCCCCGGTCTGCGGCGTCCCGCAGGATGTTGAAGTATGTCGAAGCAGGGTTGATCAGGTCGTCCTTGAGGTACACGGCGACGGTGAGCTCCCCGATGAGGTCGTACTCCTCAGGGCGGGCGGTGCGGATCACAAGGGTCATAGGCCAGGGCATTCCATGATTCGGCGGCTGGGTCACGAGATCATTACCGTACAAGAGCGGTGACGGGACTCCAACACACGCCCGTCATCCGGAAGACGTTAGCAAGGCACCGTCCGATTCGGTAACGCCCGCTGACCGTTGAGTCGTGGCGTTTCCCGCACCGAACGCCGAAACGGTGCGGGAAACCACGGCTCAACGGAGAGGTCAGAGGGTCTGCTGGAGGGCTTTGACGGGCATCTGGAGGTCGGCCAGGAGGTCGAGGTCCTGCTGGGCGGAACGGCCGAGCGTGGTCAGGTAGTTGCCGACGATGATGGCGTTGATGCCGCCGAGCATGCCCGAGCGGGTGCCCAGGTCGCCGAGGGTGAGCTCACGCCCGCCCGCGTAGCGCAGGATCGTGCGCGGCAGCGCCAAGCGGAACGTACCGATGGTCTTGAGCGCCTCGGTGCCCTCGACCAGCGGGAGCGTGCCGAACGGGGTACCGGGGCGGGGGTTGAGGAAGTTCAGCGGGACCTCGTCGGGCGCCAGTTCGGCCAGCTGACCGGCGAACTCGGCCCGCTGCTCGATCGACTCGCCCATCCCGATGAGCCCGCCGCAGCACACCTCCATGCCCGCCTCCTTGACCATCAGGAGGGTGTCCCATCGCTCCTCCCAGGAGTGCGTGGTGACCACGTTCGGGAAGTACGATTTGGCGGTCTCGAGGTTGTGGTTGTAGCGGTGCACGCCCATCTCGGTCAGCTCGTCGACCTGGGCCTGGGTCAGCATGCCCAGCGAGCAGGCGATGTTGATCTCGACGGCCTCATTGATGGCCTTGATGCCCTCGCGGACCTGGGACATCAGCCGCTCGTCCGGGCCCCGCACGGCGGCGACGATGCAGAACTCAGTCGCGCCGGTCTTCGCCGTCTCCCGGGCCGCCTCCACCAGCGAGGGGATGTCCAGCCAGGCGGACCGTACCGGGGACTCGAAGGTGCCGGACTGGGAGCAGAAGTGGCAGTCCTCGGGGCAGCCGCCGGTCTTCAGCGAGACGATGCCCTCGACCTCGACCTCCGGGCCGCACCAGCGCATCCGCACCTCGTGCGCCAGCGCGAGCAGGTCCTCAATGCGCTCGTCGGGGAGGTTCAGGCACTCCAGCGCCTGCGCCGCGTTCAAGCCCTTGCCCTCGTCCAGCACCTGGCGGCGCGCGACGTCGAGGATGTCGGTCACTTGGTCTCCTTATGAGGGGCGTGGGTGTCTCGAAAAGTAGCAGCGTCGAATACCCCGCCGAGCACCGGGGACAGCCCCTGACGTGCGGCGAGCAGGAACTCAGCGGGATCCAGGCCGCCCAAGCCCGACGGCAGGACCCCGGCCAGCGGCCGGGATGCGATGGTCTCCAGGTCCCGGATGTTGCACCGCATCGCCAGGTCCGGGTCGGCCGGCCAGGACCCGATCACAATCCCGGCGGGTTGGACCCCCCGGTTTGCCATGGCCTCCAGGGTGAGCGCGGTGTGGTTGAGCGTCCCGAGGTCGGGCCGGGCCACCACGACCACCGATGCGCCCAGCCACCGGGCCAGATCGGCCAGGGTCGAGCCGTCCTCGTCGAAACGGACGAGCAGCCCGCCCGCGCCCTCGACCAGGATCAGCTGCCGATCGAGTGCCTGGATCCGCTCGGTGGCCTCGACCAGGCTCAGCGCGGGCACTCCGGCCTGCCGTGCCGCGGCGGCGGGGGACAACGGGTCGGGGAACCGTGCGAACTCGTGCAGGTCGGTGATGCCCGCCATACGCCGTACATCGTCCAGATCTCCTGGCTCACCGGCCTTCACGCCGGTCTGGGCCGGTTTGACCACGGCCACCGAGGCCCCCCGCGCGCGGGCCAGGGTGGCAAGCGCGGCGGTGACCACGGTCTTGCCGACTCCGGTGTCGGTCCCCGTCACTACGATCACGCTCACGTTCGCAGGCTAGCGTGACCCCTCAGAGGCGCTGGTTACCGGAACCCACAGTGTTCACCAGGCGGTTTTTGTACGGCGGCCATCGGCGGCCATCGGTGGACACCCGGTGGGCGGGCGGCCGGACAGGCGTCAGCGGGCTTCGGGCCTGGGGCGGCGCAGCTTGGTGACGAACTTGTAGCGATCGCCTCGGTAGAGGGACTGTGCCCACTCCACCGGCTCGCCGTTGCGGTCGAAGGAGTGCCGGGACAGCAGCAGCATCGGCAGCCCGACGTCCACGCCGAGGAGCTGGGCGTCGTGCGGGGTCGCCAGCACCGTCTCGATCGTCTCCTCGGCCTCGAACAGGTGCACGTCGTACGCCGTGGCGAGGGTCTGGTAGAGCGACAGGTGCCGGGGGAGTTCCTTGCGGAGGCCCGGGAAACGGCGGGCCGGCAGGTGCGAGGTGTCCACCGACATGGTGACCCCGTCGGCCAGCCGGAGCCGGTGGATGCGCAGCACCCGGCCGCCCGGGCGGATGCCTAGCAACATCGCGAGCCGCTCGTCGGCGCTCACGTACCCGATGTCGAGGATACGGGTCTCCGGGTGCAGGCCGTGCGTGCGCATGTCCTCCGTGTAACCCATGAGCTGCAGCTCGTGGGCCACCTTCGGCTTGGCGACGAACGTGCCCTTGCCCTGGATCCGCTGGAGCCGGCCCTCCACGACCAGCTCCGCGAGCGCCTGCCTGACCGTCGTACGCGACGTACCGTAGCGTTCGGCCAGCGTGCGCTCGGGCGGCAGCGGGCTGCCGGCTCCGAGCGACTGGATCAGCTCGACCAGCAGTTCCTTCAGCTTGTAGTACTTCGGGATCCGGGGTCCTCCGATGACGGAGGGCCGGTAGTCGTCAAGGGGCGCCCGTTCGACCGTCACGTGCCCTCCTTGTGTTCACCGGCGGTTGGCCCCGATGTTACGTGATCGGTTTCGGCTGCAACCACTGCGAGGGCCTCGGAGAGCACGGCGAGTTCGATGTCGGTGATCGAGGCGCGGGCGGTGATCCGCAGGCAGGCCCGGCCCTTCGGTACCGACGGTGGCCGGAAACAGCCCACCCGCGCGCCGTACTCGGCGCAGATCTCCGCCGCCCGCACCGCCGCCTGCGGCTCGCCGAGGAAGACCGGGACCACGGCGGCCGCGGGCTCGGTGGTCTCCAGGCCCAGCTCCGCGGCCATCGCCGAGATGGCCCGCGCCCGGCTCCGGGCCCGCCCGGGCAGCTCGGGCTCGGCGGTCAGGACGTCCAGCGCGGCAAGTGCGGCACCTGCGGCCGGCGGGGTGAGGCCGGTATCGAAGATGAAGGCGCGGGCGGTGTCGACCAGGGTCTCGATCACCTCGGGGGCGCCCAGGACCGCCCCGCCCTGGGTGGCCAGGGACTTGGACAGCGTCAGGGTCAGTACGACGTCGGGTTCGCCCGCGATCCCCGCCGCCTGCGCCGCGCCCTGCCCCCGGGCCCCGACCACGCCGAGCGCGTGGGCCTCATCGATCACCAGGATCGCCCCGTACCGGCGAACCACCGAGTGCAGCGCGGCGAGCGGCGCGAGATCACCGTCCACCGAGAAGACCGAGTCGGTGACGACGACCGCGTGGTCCTCGTCACGCTCGGCCAGCGCCAGCTCGACCGCGGCCACGTCCCGGTGCGCAGTGATCACCACGCGGGCCCGCGACAGCCGGCAGGCATCCACGATCGACGCGTGGTTCACCTGATCGGACACCACCAGGGTGCCGGGTCCCGACAGCGCCGTGACCGCGCCCAGGTTGGCCAGGAAGCCCGAGGAGAACACCAGGCCCGCAGCCGTACCGACGAACGAGGCCAGCCGCGCGTCCAGCTCCGCGTGCAGCGCCGTCGTACCGGTGACCAGCCGGGACCCGCCCGCTCCCACCCCCCACATGCGCGCCGCCCGTACCGCGCCCTCGATCAGCCGGGGGTCACGCGACAGCCCGAGATAGTCGTTGGAGGCCAGATCGATCAGCCCGTCGTGGTCGGCGGTGCGGGGCCGCAGGCCGCGCCGCAGGCCGGCGGCCGCACGGGACTGCGTCGCCTGGCGCAGCCGCTGCAGAGGATCGCTCATATCCGGGATCCTGCCAGGTCGAAGCGGCTGCGATGATGGGCGGGTGCCTACCTTGACCGACCTGGTGCGCGGCAACACCGACCTCGACGACGCCGACCTGGAATGGCTGCACTCCCTGGTGTCGGACTGGCAGCTGCTCGCCGACCTCTCCTTCGCCGACCTCGTGCTCTGGGTGCCACAGGCCGGGGAAGCGACGGGCTGGATCGCGGTCGCGCAGATGCGGCCCACCACCGGCCCCACGGCCTATCCCGGCGACCTCGTCGGCACGGTCGCCAAGGCGGGGCGGCGCGGACTGATCGACGTCGCCTGGCGGGAGCGCCGTATCGTCCGGGAGGGCGATCCCGAGTGGGGCAGCGGCATCCCCATCAGGGAGGAGTCGATCCCGGTACGGCGGGGTGCCAAGATGCTGGGCGTCATCCAGCGCAGCACCAACCTCAGCTCGGTCCGTACTCCCTCCAGGCTGGAGCTCACCTACCTCGACATCGCCAGCGTGCTGGCGCAGATGATCTCCGAGGGCAGGTTCCCGGTGGACGGGGAGGAGCCCAACTTGGTCCGCTCGCCCCGGGTGGGAGACGGGCTGCTCAGGCTGGACCGGTCCGGGCTCGTCATCTATGCCAGCCCGAACGCCGAGTCCGCGTTCCGCCGCCTCGGTCTGGCGACGGACCTGGTCGACACCCATCTGGGCGTGACCACGGCCGCGCTCTGCGACACCGGCGAGCCGATGGACGAGTCGCTGACCGTCATCCTCAGCGGCCGGGCGCCCCGCGAGGCGGAAGTGGAGCACAACGGGTCGGTGGTGCAGCTGCGGCTGATCCCGCTGATCCACGACGACGACCGGGTCGGCGCGGTCGTCCTGCTCAGGGATGTCACCGAGCTGCGCTGGCGGGACCGCGAGCTGATGACCAAGGACGCCACCATCCGGGAGATCCACCATCGGGTGAAGAACAACCTGCAGACCGTGGCCGCGCTGCTCCGGCTGCAGGCCAGGCGGTTGCAGATCCCCGAGGGCCGGGCGGCGCTCGATGAGGCTGTACGGCGAGTGGGGTCGATCGCGGTCGTGCACGAGACCCTCTCGCACACACCCGAGGAGCTCATCGACTTCAACGACATCGCCGACCGGGTGCTGATGATGGCCGGTGAGGTCTCCACAGCCGAGACGCGGGTGATCCCCAAGCGGATCGGCAGCTTCGGGGTGCTGCCCGCGGTCATCGCGACCCCAGTCGCGATGGCACTCACGGAGCTGCTGCAGAACGCCCTGCAGCACGGGCTGCCGGGCCGGTTCGGCCTGCTCGAGGTGATCGCGACCCGCGACGGCGACCGGCTGACCGTGGTGGTCGCCGACGACGGGGTGGGAATGCCGGCCGATTTCGACATCGAGTCGACCGTGAGCCTCGGCCTGCAGATCGTCCGTACCCTCGTCGGCGAGATCGGCGGGCGCCTGGAGTTCAACGAGCGGCCCAGCGGCGGCACCGAGGTCGTGATCGACGTGCCGGTCAGCGGCGAGCGCCGATGACCGCCGAACGCCCGTGACACGTCACGGGCGTTCGGATGTGCGCTTGAGCCAATGGACTGAGGAGCGAGGGACCCCGGGCGGGCCGCGTCGTCTGGGCTGAGGAGCGAGGGAGCGTAGCGAGGGAGTGACGAGGGAAGACGGCGCGTCAAGGCCCGCCCGGCGCCGTGCCGAAGGCGCGGCCATGAACAAGGGTCAGACGTTGGCGCGGGCCCGGGCCCTGGCGTTACGGCGCTTGAGTGCGCGTCGCTCGTCCTCGCTCATGCCACCCCATACGCCCGCGTCCTGGCCGGACTCAAGGGCCCAGCGGAGGCAGGCCTCTGTGGCGGGGCAACGACGGCATACCTGCTTGGCCTCTTCGATCTGCAGCAAGGCCGGGCCGGTGTTGCCGATCGGGAAGAACAGCTCGGGGTCCACGTCACGGCAGGCTGCTTCGTGGCGCCAGTCCATGCGGTCCACTCCTTCGTCAGCGTGGAGACTGTGACTCCACTTGTGAACGGTTTCACATGTAGTGAGCAAACCCCGGACGCGACGATCTCGGTCCGGGGGGATGTTCAGCGGTGCCAGCGGCGAGAGGCGGCGGGGCCGGGCTCCTTGTCAGCGGGCGCAGTTTGAGCGTGTCAGGGCGGCCCAGGGCGACGCAAGAGCTTTGAGAAATCTTTCTCAAAGTATGGGTGTCGTATGTGTCACATCAGTGGTTCCGGCTTGTAACTTGTCGGTTAATAGTCCATCCGGAGACGCTCATATGACGATGCGTATCGCTTTGGGCACGGACCGGAACTCGATGTGATCCCGCTCTCCAAGGTAGTCGCCGTCCAGCTGAAAGGCGATGGGGCGCGAGGCCACGAGGGTGACCTCCGGCGCGTCGTGCACGTTGACCGTATGCCGTCCCCGGACCGTGTCGGCCAGCGGGAACAGCATCTGGGCCAGGAGCTTGAGCGTCGTGGCCGCGGCGAGGTCTCGGGTCCCGAACACGTCGAGCCCTGCGTTGAAGTCCGACTTCGGGCTCGGGAACACCGGCCGGGAACCGAGATAGGTCCAGGGTGAGGTATTCGACACAATCGCCATGAAGAGATCTTCGAGTGCCGGCAGGCCGGGCCGTTCCAGGGTGATGGCCGGACGGCGCCGGTCGCTCACAGAGAAGAATTGCCGGAGTGCGGCCCGTACATAGAGCGTCGGCTTGGCGCGGGAACCAGAATTGCGGAGCCTCTCCACCGCGTGCACGACCTCCGCGTCAAGCCCGATCCCCGCGCAGAAGGTGAAGTACCGCTCGTCCGCACGGCCGAGCCCCACTGACCGGTGCCGGCCGGCCCGCAGCGCGTCCAGGATCAGCCGGGTCGCCCGTACCGGATCGTTGGGGAGCCCCAGCGCACGGGCGAACACGTTGGCGCTCCCGCACGGCAGCACCGCCAGGGCGGGCAGCCCGGCGTCGGGCCCCTCGGCCAGCAGGCCGTTCACGACCTCGTTGACAGTTCCATCCCCGCCGAGCGCGACCACCACGTCGAACCGCTCGTCGGCGGCCCGCCGCGCCAGCTCAGTGGCATGGTTGCGGTGCTCGGTCTCGGCCAGCTCCAGGTCGAGGTCGCCGGAGAAGGTCCGGACCAAGAGATCACGGACTTGCCGGGAGGTAGAGGTCGCCTTGGGGTTGGCGATGAGCATTGCGCGCACGGCGCCACAGTACCTACAGGTAAGTTGGGAACGTGCCTGGACGTCCCTTCACCCTGATCGGCGGCGCCGCCGTCGAGACCCTCGAGGCGCTCGCCGCCCTCGGCTTCGGCCTGTCCGTCGCGGTCGAGATGATCGCCGGCCGGACCCACGACCCCGCCACCGGCTTCGGCGTGGTCACGATGACGGTGCTGGCGGGAGCCGGGATGCTCGCGGTGGCCAGGGGGCTGCTGCTGGCCCGCCAGTGGGGCCGGTCACCGGCTGTGCTCACCCAGCTCTTCGCGCTCTTCATCGCGTACAACCTCATCCAGTCCGACCAGCCGCTGTACGGCTGGCCGCTGGGCGCAGGAGCCGCGGCGGCCCTGGTGATGGTGCTCAGCCCGCCCACCACCAAGGCCCTCTACGCGGGGGACTAGTCCTCGACGGTCAGGCCCTCGCGTAGCTGCGTGAGCGTACGGGCCAGCAGCCGTGACACGTGCATCTGGGAGATGCCGAGCTCGGTGGCGATCTGCGACTGGGTCATGTTCCCGAAGAACCGAAGCAGCAGGATCCGCTTCTCGCGCGGCGGGAGCTTCTCCAGGAGGGGCTTCAGCGACTCCCGGTACTCCACGCCCTCCAGCGCCTCATCGATGATGCCCAGCGAGTCCGCCACGGCGGGCGCGTCCTCGTCACCGGAGTCGGGCGCATCCAGCGAGACGGTCGAGTAGGCGTTCGCGGACTCCAGTCCTTCGAGCACCTCCTCCTCGGTCATCTGCAGGTGCTTGGCGAGCTCGGCGACGGTGGGCGCGCGGCCCTCCTTCTGGGCGAGCTCGCTGATCGCCTTGGTGAGCGACAGCTTCAGCTCCTGGAGCCGCCGGGGAACCCGGACGGCCCAGCCCTTGTCCCGGAAGTGCCGCTTGATCTCACCGACGATGGTCGGCGTCGCGTACGTCGAGAACTCGACGCCGCGCTCCAGGTCGAAGCGGTCGATCGACTTGATGAGGCCGATCGTCGCGACCTGGATGAGGTCGTCCAGCCACTCGCCCCGGTTGCGGAACCGCCGGGCCAGGTACTCCACCAGCGGCAGGTGCAGTTCGACCAGCTGATCTCGGACGCGCTGCCGCTCCGCGTCGCCGTCGGGCAGCTCGTGCATGCGTTCGAACAGGCGCCGGGCTCTGGCCCGGTCGGGCACGCCTGAACTCGTCGAGCGCGGGCTGACCTCGACGACCTCGACGACGTCGTCAACCGCCTCTACGACGTCGTCGACCACCGCCTCTACGACGTCGTCAACCGCCTCGACGGCCTCGTCAACCGCCTCGACGGCTTCGTCGGGGCTCTCGCTGGGGTTTTCGCTGTCCAAGGTGGTCTTCTCCGTCATGGAGCCCCCGCCGCGCCGCGCCGCTTCTGCAGCACGACGGTCACACGGTCGTCGGCGGCCACGGACGAGTCGACGTCGCCCGCGAGCGACGACAGCACTGTCCAGGCGAAGGTGTCACGGCTGGGCTCGGTCCCGCTGACGGTGAGCACCGACACGGCGATGCGCATCGCGTCACCGGTCAGTTCGAACTCGCACTCCAGGTCCGTCCCCGGCACCGCCTCGGCGAGCAGCATCGCGCAGGCCTCGTCCACCGCGATGCGGAGGTCCTCGATCTCGTCGAGGGTGAAGTCCAAGCGCGCCGCGAGCCCTGCGGTGGCGGTCCGCAGGACCGATAGATAAGCACTGGCGGCGGGCAACCGGACGGTCACCACGTCACGCAGGGTCAGCTTCGTACCAGTTGGCATAGCCGCGGTGTCCTCTGTCACGTGTCTCCTTCAATGGAGTCATCCGCAGTTTCGAACGTACCGCTTACCGGGGCCGCTTCGTGGGACGAGCGGAGATCAAGAACCTGTGGCGAGCCGCTTCAGCGCGTCACCGGTCAGCCGGAAGCCGGTCCACTCGTCCTGTGCCACCGCGCCGAGTGCCTTGTAGAACCCGATGGCCGGTTCGTTCCAGTCGAGTACGGACCATTCGAACCGGGAGTACCCGCGCTCGACTGTGATCTTGGCCAGCTCCACGAGGAGTGCCCTGCCATGGCCACCGCCGCGTACCGAAGGGGTGACGTAGAGATCCTCCAGGTAGATCCCGTGCCGGCCGGTCCAGGTCGAGTAGTTCAGGAACCACAGCGCGAAGCCCACCGGGACGCCGTCCTGCTCGGCGAGGTGCGCGAAGGCCTTGGGATCGTCCCCGAACAGGCTCCGGGTCAGATCGTCCTCGGTGGCCTCGACCTCGTGCGCGGCGTGCTCGTACTCCGCGAGGTCGCGGATGAACCGCAGGATCGTCGGAACATCGTCGGGAGCCGCTGGTCTGATCATGTCTGTGAGCCTACGAGAACGGGGCCGGTCCATCGGACCGGCCCCGCTTCGCATGAAGGTGATCAGGCCTTCTTGGTCTCCCAGAAGATCTTGTCAATCTCCGCGATCTTGTTCAGCAGGTCCTCGGCGACCTTGACGTCGACGCTGCCCTTGGTGCCGGCGGCACCGGCGAGCTTGGTGGCCTCGTTGAACAGTTCGTGCAAATGCGGGTACTTCTCGAAGTGCGGCGGCTTGAAGTAGTCCGTCCAGAGCACCCAGAGGTGCTCCTTGACCAGGTTGGAGCGCTGCTCCTTGATCACGATCGCCCGGGCGCGGAACGTCGGGTCCTCGTTGGCGGCGTACTTCTCGGCGATGGCCTTGACCGACTCGGCCTCGATGCGGGCCTGCGCCGGGTCGTACACACCACAGGGCAGGTCACAGTGCGCGGACACGACGGTCGGGCGCAGAAGATTGGCGAGCACTCGGTCGACCCCTTCCTCAGTTATCGGATCATGCTCTCAGGGATCGACATTACTCTTGTCGACCTGGCGGTCGAGCAGAGAGGTATGCGATGCGGGTGCTTGCGGTACGGGTGGCCGGTGAGTCGATGCTGCCCGCGCTCCGCTCCGGTGATCTGCTCCTTGTACGGCCCGGGGCGCGGGTCGGGGACATCGTCGTGGCGCGGCACCCCGGCGAACCCGGGCGGTTGATCGTCAAGCGGGCCGCCGGCCACGGCGCGGACGGCTGGTGGCTGGAGAGCGACAACCAGCGGGCGGCCGGACGGCAGGACAGCTGGGATTTCGGCGCGGTCCCCGACGCGCTGGTCGTGGGCCGCGCCGTGCTGCGCTACTGGCCCCCGTCGCGCTGGTCCTCGGCGGTCTCCCCGAGCCTTGGGCCGCGTGGCCTGGACTGAGGAGCGAGGGAGCGACGAGGGAAGACGGCGCGTCAAGGCCCACCCGGCCGCCGCGCCGGAGGTGCGGCCATGACACTGCGACTGGCCTATCGGGTGTCCGCGCCGTCGAGGCGGCGGGCTCGCAGCGCGGCGACATTGGACCGGCCGGCGCACCGCTCGGAGCAGTACCGTTTCGAGGAGTTCTTGGTCTCGTCGAAATAGATGTTGCTGCACCCATCGGCCTGGCATACCCCAAGCCGTTCGATGCCGTGGTCGCTGATCTTCACCGCCAGCCCCATGGCGGCCCCGGCTGCATACCGGTCCGGAACCGAACCGCCTTCGGTCAGGTGGATATGCCAGTCCTGGCCATCGTGATTGGACATCTGCGGATGTATCGGGTGCTGGATGAGCAGCGTGTTCAGCCGGTCGATCGCCGTCGCCTCGTCTCCGCTCGCCGCCGCGACGAAGATGCTCCGCATCTCGGCCCGCAGCTCGCGCATCGCCTGCAGGGTGTCGCGGGTCAGCCGGCCGCTCAGATGGGGCCGGATCGTCAGCAGTTCACGCAGTGAGTCGAGGTCCTTGAGTGAGTCCTCGGCGGGGTCCTGGGTGTTGACCAGCTCGATCACCAGGTCCGCGTAAGAGGCGAGGTCCACGTGCCGCTCCCTACGGAATCGACCCGACTGTAAGAGTCATTCCCCTGATTTGAGTATTACACGCGGTACCGTTCCGGGCGCGCTCTTCACCGAACCTGAGACGGATTTTGTACAGCTGGAGCTGGTATCCACCGGCACTTTCATCGCAGAAATGCTCTCCCGACATAGATCTTCACAATCGACCACCAGGAGTTGCAGAACGGCCCGTACCCCCTTCTGAGGGGCACGGGCCGCCTGGTCTGCGGGGCCGGGGTCAGATCCGGTTGACGCCTTCCTTGCGGGCCTGCGCGGAGACGGCCGCGGTGACGGCCGGTGCGACCCGCTCGTCGAACGGGCTGGGGATCACGTAGTCCTCGGACAGATCGTCGCCCACCACGTCGGCCAGCGCCTCCGCGGCGGCCAGCTTCATGCCCTCGGTGATCGTGTGCGCCCGCACGTCGAGGGCACCGCGGAAGATGCCGGGGAACGCCAGGACGTTGTTGATCTGGTTCGGGTGGTCGCTACGGCCCGTGGCCACCACGCGGGCGTGCCTGCGGGCGACGTCCGGCTCGACCTCGGGGGTCGGGTTGGACAGGGCGAACACGATCGCATCCTCGGCCATCGTGGCGATGGCCGCCTCCTGCACGGTGCTTCCCGACAGGCCGATGAACACGTGCGCCCCGCGCAGCGCCTCCTCGGTCGAGCCCCGCAGCTCAGCCTTGTTGGTGTCGCGCGCGAGCGCCTCCTTGATGGGGTTGAGCCCGTCCCGGCCCTCGTAGATCAGGCCCTTGCTGTCGGAGACCGCGATGTCGCCGATCCCGGCGTTCAGCAGGATCCGGGTCACCGCCACACCCGAGGCGCCCGCGCCGACCACGACGGCGCGCAGCTCGGAGAGCTCCTTGCCGATCAGCCGGGCGGCGTTGGTCAGCGCCGCCAGGACGACCACGGCGGTGCCGTGCTGATCGTCGTGGAAGACGGGGATGTCCAGCGCCTCGCGGAGCCGGTCCTCGATCTCGAAGCAGCGCGGGGCGCTGATGTCCTCGAGGTTGATGCCGCCGAAGCTCGGTGCGAGCCGGATTACGGTCTCGACGATCTCGTCCACGCCGGTGCAGGCGAGGGCGATCGGCACGGAGTCGAGGTCCGCGAACTCCTTGAACAGCAGGGACTTGCCCTCCATGACGGGCATGGAGGCGGCCGGGCCGATGTCACCCAGGCCGAGCACGGCGGTGCCGTCGGTGACGACCGCGACGACCTTGGATGTCCAGGTGTAGACGTAGGCCAGCTCGGGGTTGTCGGCGATCGCGGTGCAGACCCGGGCCACACCCGGGGTGTAGGCCATGGACAGGTCGTCCTTGTTCCGGACCGGGATGGTGGAACGGACCTCCAGTTTCCCGCCCTTGTGCAGCAAGAAGACCGGGTCGTTCTCGTAGTCGATGGTATTTTCGAATGAAGCAGGCTCAGTAGCCACAGCGACCCCTGTGTTGATGGCGATTTCGGGCAGACGCCACGCGGCGGTGCGCTACAGGTGGACGCAACAGGTGGTCGTCTCTCGACATACGGGGGTCACCCGTTGCCCGATTGTGCCATACCCGGACAGGGGATCGCCCCAGCTCACCGTATGGCCCGCTCGGCCCGGACCGGACGTTACCTGCAGGTAAAAACCGCGTCTGACCTGATCGGCCACTGTTGCGTCACAGGTACGGTCACTGTCGACCTTGTTGTCCGATCGTGTCGCAGACTTAATCCAGGCAACCCCTGCCGTACGTCAGGATGGCCTCGATCGTCCGCAAACATCTACCTAAGAAGGGGGACGCCGTGACGACCGGTCAGCTGCGTCACCGCGCCGTCGGAATCGGCGCCGTCGTACTCACGGGCGCCCTCGCGCTCTCAGCCTGCGGCTCTAGCAAGTCCACCGCAACCACCCCGGCCCCTGGCGCGAGCTCCGTCGGTGACATCTTCTCCTCGATCCAGGTCGACCCGACCCTCAAGGCCAAGCTCCCCTCGGCCCTGCAGACGGCAGGCTTCATCGTGGCGAGCGACGCGTCATACGCGCCGAACGAGTTCTTCGACACCGACAACAAGACGATCATCGGTATGGACGTGGACCTCGGCAAGGCGCTCAGCAAGAAGATCGGCGTGCCGTTCACCTTCCAGAACGCCGGATTCGACTCGATCATCGGCGGCATCAACTCCGGCAAGTACCAGCTCGGCATGTCGTCGTTCACCGACAGCAAGGTGCGGGAGCAGACGGTCGACTTCGTCACCTACTTCAGCGCCGGCGTCTCGGTGATCGTCAAGGCCGGGAACCCACAGAACCTCAAGCCGATGGACGTCTCGCTGTGCGGCAAGAAGATCGCCGTGGAGAAGGGCACCACCGAGCTCGACGAGCTGTCGCCCATCGTGGATGCGAAGAAGGGTCTCGGTGACGTCACGGCCCTGTGCAAGACGGCCGGGAAGCCGATCGCGATCGCTCAGCCGTACCCGGACGAGAACGGCGCCAACCTGGCGCTGTCCACCGGCCGGGCCGACGCGATCATGGCGGACTCGCCGGTGGCCGCGTACGCCATCAAGCAGTCCAACGGCCAGTTCGCAACTGCCGGTGCGGCCTACGGGACCGCTCCGTACGGCATCGCCGTCGGGAAGAACCTCGGCGGGTCCAAGGACGCGATCCTCGCGGCGCTCAAGGGCCTGATAGCTGACGGCTCGTACCAGAAGGTGCTCCAGAAGTGGGGCGTGCAGGACGGTGCGATCACCAGCCCGGTGATCAACGGCGCGACGAGCTGACGCATGGCCCTCAAAGACGAGGTACGACCGGGACGGCCGGAGAACATCCGAGCCGTCCCGGTCCGCCACTATGGCCGCTGGATCGCCACCGCCGTCCTGGTCTACCTCGGTGTCTGGCTGGCGCTCGGTGTCGCGAAGAACCCGAACTTCGAATGGAACGTCGTCGGTCAGTACTTCACGAGCTCGACGGTCCTCGACGGCCTGGATCTGACGTTGCGGATCACATTCGCCGCCATGTTCATCGGTATCGTCGGCGGGGTCATCCTCGCCGTCATGCGGCTGTCGCCCAACCCGCTCGTCTCCGGGTCGGCCTGGCTGTACATCTGGTTCTTCCGGGGCACCCCGGTGCTGGTGCAGATCCTCGCCTGGAACTTCATCAGCGTGCTGGCGCCGAAGGTGGGGCCGACCAAGATCCCAGAGTTCGGGATCGGCATCCCGTTCGGCCCGACGTTCGTGCACTTCAACGCCAACAACATCATCACGCCGCTGGTCGCCGGCATCCTGGCACTCGGCCTCAACGAGGCCGCCTACATGTCGGAGATCGTCCGGGCCGGGATCCTGTCCGTCGAAACGGGTCAGTCTGAGGCGGCCCAGGCGCTGGGGATGACCAGGTTGCTGGTGCTGGGAAGGATCGTGCTGCCGCAGGCGATGCGGATCATCATCCCGCCGACCGGCAACGAGACGATCTCGATGCTCAAGACCTCGTCGCTGGTCAGCGTGATCGCGGTCTCCGACCTGCTCTACTCGGTGCAGATCATCTACGGCCGGACCTTCCAGCAGATCCCGCTGCTCATGGTCGCGGTCCTCTGGTATCTGATGATGACGTCGGTGCTCAGTGTGGGGCAGTTCTACCTTGAGCGTTACTTCGGCCGGGGCATCGCGCAGCGGCAGACCATGCTCGAGAAGCTCTGGGCCAATCTGCGGACCGTACGTCCGGCATCGGGGGGTATCCGATGAGCGACCAGGAGTACATGGTCAAGGCCGAGGGAGTGCACAAGAGCTTCGGCCGGCTCGAGGTGCTCAAGGGTATTGATCTCACCGTGAAGCCGCAGGAGGTGATGTGCATCATCGGGCCGTCCGGCTCGGGGAAGTCGACCTTCCTGCGGTGCATCAACCACCTGGAGAAGATCAACGCCGGCCGGCTCTGGGTAGGCGACAGCCTGGTCGGATACCGGCAGAAGGGCGACAAGATCTTCGAGCTGCACGAGAAGGAGGTGGCCGCACAGCGCCAGGAGATCGGCATGGTCTTCCAGCGGTTCAACCTGTTCCCGCACATGACGGCGCTGGAGAACGTCATGGAAGCGCCGATCAGGGTCAAGAAGGAGCCGAAGCAGGTCGTCCGCGAGTGGGCACTGACCCTGCTCGGCCAGGTCGGCCTGTCGGACAAGGCGTCGAGCTACCCGTCCCAGCTGTCCGGTGGCCAGCAGCAGCGGGTGGCGATCGCCCGGGCGCTGGCCATGCGGCCGAAGCTGATGCTCTTCGACGAGCCCACCTCGGCGCTCGACCCGGAGCTGGTCGGCGACGTCCTGGAGGCCATGAAACAGCTCGCCCTGGGCGGGATGACCATGATCGTAGTGACCCACGAGATGGGTTTCGCCCGCGAGGTCGGCGACTCGCTGGTCTTCATGGACTACGGGGTCGTCCTGGAACAGGGACATCCACGGGAGATCCTGGCCAACCCGCAGCACCCGCGTACCCAGGACTTCCTGTCCAAGGTGCTCTGAGCGCGCTACGGCCCGTACCCCTGCGTCAAGGGGTACGGGCCGTACTGGCTTAGGGTGGGCGCCATGTTCGCTGTCACCGCCGCGCGTATCGACGCAGAGAACCCCGTCAACGGCCTGGAGCTCGGTGAGCACCCCGACCCGGTGGCGCCCGAGGGGTGGGCCACCGTCACGGTGCGGGCCACCTCCCTCAACCACCACGACCTGTGGACGCTGCGCGGTGTCGGCGTGCGTCCCGAGCAGCTGCCGCTCGTGCTCGGCTGCGACGCCGCCGGGATCGACGAGGACGGCAACGAGGTCATCGTGCACGCCGTCATCGGAGATCCCTCCCGGGGCGGCGGCGACGAGACCCTGGACCCCAAGCGCTCGCTCCTCTCGGAGGTCCACGACGGGACCCTGGCCCAGCAGGTGGTCGTACCGCGGCGCAATCTCGTACCCAAGCCGGCGGAGCTGTCGTTCGAGCAGGCGTCCTGCCTGCCGACCGCGTGGCTGACCGCCTACCGGATGCTGTTCGACAAGTCGGGCGTGCAGCCGGGCTCCACCATCCTCGTGCAGGGTGCCGGCGGGGGCGTGGCGACCGCGCTCATCGCGCTGGGCTCGGCGGCGGGCTACCGGGTCTGGGCGACCAGCCGGAGCGAGGCCAAGCGCGCGCAGGCGCTCAAACTGGGGGCGGCGGCGGTCTTCGAGTCCGGGGCGCGGCTACCGGACCGGGTGGACGCCGTGATGGAGACGGTCGGCCAGGCGACCTGGGCGCACTCGGTGAAGTCGCTGCGGCCCGGCGGGCGGATCGTGGTGTCGGGGGCGACCAGCGGCCCGATGCCGCCGGCCGAGCTGACCCGGGTGTTCTTCCTGCAGCTGTCGGTGGTCGGCTCCACGATGGGCACCCGTGACCAGCTCGAGCGGCTCGCCCGGTTCCTGGTCACCACGGGGGTACGGCCCGTCATCGACCGCACGCTGCCGCTCATCCAGGCCCGCGAGGGCTTCGCCGCGCTGGAGACCGGCGACGTCTTCGGCAAGATCGTCTTCACGGTATAGCTCTCGTGATCGCGGAAAGAAACAGGCCTTCAGGCCCTGTTTCTTTCCGCGATCACGAAGGTGGGAAGACCTCGGTCTTCAGCCTGCGCAGGGTGTCGTCGAGGATGGAGCGGGCGGCGGTCAGCTTCTCCTCGTCGAGCCCGCTTCGGTGCGTGGAGCGCCGTACGTCCTCGACGAACTGGCGCAGCGCGCGGTCCAGCTTGAGGGCGGCGACGTCCTCCTGGCTACCGGTCGCGGTCTTCCACGCGTCCTCCCAGGTGCCGCGCCACTCCTCTTTCCAGGACTGCCAGTACTCCTTCTGGCGCCGCCACTCGTCCTTCTGCCGTTCCGTGGCGCCCTTCCAGGAGTCCTTGGCGGCCCTGTCCTGCTCGCGGAGCTCCCGGGTGGCGCTGCGGCCGTGGTCGCGCATGTCCTTGGCGACCTGGGTGAGCTCGTCGCGCAGGGTCCGCACGGTCTGCCGTACGTCCTGCTGGACCTCACGGGCGAACTCGGAGGCGGAGGCGGTGATCTCCTCCTCCAGCTCGGCCAGCTCGTCCATCCGCCGCACGACCTCGGCGCGGCCCTTGTCGGTGACCGTGTAGACCTTCTTGCCCTTGACCACCTCGTGGGTGACCAGGCCCTCCTCCTCGAGGCGCGCGAGGCGGGGGTAGATCGTGCCGGGGGAGGGCGAGTAGACCCCGAGGAACCGGTCCTGGAGCAGCCGGATGATCTCGTAGCCGTGCCTTGGGCTCTCCTCAAGGAGCTTGAGCAGGTAGAGCCGCAGCCGGCCGTGACCGAAAACAGTGGCCATCAGTTCTCCAGTTCCGACCGGCTCAGCAAGGTGACACTGCCCGATACGGTGTTCACGGTCAGCTGCCCGGCACCATCGCCGAGCGTACCCGTGAGGCTCTTCGGGACGGACCGGGCACCTCGGTCCAGGCCCTCGAATGCGCTGTCGATCCGGCCCGCCGCCGACGTGAGGCTGACCTTGGCGGAGGTGAAGGCGGGCAGCCGGAGGGTCACCTCGCCGGAGACCGTGGTGACGGTCACCTGGCCGGAGGCGCCCATCGAGATGTCTGCCGCGATCTTGCCGTTGACGGACTTGGCGTTGAGCATGTCCAGGTAGCCGCCCGCCAGCGCGAGATCACCGGAGACCGAGTTGAAGGTCATGGTGCCGGCCAGGTCCTGCGCCTCAACGGCGCCCGAGACGGTGCTGACATCGATCCGGCCGGTCACCCTGCCCAGGGTGACGTCCCCGGAACCGGTCCTGACCGAAGTACGGGCGGTGAGCCCGGCGATCACCGCTTCGGCGGTCACCAGATTGATCGTGACGGGGCAGTCGGGCGGCACCATGACGGTGACCGTGGCACGGCTGCGGTTGCTGCTGAGCCACTGCAGGATGCCCCCCAGGACGTTCTCGTGGGCGATGGTCAGCATCCCGGCCTCGTGGGTGACCGTCAGGGGGCTCCCGTGCACGTCGCTGACACGGACGGACGGCCTCTCGTCGCCGGCGACCACCGAGATCGCGCCCGCCACCAGACCGGCCTTCAGCGCCACGACACCCTCGAAGTCCAGAGTCGTCGGCTCATCGATCATCCACCGCGCCATGGCCTCATCCCTTCCCGCCACCAGCACACTCTGCACAAAAACGATATATCGCGTCTCCGAAAAGTCAAGACATGTCGCGTCTACTCGTTGAGTCGTGGCGTTTCCCGCACCTAAGAGCGAAACAGTGCGGGAAACGCCACGAGTCAACGGGTCAGTCTTCGTCGTCGAGGCGGGCGAGCCAGGTGGCGAGGCGTTCTATGGGGGTCTCGAATTCGGGGTTGAGGTCGACGAACTCGCGGAGGCGCTCGGCGAGCCACCCGATGCCGACCTCCTCGGAGCCCCGTCGCTCGACGAGTTCCTCGATGCCCCGGTCTGTGAAGTACATGGGTCCTCCCTTTCGTTGAGTCGTCCAACAAAGGCAGGCGTTTCCCGCACCGTTTCGCTCTCAGGTGCGGGAAACGCCAGCTTCTATTGGACGAGTCGACGAAGGCCCCGGCGCGAGCGCTGCGGGGCCTTCGTCGACTGCCTGAAGGTCAGGCGCGGGGGAACAGGTAGTCGAGCATGGCCTCCTGCTCGGCCAGGTGCAGCTTGGCCGAGCCCACCGCGGGCGAGGACGCCGGGGGCCGCGAGACCCGGGTGATCTTCCGCTCTCCGAAGACGTTCGGGAAGACCAGGCCGAAGAAGGGCCAGGCACCCATGTTCTTCGGCTCGTCCTGCACATACACGACCTCGACGTCATCGGCGTACTTCGCCAGTTCCGCCTTGATCTCGTCGATCGGCGTCGGGTAGAGCCGCTCGATCCGGACCACGGCGGTGTCCGTGGAACCGGAGGCGTCCCGGGCCGCGGCCACCTCGTAGTAGATCTTCCCGGTGGTCAGCAGCACCCGGCGGACCCCGGCGGGCTCCACCGTGGAGTCCCCGATGACCGGCCGGAACGCCCCCGAGGTGAACTCGACGGTCGGCGAGGTCGCCGCCTTGTGCCGCAGTAGCGACTTCGGGGTGAAGACGATCAGCGGCTTCTGGCGCCCCGACAGGGTCTGCCAGCGCAGCAGATGGAAGTAGTTCGACGGGGACGTCGGGTAGGCCACGGTCATGTTGTCCTGGGCGCACATCTGCAGGTAGCGCTCGATGCGGGCCGAGGAGTGGTCGGGGCCCTGACCCTCGTAGCCGTGCGGCAGCAGCAGGACCAGCGAGGACCGCTGCCCCCACTTGGCCTCACCGGACGAGATGAACTCGTCCATGATCGTCTGAGCGCCGTCGGCGAAGTCGCCGAACTGGGCCTCCCAGAGCACCAGCGCGTCCGGCCTGGTGAGCGAGTAGCCGTACTCGAAGCCCATCGCCGCGTACTCCGAGAGCAGCGAGTCGTGCACGTAGAACTTCGAGACGCCCTGCCCGAACTGGCGCAGCGGGGCGTACTCCTCACCGTTCTTGCGGTCCACCAGGACCGCGTGCCGCTGGCCGAAGGTGCCACGCCGGCTGTCCTGCCCGACGAGCCGTACCGGATGACCGTCGATCAGCAGCGACCCGAGGGCGAGCAGCTCACCGGTGGCCCAGTCGATCGAGTCCTCCTCGATCATGGCCGCCCGCTTGGTCAGCATCGGCTGCAGCCGGGGGTGCACCGTGAACCCCGGAGGCAGGTTCAGCTGGGTGTCGATGATCCGCTTGACCGTCTCGTCCGAGATCGCCGAACCGGCGGCGCCATGGTCGACGGGGATGGTCTCCTCGTCGGCGGGCCGTACCACGGAACCCGGCTCGAGCGGCCGCTTGACCGCCTCGCGGGTCTCGGTGAAGGCCCGCTCCAGCTGCTCCTGGTAGTCGCGCAGCGCGTGCTCGGCCTCTTCGACGGTGATGTCGCCGCGGCCTATCAGCGCCTCGGTGTAGAGCTTGCGGACCGAGCGCTTGGCGTCGATCAGGTCGTACATGAGCGGCTGGGTGAACGAGGGGTTGTCGGCCTCGTTGTGCCCGCGCCGCCGGTAGCAGACCAGGTCGATGACGACGTCCTTCTTGAACGCCTGGCGGTACTCGAACGCGAACCTGGCCACCCACGCGCACTGCTCGGGATCGTCGCCGTTCACGTGGAAGATCGGCGCCTGGATCATCCGGGCGACGTCGGTGCAGTAGACGCTGGAGCGTGAGTACTCCGGCGCGGTGGTGAAGCCGACCTGGTTGTTGACCACGACGTGCACCGTGCCACCGGTGCGGTAGCCGCGCAGCTGGGACAGGTTCAGCGTCTCCGCGACCACGCCCTGCCCCGCGAACGCCGCGTCGCCGTGGATCAGGATCGGCAGGACCGTGAAGCCCGCCTCACCGACGTCCAGGATGTCCTGCTTGGCCCGGGTGACGCCCTCGGCGACCGGGTCGACGGCCTCCAGGTGCGACGGGTTCGCCACCAGCGCGGTACGGATCTTCGCGCCGTCTGAGGCCACGAAGTCGCCCTCGGCGCCCAAGTGGTACTTGACGTCGCCGGAGCCCTGCGCGCTGCGCGGGTCCAGGTTGCCTTCGAACTCGCCGAAGATCTGGCCGTAGGACTTGCCGACGATGTTGGCGAGCACGTTCAGGCGCCCGCGGTGCGCCATGCCCATGACGACCTCGTCGAGGTGCCACTCGGCGGCCGACGTGATCACCGAGTCGAGCAGCGGGATCAGCGACTCGCCGCCTTCGAGAGAGAACCGCTTCTGCCCCACGAACTTGGTCTGCAGGAACGTCTCGAAGGCCTCCGCGCTGTTGAGCCGGCGCAGGATGTGCAGCTGCTCCTCGCGGTCCGGCTTGACGTGCGGTACCTCGACGCGCTCCTGGATCCAGGCCCGTTCGCCCGGGTCCTGGATGTGCATGTACTCGATGCCGACCGTACGGCAGTACGAGTTGCGCAGTACCCCGAGGATGTCGCGCAGCTTCATGGTCGGCTGACCGCCGAAACCGCCGGTGGCGAACTCCCGCTCCAGGTCCCACAGGGTCAGCCCGTGCTGCAGGATGTCCAGGTCCGGGTGGCGCCGCTGCTTGTACTCCAGCGGGTCGGTGTCGGCCATCAGGTGGCCGCGTACCCGGTAGGAGTGGATCAGCTCGTGCACCCGGGCGATCTTGGCGACGTCGTTCTCGTGGGTGGCCGCGATGTCGAGTACCCAGCGGACCGGCTCGTACGGGATCCGCAGGGCTTCGAAGATGTCGTCGTAGAAGCCCTCCTCACCCAGGAGCAGGGCGTTGATGTGGCGCAGGAAGTCGCCGGACTGGGCGCCCTGGATGATCCGGTGGTCGTAGGTCGAGGTCAGCGTCATGGTCTTGCTGATGCCGAGCCGCGACAGCGTCTCGGGGTTGGCCCCCGCGTACTCGGCCGGGTACTCCATGGCGCCCGCGCCGATGATGCAGCCCTGTCCGGGCATCAGCCGCGGCACGGAGTGCACAGTGCCGATGGTGCCCGGGTTGGTCAGGCTGATCGAGGTGCCCTGGAAGTCGTCCAGGGTGAGCTTGTTGGCACGCGCCTTGCGGACGACCTCCTCGTACGCCGCCCAGAACTGGCGGAAGTCGAGGGTCTCGGCGGCCTTGATGCTGGGCACCACGAGCTGCCGCTGGCCGTCGGCCTTCTTGACATCGATGGCCAGGCCGAAGCCGACGTGCTCCGGCTGCACCAGGACGGGCTTTCCGTCCACCTCTGTGTAGTACGCGTTCATTTCCGGCATCGCGTCCAACGCCCGGACGATCGCGTAGCCGATGAGGTGGGTGAAGGACACCTTCCCGCCACGGCCGCGCTTGAGGTGGTTGTTGATGACGATGCGGTTGTCGATCAGCAGTTTCGCCGGTACGGCCCGTACGCTCGTCGCGGTCGGCACCGAGAGGCTGGCCTCCATGTTGGCGACCGTCCGCGCGGCCACGCCCTTGAGGCGTACCTCGGTGGCGCCCGCCGCGACCGCAGGAGTGGCGGCCGGAGGCTTCACTGGGGCCTTCGCCGCCGCTGGAGCCGGTGGAGCCGGTGGAGCCGGTGGTGGCGGTGGGGCAGGCGGCGCGGCCGTCCCGGTACCGGCCTGAACCAGGCTGGTGGGGCTCGCCGTCACCGGACGGGAATCCGGCTGATAGTCGGCAAAGAAATTCCACCAGGCCTGGTCAACGGAGTTCGGGTCTTCGAGGTACTTGTTGTACAGCTCGTCGACCAGCCACTCGTTGGCGCCGAAATCTGTGTTCTTGGGGTCGGCGCTTGTACGCGACGCCTCTGTCGACACGGCGGAGATCGCCCTCTTCCGCAGCTAGCAAGGGTTCTGGAAACCGTTCAAGGTTACTCGTTGGGCTCCGTAGCCGAGCCATGCTCGGTTCAGAAGGCACCTACTACATCCGATTATTGAGGATCTTGGCCCTCACTCTCTCAACGTTCGGACAAGATCGTTTAATTCTCGCTGCCGGGTTCGGGCAGGTGAGATGGGTCACCTGAGGTTCTCCCCCGACTGGACCAGGACAAAGCCCTGGCCCTGGAAGGCGAGCTGGATGGCCGCCCCGCCGCGCCCGGTCCCGCTCACGCCGACCTGCAGATCGGTGCTCCAGCAGACCACGGAGGGGGCGTCGGCGAAGGTCGGAGCCCTCCCGGTGTCGAGCAGCACCGGTGATCCGTGCGTGCACACGGCAGCCCAGCCGGTGCCGTGCAGGGTCGTGACATACGCGTCCTGGGTGGGCTGGATGTCCCAGTTCAGCGTGGAGTCGAAGGCCAGCAGGCCGCCGCCGTTGACGGTCAGCCCGTCGCCCTCCAGATAGAACAGGTGGACGTCGTACGCGTCGTGGGACAGGAACACCAGGCCCTGGCCCCGGCAGCGCATCAGGGCCGCGGGCCGGGCGGGCGCCACCCCCTCTTCGACGTCCACCTGCCCCTGGCACGCGATCATGGTGCCGGGCCGGGCGAGCACCTCACCGTTGAGCCGTACCCGGAGGATCTTGGAATTCTGCAGGGCGAAGTGGCCGGGCAACTGGCGCTGATCCAGGTTCCCGAAGAACGAGCTGCGCATGCCGAGCAGCGTAGGTGGTCCTCGCGGGGGATGGGCGCCGGTCCCTTCGGCCGATGTACGGGCCACGGGGCGCGGCTAACATCGAGGTCGTACGGGACCGAAGGGGACGCTCTTGTCGAACATCACCGGATTTCTGCTGGGCCTGCACGGGCCGGTGATCTATGCGCTGGTGGCCGCGCTGGTGTTCGGTGAGGCGGCGCTCTTCCTGGGCTTCGTGATCCCCGGCGAGACCGCGATCGTGATCGGCGGGGTGCTGGCGCACCAGGGGCGGGTGTCGCTGCCGGTGCTCATGGTGATCGTGGTGCTGGCCGCGATCACCGGGGATTCGGTGGGGTACGAGGTCGGGCGGCGGTTCGGGCCGAGGCTGCTGAGCACCAGGGCCGTCCGGAA
Organism: Actinomycetes bacterium; assembly: GCA_025964615.1. Lineage (GTDB taxonomy): Bacteria > Actinomycetota > Actinomycetes > Streptosporangiales > Streptosporangiaceae > RYN-227. The sequence continues at coordinate 32,099 of JAOPYM010000454.1, forward strand.
GTACCAGCACAAGGTCGGCAAGGCCCAGGATCTGATCAGGCGGCGCGGGCCGCTGGCCGTCTTCATCGGCCGCTTCACCGCCCTCCTTCGCGCCCTGATGCCCGCGCTGGTGGGCAGCTCGAAGATGCCGTACCCGAGGTTCCTGCTCTTCAACGCGATCGGCGGGGTGGCCTGGGGGGTCACCTTCACACTCGGCGGCTACTTCGCCGGGGCCGCCTTCGAGCACTGGGCCAAGCTCGCGGGGCGGGGCGCAGCCATCGCGGCCGCCGTGGTCGTGGTGATCGCCCTGGCGGTCTGGTCCGTACGAAGACACCGCAAGGAGGCGGCTGCGGAACCGGTCCTACCGGAGTACGCCCCGTCCAGTGATCAGGGGTAGGTCCAGCGGTTCGCCGGATTGCCGCAACCTGGTTCGGCGGGGGCGATACCGAGCGAGATTCGGTTGGCGTGGTACCACTGGGTAACCCCCAGATGGTTACCTTGGGCTTGACCACTTACTTGAGGAGGCAGGATGTCGGAACTGCGGTTCGACGGACGGGTCGCGATCGTCACCGGAGCGGGCCACGGCCTCGGCCGGCAGCACGCGCTCGAGCTCGCGGCTCGCGGCGCCAAAGTCGTCGTCAACGACCTGGGCGGCGACGTCAAGGGCGATGGATCCTCCGCAGGCCCCGCCCAGGAGGTCGTCGAGGAGATCACCAAGAACGGCGGCGAGGCCGTCGCCAACGGTGGCAACGTGGCGACCGAGGAGGGCGCACGGTCGATCGTGCAGTCCGCCCTGGACAGCTTCGGCAAGATCGACATCGTCATCAACAACGCCGGCATCCTGCGCGACAAGTCGTTCAAGAACATGACCGCCGCCGAGTTCGACGGGGTCATCGCCGTGCACCTGCGCGGTTCGTTCCTGGTCGCCCAGGCGGCCTGGGAGCACCTGCGCAACCAGGGGTACGGCCGGATCATCAACACCTCGTCCCCGGCGGGCCTGTTCGGCAACTTCGGCCAGGCCAACTACTCCACCGCCAAGATGGGCCTGGTCGGATTCACCAAGACGCTCGGCATCGAGGGCGCCAAGTACAGCATCAAGGCCAACGCCATCGCGCCCGTCGCCTACACCCGGATGACCTCGGACGTGCTCCCCGCGGACTTCGCCGACAAGCTCGGCGTCGACAAGGTCACTCCGCTGGTGGTCTTCCTCGTCCACGAGAGCAACGAGTCGACCGGTGAGACCTACACCGTCGGCGGCGGCCGGATCGCCCGCGCGTTCGTGGCCGAGGGCCCGGGGTGGGTGAAGAAGGACGGCTTCAGCGTCGAGGACGTGGCCTCCAACTGGGCCGCCATCAACGCGGACGCGCCGTACATCATCCCGGCCAACCCGGCCGAGCAGATGGGCCCCCTCTTCGAAGCCCTGAAGTAAATGGACAACGTGCTCTTCGAACGGCGGGACGGGCTGGCGATCGTCACCCTGTCCCGCCCTTCGCGGCTGAACGCGGTCACCCCGGCGCTCGTCGAGGACCTGCACACGGTCCTGGACGAGCTGGCCGCGGACTCGTCGGTCTACGTCGTGGTGCTCACCGGTGCCGGCCGGGGGTTCTGCTCCGGGATGGACATCGCCGGGGGTGACCCCGGGTCTTCTGATGAGGGCCGGATGCAGCGCATCTACCGGGGCATCTCCCGCGGCGGCGAGGCGGTGGCCAGGCTCAGGGAGATCCCGCAGCCGGTGATCGCGGCGCTGCACGGGCCGGTGGCCGGCATGGGCATCTCGCTGGCCCTCGCCTGCGACCTGCGGATCGCCGACGCCACCACGAAGTTCGTGTCGCCCTTCACCGACCTCGGGCTGTCGGGCGGGGACGTCGGCCTGTCCTGGCTGCTGCCGCGCCTGGTCGGCCCGGCCAAGGCCGCGGAGATCCTCTACCGGTCGCAGACCCTGACCGCCGACCAGCTCGACGGACTCGGCGTCTTCACCCGGCTCACCCCTGCCGGGGGCGACCTCGACGCGGCCCTCGAACTGGCCGCGGAGCTGGCGGCCAAGTCGCCGTACGGGCTGCGGCACACCAAGGAACTGCTCAACCTGTCGCTGGACGCCCCCGGACTCCGGCAGCACCTGGCGATCGAGAACCGGACCCAGACGATGGCCTTCTTCACCGAGGACTTCGCCGAGGGCCTCACGGCCGCCGCCGAAAGGCGCCCCCCGGTCTTCAGGAACCGCTGACCCCGCGTTCCGGAAGCGTTACGCCATCCTGTTGACTCGTGGCGTTTCCCGCCCCGCTCTATCGTTCGGTGCGGGAAACGCCACGAGTCAACGGAGGGTGGGGACGTGGAGCGGGAGATCGGTCTTGCGGGGTGTGTGAACTTCCGGGACGTCGGGGGGTATCAGGCCGAGGGCGGGAACGTGGTGTGGCGTCGGCTGTTCCGCAGTGACGCCCTGCACGAGCTGACGCCCTCGGACGTCGGGCTGCTGCGGGACCTCGGGCTGACCGTGGTCATCGATCTGCGCTCGGACTTCGAGCGCGCCCACGACGGAGCGGGCCCGCACCCGCTGACGGCGCTCGGCGCCACGTTCGTGCATGCCCCGATCATCAACGAGCACAACGGGGCCTTCATGGCCGACACCTCACTGACCCTCGCCCGGCGGTACGCCAAGATCACCGAGGCGGCCGGGCAGCCGCTCCTGGACGCCGTCACCGCCATCGCGGAGGCGCCGGGCGCGGTGGTCTTCCACTGCGCGGCGGGCAAGGACCGCACCGGCCTGGTCAGCGCGGTGGTCCTCGGCGCGCTCGGAGTCGATGACG
>JAOPYM010000469.1 GCA_025964615.1 Actinomycetes bacterium
CCCGCACCTTTTCTTCAAACGGTGCGGGAAACGCCACGAGTCAACGGTCTGATCGCCGCGAGGGTTTGTCGGGATCTTCCTCTATTGTCATCAGTCATGAGCGTTGAGACTCCTGACAGGCGGACGATGAGCCCCGGCGCCTGGGGAGCGTTGATCATCGTCTACATCGTCTGGGGTTCGACCTATCTCGGCATCGGGATCGTGATCGAGACCGTCCCGCCACTGCTCGGCGGCGCGATCAGGTTCCTGGTCGCGGCCGGCCTGCTCGCCTCCTACCTGGCCCTGCGGCATGGACCCGGCGCGCTCAGGGTCTCGCCCCGGCGGCTCGGCTCGGCCGCACTGGTGGGAGTCCTGCTGCTGACGGCCGGCAACGGCATGGTCGCAGTCGCCGAACAGCACATCTCCACCGGCCTCACCGCCCTGCTGGTCGCGTCGGTGCCGCTGTGGCTGGTGGTCTTCCGCGCCGCCACCGGGGACCGCCCGCCGTTCGCGACCGTGGCCGGGGTGCTCACCGGCTTCGCCGGGGTCGCGCTGCTGTCGCTCCTGCACCGCGGCGGATCCGGCAGCCTCCTCGGCATCGTGATCGTGCTGGGCGCCTCGCTGTCGTGGGCGGCCGGGTCGTTCCTGTCCAGCCGGCTGCCGATGCCCGCGAACACCCTGGTCACGAGCGTGTACGAGATGGTGGCCGGCGGGCTCGGCATGATCGTCGTGGCCGCGGTGAAGGGCGAGTCGATGGACGTCGCCCAGGTCTCCGGAAGGTCGTGGCTGGCCCTCGGCTACCTCATCGTCTTCGGGTCACTGGTGGCGTTCACGTCGTACTCCTGGCTGCTCGGCAACGCCCCGATCTCCTTGGTCGGCACCTACGCCTACGTGAACCCGGCGGTCGCCGTGCTGCTCGGCGCGCTGGTCCTGAGCGAGCAGGTGACCTGGCCGATGATCCTCGGTGGCGCCGTCATCATCGCGGGTGTCGGCATCGTCGTCTCCACCGAACGCCGCGCCCGCCCGCCGGAACCCGCGAAGTCCGTCCCGGCCGCCGCGGCCAGCAGCTAGTTACGGGTGGGGTAGGCGTCGGCTACGGCGAGGAAGGCGTCGTTCTCCTCGGGCGAACCGATGGAGACCCGGGCGCCCTCGCCCGGGAACGGCCGTACGCTCACCCCGGCCAGATCGCACGCGGCGGAGAAGTCCATCGTCGCATCGCCGAGACGCAGCCAGACGAAGTTGGCCTCCGATGGCGGGACGCGCCAGCCCTGGGCCAGCAGCGCACCGCGGACCCGGTCCCGCTCCTTCACCGTGATCTCGACGCGAGCCAGCAGCTCGTCCTCGGCCTGCAGCGCGGCGATGGCCGCGGCCTGCGCGAGAGCGTTGACGCTGAACGGCAGGAAGGTCTTACGGATCGCGCCGGCCACCGCCGGGTGCCCCACCATGAACCCGACGCGGAGCCCGGCCAGCCCGTACGCCTTGGAGAACGTCCGCAGCACCACCAGGTTGGGCCGGTCGCCGTACAGCTCGAGCCCGTCCGGCACGTTGTCGTCCCTGAGGTACTCGCGGTACGCCTCGTCGAGCACCACCAGGCAGCCCGCCGGTACCCGGTCCAGGAAGGCTTCGAGCTCGGCCCGCCCGACGACCGTTCCGGTCGGGTTGTTCGGGTTGCACACGAAGATCAGCCGGGTCCGCTCGGTGATCGCATCGGCGATCGCCGCCAGGTCGTGCGTCTCGTCGGAGAGCGCGACCTCGACGGAGGTCGAACCTGACAGGTCCACAAGGATCGGGTACGCCTCGAACGACCGCCATGCGTAGATCACCTCGGCACCGGGCTCGCCGACCGCCTCAAGGAGCATCTGGGTGACCCCGACCGACCCGCATCCCACCGCGATGTGGTCCGCGGGCACGCCGTACCGCTCGGCGATCGCGGCGATCAGCGCCGTGCAAGCGTTGTCCGGGTACCGGTTGACCCCGGCGGCCGCCTCCGCGATGGCCTCCCGCACCGAGGCCGGCAGCGGATATGGCGACTCGTTGGAGGACAGCTTGTACGACCGGCCATCGGCGGACGTCGCGACCTTGCCCGGCTTGTAGCCGGCGAACCGATCGAGAACCGACCGAAAATGCGGAGTCTCGGACACCGTTGTCCTCCCGGGGTACAGGGCAGCGTGTGGTTTTCCCCCAAGCCTACGGACTCCCGAGTCGTACCCGATCAGACGCATGGCCCCAAACACGCAGGGTAATAGTGGTCACAGAGCGTATCCGCCTTGGCGGAAATATCGGGGGGAGAGACCTATGAACATCGGACAGAGTTTCCAGAACATGTTGGACACAGTCGCCCGGACCATTCCGAAGGTGCTGGTGTTCCTCGTCATCCTGATCGTCGGCTGGATCATCGCCAAGGTGATCCGCAAACTGGTCGACAAGGGCCTCGAGAAGGTCGGCTTCGACGGCCTGGTCGAGCGGGGCGTGATCGGCGACACGCTGAAACGCAGCGCCTATGACGCCAGCGGCCTGGTGGCGGCCCTGGTGTACTACGGGATCCTGTTGATCGCCCTGCAGATGGCGTACGGCGGCTTCGGGACCAACCCGGTCAGCACCCTGCTGAACAACCTGATCGCCTGGCTGCCACAGGCGATCGTCGCGATCATTCTCATCGTGGTCGCGTCGGCGATCGCCAAGGTCGTCAAGGACCTGGTCACCACGGCGCTCGCCCGCATGTCGTACGGCCCGCTGATGGGCAACATCGCGGCGGTCTTCGTCATGGCGCTGGGCATCACCGCGGCCCTCGACCAGATCGGCATCGCCGGTTCCATCACCGGCCCTGTCCTGGTCACGGTCCTCGCCACCATCGGCGCGGTCATCGCGATCGGGGTGGGCGGCGGCATGGTCCGGCCGATGCAGGAGCGCTGGGAGCGGATCCTGAGGTCCGCCGAGCGGGAGAACACCAAGATCCGCGGGGAGGCCTACCAGCGCGGCCAGGAGGACGCCATGCGGGGCGGCGGCATCCTGGTCGAGCACGCGGCCAAGCACGCCGCCGCCGAGACGGCCGCCCAGCGCCCCTGACGGGAACCGGCGCTCCGTGGCCGTCCGGGCGCGTTACCGGATGGCCGCGGGGGCCGGCAGGTCCGAGCGGCTCAGCAGCCGGCGAACCGAGACGACTCTGAGGGTCTCCCAGCCCCGGTGCCATGACCATTAGGCGGCCTGGGCCTCGCCCATCAGCCAGCTGACCGCGATGATCCGCTTGGTCTCCAGGTCGAACCCCTGACCGGGCTGCCACCCGCGCCCGATCGCGGCCTCGACATACCTGTGACGGTAGGTCCGCAGGGCCTCCTCGGTGATCTCCGTACCGCATTGCGCGAACAGGACGCGCACGTCGGTCGCATGCTGGTCGACATCGCCGACCAGGCCTGGCAGGCCCGCCAGAGCAGCAAGCCCGAAGTCGCCCATCTCACGCTGAAAGTCCGCCATAGTGGAAAAGCTAGCAAAGCCCCGGCCATGCAAACGCCATTGTTCAGCAGGGACGCTGGCGGAGCATCGGGGGTCTGAGCTGCTCGGCGTCGCCCCTGATGTAGAGCTGAGCGGGCCGGCCGCCGTCCCGGGTGGTCGTACGGCCGGTGGGGACCAGGAACCGGTCCGCGCCGGTGACCTTACGGTGGAAGTTGCGGGGATCCAGCGGCGTGCCCCAGACGATCTCGTACACCCGCCGAAGTTCTGCGACGGTGAACTCGGCGGGACAGAAGGCGGCGGCCAGCGAGGTGTACTCCAGTTTGGCGCGGGCCCGCTCCACCCCGTCGAGCAGGATCCGCCGGTGGTCGAAGGCCGCCGGATCGCTGCCGACCAGCTCGTCCACGGCCGTCCACAGCACCTGCGCCCTGGTGGAGGCGGGCAGATCGGGCGCCAGGCCGAGATAGGCGACGCTCACCACACGCTGCCTGGGGTCCCGGTCCGGGTACCCGTAGGTCTGCAGCTGCTCGAGGTGAATCCGTACGTCCGCCAGGCCGGCCCGCTCGGCCATCAGCCGCGACGCCGCAGCCGGCAGGTCCTCGTCCAGCTGGATGAAACCCCCCGGAAGAGACCAGCAGCCGGCGTACGGCGGCAGGTCCCGCCGCCACATCAGGGCCGACAGGCACTGCTCGCGCACGGTGAGTACGACAAGGTCGGTGCTGACGGCGACCCTCGGCACGGACATGCCTCGAACTTAGTGCCTCCCGGTCTCCACGGGGCGGCACGCGGCTAGCTTGCTGGCGCTCGCTCCGCTCGCGCGGCGCTTGGGCCTTGACGCGCGGCCTTCCCTCGTCACTCAGTTGCTGCGCTCCCTCGCTCCTCAGTCCAGGCCACGCGGCCCAAGCACCTAACGGAGCGTATGCTCCGCCATGGCGTAGGCGGCGTGCGCGGCCTGGTCGGCCTCGTCCTGCGTGACGTTCGGCCCGTACAACGTGACGGTGGCCAGATAGCCGTGCGACCTCAGCACCACGTACCAGGTCTTCACCCGCGTGCCCCCGCTGGTGGTCTCCACCCCGACCGCCCGGGAGCCCGCGCCGATCCGGTTCCTGGAACCTTCCACCACCTGATGGTCGGACCACTGGCCGCCGACCTCGGCGCGGAACGTGCGGCAGTTGTCGGCGACCCGCAACGCGACCTGGCGGGCGGCGGTCTCGTTGGAGATCGCCATCAGGGTCTCGGTCGCGGTCTCCCCGCCGGCCTTGGCGAAGGTGGCGATCGCGGCCGGCGCGCTGCGGGCCTCGGCTGAGGCGGCGAAGCTCTTGGAGCGGTTCGAGCACTGTGGCTTGTCCAGGGTCACCTGCTGCTGGAGCCGGTTGAAGTTCTCGATCGCCTTGAGTGAGCCGTACTCGCCTGAGTCCGGTTCACCCACCCTGCTGAAACCGGGCAGATCGGTCAGCAGCGCCTGCCGGAGCCGATCGGAGGAGTAGGCCCGGCCCATCGGGACCGCCTGTCCCGGCGGCTGCGCTCCGGCGTGCGAGGAGGCGCACGCGGAGGCACAGATCGCCACGAGGGCGACGCCCGCACAGATCCTGCCCGTCATGGGGCGACCCTATCGACGAGACCGTATTCGAGCACTCAAATGCCACCGCCTTCGGAGCGCCTCCCGATCGGTCTTGGTGACTGTGGGTACAAAGGGAGAACATTCCACTCATGGGGGAGACTGGATGTTCCGCAAGATTCTCGTAGTACCCGTGCTGCTGGTGGCCCTGGCGGGCTGCGGCACTTCGAACACGGCCACGACGTCCGGCGTGGACGCCACGACGTCCTCGTCGCCGATGAGCATGGGGCAGGCGGCCGGTTGCCCGACCGTCGCGACGACGAAGTTCGCCAAGACCCGGTTCGTCGCTGACGCGGGCCTGGCGTTCGGCTCGTTCCACCGCTACATCTACAAGCCGTACAAGGACGGGGCCCTCAAGTCCGGTGCCCCAGGCCAGAAGAAGGCGATCGTCAAGGCGGCGGCCGCCGCGGTCTTCACGCTCAACCGGCTCAACGCCGGCCGCAAGCTGGTCAGCGAAGATCCGACGCTGTGCAAGACGCTGAAGGCCCCGGTGGACGCGCTGAGCAGTATGAGCAGCGGGATGGTCGGCAAGCTGAAGGGCGGCAACGTGGACCCGGGCCAGCTCGACTCGGTGTCCTCAGCGATCGATGGCATCAAGACGAATGCCAGTGGCTCCGGGATGAACATCCAGGACAAGTAGTGGCGATGGGCCCTCTCCACGATGCGGAGGGGGCCTTCGCTCCTCATGTCAGGCCGGGGCGCGGTCGTTGTAGGTGCCGGTGTACTCCTGGCCGGACAGCTTCTGAATGGCCTGTACGACCTCGTCGGTGATCTCCCGGCGGGCCCGTCCCGGCGGATCCCCGGCGTACTGCCCGAACTCCATCGGCTCGCCGATCCGGACGACCACACGGGCGAACGGGGTGGGCCAGGACCGGCCCACGGGCTGCATCTTGTCGGAGCCGACGACCCCCACGGGCAGTACCGCCGCCCCGGAGCGGAGCACCACGGCACCGAGCCCGGTCCGGCCCCGGTAGAGCCGGCCGTCCTGCGAGCGGGTTCCCTCGGGGTAGATGACGAAGGCGTTGCCCGCCTCGAGGATCTCCACCGACTGGTCGAGCGCGCCGAGCGCGGCCCGCCCGGTGCCCCGGCGGATCGGGACGTGGCCGAGCGAGGAGAAGAACCAGCGCAGCGCCCGCCCCCTCAGGCCGGGCTGCTCGAAGTACTCCGCCTTGGCGATGAAGGTGACCCGCCTGGGCAGCAGGGCGAGCGGGATGATGAAGCTGTCGACGAACGACAGGTGGTTGCTGGCCACGATGAGCGGGCCGGTGTGCGGGACGTTGTGCGCCCCCTCGACACGTGGATGCAGCAGCAACCACAGGATGGGAGCCACCACACGGTGCATGAACGTGTCGAACACCAGACCTCCCAATTTCCGCCTCCACACTGTAACGCGCCGGGAAACACTGCCTGTTGACCGCATGTGACGATGGTGCCGCCGACGGCCCCGATAATGACGTCACCGCAGCTCAACGGCATGTCCACACTATCGATGTAGTGATATATGCCACCTTGACGGCTATTGCCCTGGCGGATACTGGACGGTAGATCCAAACGTTTTCATTTTCGCCCACCCCCTCGCCGCGACCACCCCCGGCATGCCACCATCATCAGCGTGAAGATCCTTATACGGGTGGGCATCACGGCGGTCGCCCTGTGGGTGGCGACCTACTTCGTGTCCGGAATCACCCTCGACGCCCATGGCGCCCACACGAGCCTGCAGAAGGCCGGCACGCTCGTCGGCGTCGCCGTCATCTTCGGCCTCCTCAACGCGTTCCTGAAGCCGATCATCAAGGTCTTCGGGTGCGCTTTCTACGTACTCACCCTGGGCCTGTTCGCCCTGGTCGTGAACGCGCTGCTGCTCTACCTGACCAGCTACATCGCGGACAAGCTCAAGCTCCCGTTCCACGTGAACACGCTCTGGGCGGCCTTCTGGGGCGCGATCATCGTCGGTGTGGTCAGCTGGCTCCTGAACATGTTCGTCAGCGACGACGACTGACTCTCG
>JAOPYM010000536.1 GCA_025964615.1 Actinomycetes bacterium
CGACGATCGCGATCACCAGCACCAGGAAGGGAAACGCGGTGACGATGTCGACGATCCGGCCGACGACGGCATCGATGACACCGCCGCGGTAGCCGCTGATCAGGCCGATGAGCACCCCGATCACCATGGGAATGGCCACCCCCACGGTCCCGATCAGCAAATCGATCCGCAGCGCGATGATCGTCCCGGAGAAAACGTCGCGTCCCAGTCGGTCCGTACCGAACAGGTGGCCGGCGCCCGGCGGCCGAAGGCTCACCGCCGGATTGATCTGAGCGGGATCGTGCGGCACCAGCAGCGGGGCGACGATCGCGACGAGCACGATCGCGCCCACGCCGGCCAAAGCGATCCGCAAAGGCCATCCGGACGAGCGCAGGAAAGCTGGCCGGGCAGTGCGCTGGACGACGGTCGGCGCCTCTTCGACGACCGGTACTGGCTGATCGACGGTACTCATGAGGTCAGCGCCACTCTCGGGTCCAGAACCGCATACGCCAGGTCGGTGAGCAGATTGACCATCAGGACGATCAGGGCGAACACCAACGTCACCAACTGGATGATGCCGTAGTCACGCGTGGTGATGGAGGTGATCAGCAGGGAGCCGAGGCCCGGCAGGCCGAACAGCTGCTCGACGATGACAGTGCCACCGATGAGCCAGCCGACGTTGATGCTGAACACCGTGACCAGCGGCAGCAGGCTGTTGCGCAGGATGTAGCTGAGCAACAGCTGGCCCGGGCGCAACCCCGCGGCGCGTCCTGTAGTGACGAAGTCGGAGGCCACCACCTCGATCACGCTGCTGCGCAGCGACCGGACCAGCAGCGGGGTGATCGATACCGCGATCGTCAGCGCCGGCAGTGTCAGGTGCCACAGCCTGTCCTGGAAACCCACGCCCGCGCCCGTGCTCGGAAAGATCTGCGCCCGCACGCTGAGATACAAAGTGAGCATGATGCCGAGCCAGAAGGACGGCATGCCCAGTGACGCAGCGAAGAACAGCCGGATGATTCGGTCCGCCATGCCTCCACGCCGCAGTGCGGCCCAGGTCGCGAACGGGAACGCGATGAGCAGTGAGAGCAGTGCGGCGTAGCCGATGAGTTCGAGGGTGAGCAGGACGCGCGCCTGGACGATCGAGGAGACGGAGGCCTGGTAGAAGAACGACTCTCCGAAGTTTCCGCGAACCACGTTGCCGAGGTAGTTGAAGTACTGGCGCCAGATCGGCAGATCGAGGCCGAACTGCTGGTGCACCCGGGCGACCAGTTCCGACGTCGCGCGGCTGCCCAGCATCGACGTGGCCGGGTCACCGGGGATCAGTCTGACCAGCAGGAAGACCACCGTGCTCACGCCGACCAGGACCGGGATCATCTGCAGCAGGCGCAGGCCGACGTAGCGACTCACGCCGCACCTACCCCGCCGTCGATCGTCAGCGCGGTACCGGTCACAAAGCGGGATTCCGGTGCGGCGAGGTAGGCGATGGCCGCGGCCACGTCCTCGGGCCGGCCGAGGTACTGGACCGGCGGCCGCAGCACCGTGTCGGCATAGGCCTGATCACGGTTGTCCGTCAGGTCGAAGCGGCGCTCGAGCATGGAGGTATGGATGATCCCGGGGCAGACACAGTTGACCCGGATCCTCTCCTGGGCGAGGTCGAGCGCCATCGATCGGGTGAGCGAGACCAGTCCGGCCTTCGACGCGCAGTATGCGGCCAGCCGGGCGCTGGACACGAGCCCCATCAACGAGGCGTTGTGGACGACTGTGGCTTCACCGCGAGAGGCAGCCGAGCGCCGCAGCGCGGGGATGAGCGCACGTGAGACGAGGTAGGGGCCGCGCAGGTTGATCGCCATGATCTCGTCCCAGACATCCGGGGTCGTCTCGACGATATCCCCGAGAATCTCTATCCCGGCATTGTTGACCAGAACGTCGAGCGGAACGTCGGCGAACTCCGCGGCCACCGCTTCGACGGAATCGGCGTCTCGCACGTCGAGCAACAGCGGGCGAACAGATCCGCCATCGCCGATGGATTCCGCCGCCTGCGCGGTCAACGTCGCGGCCGCCGGATCCAGGTCGGCCGCTGTCACCTCAGCACCCTCGGCAGCCAGGCGTAGCGCGACCGCCCGGCCGATCCCGCCGCCGGCGCCGGTCACCAGGCAGCGCATGCCCGCGAAGCGGCGCGCCGAGGGAGATCCCGGTCCCGGCTCGGCGAAGGGCGGAATGGTGGAGGGAACCGTCGGGTGGTTCATACCATCGCCCCGAGGTCGACGGGCAGTGAGGCACCCGTGATGAACCGTGCCTCGTCGGAGGCGAGGAACAGCACGGCGTTGGCGACGTCGACAGGTTCGATCCAGGGCTGGGGCATCCTGTTCCACTGCCGATAGCGCTCCTTGACCTCCTCCATCGTCGCGTCGGCGTGGCCGATCATACGGTCGTGGTAGGCCTGATTCATCACCATCGGGGTGTTGACGACCGTCGGATCGACGCTGTTGACCCGGACCGAATGCGGTGCCAGTTCGAGCCCGAATCCACGTACCAGTCCGATGACGCCGTGCTTGGCCGCGGCATAATGGGCGAAGTCACTGTTGGCACGATGCGACAGCACCGAACCGATGAAGACGATGGAGCCACCGCCCCGGGCGATCAGTGCCGGCGCCGCCGCCTTGGCCGTCTGCCAGACGCCGGTGAGATTGACGCCGATCATCGCGTCCCACTGCTCCTGTGAGAGTTCCCAGGCCTGCCCCCAGGAGTCGATGCCGGCCGCTGCGACGACTATGTCCAGCCCACCGAAGGTATCGACGGCCTGTGCGACCGCCCGCGACATCTCCTCGCCGTCACGTACATCGGCGGTGACCGCGAGCGCCCGCACCCCGAATGCGGTGGCTTCGCTGGCGGTATCGACCACCATGTCGGGGACCGCCGGGTCGTAGACGACAGTGTCCACCGCCGCCCCCAGGTCAACACAGACCACGTCGGCACCCTCGGCCGCCAGTCGCAGTGCGGTGGCCCGCCCGATACCCCGCGCGGCACCGGTGACGAGCGCGACCTTGCCCTCGACGCGGCCCTGCCTGGTCGACGTCTCAAACGCCTGTACGGTCACGGACACTCCTTCTCCGCTGTGTTGGCCTCGCTGTACGGCTCGACCACCTCAGAGGTGTGCTTGTGGTAGATGATGCCGTCGTCGTCGACCCAGTAGACGTCCACGCCGAACTCGCGGTACCGCTGCCCGTCCACCTTCACGACATAGCTGGCGTCGGTCTCGCTGACGATGACGTCACCGGTGGCCGCGCGAAACGTCCGAGTGATCTCATAGTCGTCGAGGGAGTCGAACCATTCCTGCGGGTGGGCGTGCACCTCTTCGGGCGTCAGGTACCGCGAGCCGAAGCGGGTCCGTGCGGTCGGGCCGTACAGTGCCGCCACTCCGGCCGCGTCCTTGGCCCGGTAGAGCCGTTGCACGTTGGCCACCCAGGCTGCCGGATCGGGCACTGCCATCAGTGCACCTTCCAGACGTTGACCAGGCCGTACATCCCTTGCGTGTTGGGAGCGAATCCGCCGACCTGCGCCGTCGCCGCGTACAGCCGGGGAACCTCGACGATCGGCAGGAACGGCTGCTGCTGGTTGGCGATGAGTTGCAGCTGGCTGTAGATGGCGGCGCGCTTGGCGGCGTCGGTCTCGGCACGGCCCTGAGTGACCAGAGTGCGGGCCTGCTCGTTGTGGAAGCCCGTGTGCAGACCGTTCTGCGGCTGGTAGTCCAGCGCGACGCCCATCAGCTCGTCCGGGTCCGGGGTGTCGTTGGTCCATGGAGAGATGCGCGCCGTGTACTTCTCCGTGTTGTACTCGTCCTGCGCCGTGGTCGCCTCGAGCTGGTTGATGTCGAGGGTGACGCCGATCTGCTTCAGTGCTGCCTGCCAGACCTGCGCGGTGGCCAGGGTCGAGGCGTCACCGGAAGGAACCGTCACAGGGAAGGTGAATCCGGACGGTACCGAACTCTTCTGCAGATACTGCTTCGCTTTGGCCAGGTCATAACCGGCGGGCTGCTGGTTGCCGTCGTAGTACAGAGTGCTGCTCGGCAGGAGCGATTTGGCGGGAGTCGCCAGGCCTGAGTACACGCTCTGCGCGATCGAGTTCCGGTCCAGCGCCCACGACAGCGCCAGCCGGACGTTCGGGTCGTTGAGCGGTTTCTTCGCCTCGTTGAGAATCACCGACACCACGGCGGATCCGTTCACCTGCGCCACGGGGAAGTTCTTCTGCTTGAGAGACGCGACCTGCCCAGGCGGCACACTGTCGAGCAGGTCGGCGGCACCGGACTGCAACTGCAGGATCCGTGAGTTGTCGTCGGCGACGACCTTGAAGACGACCTTGTCCAGGTAAGGCTTTCCGCTCTGCCAGTAGTGCACGTTCTTGTCCAGCTCGAGTTGGGTGCCCTTGTCCCACTTCTGCAGCCCGAACGCTCCGGTGCCCAGCGGGTGCTGACCCATCTGGGTACCCCACTTCACCGCATTGGCCTTGGAATAGATGCTCGCCGCGAAGGTCGACAGGGCAGGCAGCAGCGGGGCGAACGGCTTGCTCAGGGTCACCTTCACCTGCGAGTCGCTCACCTTCGTCACCTTCGTCACCGGTGAGAACAGGAAGCCCCAGGACCCTTTCTGGTCCGCCGCACGGGTGAGGGAGTAGACGACGTCGTCGGCGGTGAGCGGTGTCCCGTCGGAGAATTGCACGTTCGGGCGCAGGTCGAACGTCGCCGACAGTCCGTCGGAAGCGATCTTCCACGCCGTCGCGAGTTCCGGCTCGATCGTCTTGCCGTCCGAGCCCAGCTTGACGAGCCGGTCGTATACCTCCATCTCGGTGAAGATGGACCGGTCATCCTGAGTGTTGTAAGGATCGAAGGTGAAGATGTCGGCGGTGCGGGCGATGGTCAGCGTCCCACCGTAGACCGGCTTTCCGGCCGCGCCGGAGCTGGAACTCGAGGGGGTGCCCGCGGTCGAGCCACAAGCACTGATCGTGGCGGCGCCGACCACCGCGGCGACGGCGAGTGCGAGCGGTGTTCCTACTTTGGTAGCGATAAAGCGTGTGATTTCAACCTCCGAGAAAAGGCGACGCCGACGACTCAGCGTGATATTGCTGTCAGGGCTCGATCTGGGTCCACGACTCGGTCGCCGCAAGCGCACCGTCGAGTACGCGTTGGGTGTCGGCGGCCTGCTGGATCGTGGGCAGGACTTCGGAGACGGCGGGGTCGTGACCGGTCATCGCCGACACGAGATCCGCGAGATGCCATCGTGCGTAGGAAGACGGGCCGTGTTCCAGCGGAACGGTCGGCACGGTCTCGCGCACTCTGCCGTCGAGTCCGTAGTGGGAGTAGCGCTCACCGCCTGGAATCGTCTCGTTGAGCTCCACCTCGGCCAGGCCACGCGAGCCGTGCAACCGGATCCGGATACCGGGAAAGCCGCCGGTCAGCAGCCAGCTGCTCACCAGTGTTCCGGCAGCACCGCTGGCGAATCGCAATTGCAGAGTTGCGATGTCGTCGAGCTGTGAATGCGGCAGGACCTTGACCAGGTGGGAGCTGACCGCGCTGACCGGTCCGAGCAACCACAGACAGAGATCCAGCACGTGTGAGCCATATTCGAACAGGGCCCCGGCCGCGGCGTGGCGCGGATCGCTCTTCCAGTTCAGTTCCTTGCCGAGCAGGGGATGGAACTGGGTGTTGTGCTCGGCGACCTCGATGAACCAGGGGTCGCCGAGGTTACCGGCGAGAAGGTCCGCTCGAAGAGCCTGCACCGCCGGGCTGTACCGGAACGAGTACCCCACTGATGCCAGGGTGTTCGTGGCCGAGGCCTGTGCGCTGAGTTCGGCGGCGGTACGGGCATCGTTGGCCAGCGGTTTCTCGCAGAACACGGCCACCCCACGGGACAGTGCCGCGCGGATCGCCGTCGGATGAACGTCGTCCGGGGCCGCGATGACCAACAGCGACAGCGACTCCTCGTGGTCGAGGAGACTGTCCAGGCCGTCGTAGGCCGCGGGCACTCCGAACGTCTCGGCGGCCGTACGGGCCAGCTCTATGTTCGGATCCGCACACGCCACGACGGTCACGTCTGGATGCGCGACCATTGCCGGAAGGTGGGCGGTGCGCGCCCAGTGTCCCGCGCCGAGCATCGCGGCCCTGATCGTCATGGTGTCCGAGCCCCCATCCGTGTCGACGCCTCCGCGGCACGTTCAGTGACGCGCCGCGCAACGTTCGCTATGCCTTGCTCGCGAATTCGGAACGCGGGGCCGGAAATGGACATGGCCGCCACGCTCCGGCCGGTGTGGTCAGTGATCGGGGCAGCGATACAGACCACGTGCCGGTTTCGCTCTTCGTCGTCGACTGCGTACCCGCGCGACCTGATCGTCTCCAGTTCCTCCCGCATCGCGGCCTTTTCGATGATGGTCGAGGGAGTAAGACCGACCATCGGCTCGGCGTCGAGGATCGCCGCCGCCTCAGCCCAGGGCAGGTCGGCCAGGAATACCTTGCCGAGTGCGGTGCAGTAGACGGGATGCCGGGTTCCGGACTGGGACTGAATTCCCAGCTCCCGCTGGCCGCGGGCGATGGCGATGTAGAGCACCTGCCCCTGGTCGAGCACTCCGACGCTGGCCGTCTCGCCTACGTCCTCAGCGAGTTGGTCGGCCAAGTCGCGTGCGTAGTCCCAGATCGACACGCTACGCAGGAACGCGCTGCCCAGATCGACGACCCGGCTGCCGAGCTGATATCCGCTGCCGCCATCCGCCTGCCGAACGAACCCGCGCGCACGCATCGACTCCAGCAGCCGGAAGGCCGTGGAGGGGTTGAGACCCGTCTTCTTGGCCAAGTCGCCAAGGCCGATCGGGCCGTTCTGGGTGGACAGCACGATCAGGACGTCCAGCGCTCGGACGACGGATCGAACAGTGTAACGATCATCCTGGGAGGTCACTTTCACAGAATAAAACTAGACTTGCATTCAATGCAACTGGCTGAAGCCTAAGGCGCGAGGCCACTTCTGGCAACGGGTGGTTGTTTCAGATACGTAAAAAAAGATGCCCTCACCTGGGCCTTCATGTCGGCGCCAGTGTGCGGCGCTCGATCACGGCGGGGAGATCACTCGTCTGATCGAGTCACGCAGCGGTGGTTGCCGGCCGCGTGACTGGTGAGGATAATGGGTCGCGGCCAGTGCTCATCCCCGAGCTCATGGGATGGCTGGCACCGGACGCTCCGCGTCGGCAGCCACTGAAGCGCCCCCGCCCGGGGCCGGCCGTACAAGACACCGTCACCCCGGCCCCGCTGGTTCAACCGTCTCGTCAGCACGATCCATCCGGTCCACCGGCGGCGCAGCAGATCGTCGTGCTGCTGCGGCCCGCTCCCCCGGCTCCTCCCGAGGCATCACCGGTTGACCAACAAGCGGCCCCGGGCAACCGCCCCCGCCGCAACGTCGGGAGTTCGTCGTGTTCGCACTGGTCAACCGGTCGGACCGGGCACCGCGATCGGCGTGGGGCGGCCATCACTGATCGGATTCTCTTCGGACCCAGGAGATCATCCTCGGAACAGGGTCTCTACGAAGGCCGAGGGGCCTCAGCGCTCACAACTGCACCCCACGAGTCAAGGCACCGTCCACCACGAGGTTTGTGCCACTGGTGAAGCTCGAGACCGGACTGGCCAGGAAGGCCACGGCGCTAGCCATCTCCTGTGCCGTACCCATTCGCCCTGC
>JAOPYM010000600.1 GCA_025964615.1 Actinomycetes bacterium
TGACGCCCAGGTAAACGGCGCTGGCCAGCCCGAACACCGTGCAGTAGATCGCGAACGGGGTGAGGCTGCGGGTCTCGAAGTACTTCACCAGGAACCGGGTCGCCAGGTAGGCGCCGATGCCGGAGACCACACTGCCGACCAGCACCGGGCCCATGATCCCCGAGTTGGCGGGCTTGAGGAGCTCGGGGATCTTCAGCACGCCGGCCGCGAGGATCACCGGGGTGGCCAGCAGGAACGAGAACCGGGCGGCGTCCTCGTGCGAGAGGCCGCGGGTGAGGCCGACGACGATGGTGCTGCCGGACCGGCTGATGCCGGGCAGCAGCGCGAGGATCTGCGCGGACCCGATCGCGATGCCCTCGCCCCAGCCCAGCCGGGCGAGGCGCCGGTCCGACGCGACGGACGGCTCAATGCCTGGTTCCTCCGGCGGCTCGTGGCGTGCCGCGACGTGCCGCTTCAGCAGCTCGCCCGCGTACAGCACGAAGCCGTTGGCGGCCAGGAACAGCGCGGCGGGCACCGGCTTGCCGAGCAGCGTGCGGACCGCGTGGTCCGCGACCACCCCGACCAGGCCGACCGGGACGGTCGCGATGACCAGCATCCAGCCCAGCTTCTGGTCGGGCGTCTGGATCCGCCGATCCCGCAGAGAGCTGAACAGACCGCCGATGATCCGCAACCACTCCCGCCAGAAGAAGATCACTAGGGCGACCGCGGTGGCCACGTGCAGGCCGACGATGAACGCCAGGTACGGGGAGTCGGCTGCGGACACGTTCAGGTCCTTGGCCCACTGGCCGCCGATCAGTGCCGGGATCAGGATGCTGTGGCCGAGGCTGGAGATCGGGAACAGCTCGGACACCCCCTGAAACGCCCCGACGACGATCGCCTCCAGGTAGGACAGATGGGACATCAGGGAACCTTCCAGGGGTCTGTGGTGCGTGGGGAACAGCGGCAATCTACCTGGCCTTGGACGATTTGATAGTTTCCCCGGACAGCACGCCCGTGACGGGAGAACTCAGGTGACCGGCAAGGCGCGGATCCATGAACTCCGGACGTGGCTGGACGGCGCCCCCGACATCCCGCGTGCCGTGCTCGAACGCCAAACCAGGCGGCTCCTCGGCGCGGCCCTGGTCGCCGCGAACATGTCGGGGGCCGTGCTCGTCCTGGTGTTCGCGACCGTGGTCTTCCCCGACCCGCCGAACCTCGCGCATCCCCACCAGGTACAGGTCATCAACGTCGCGATCTTCTGCTCGTACTTCCTCCTCGGCGCGCCTGTCGGGGTCGGCTGGGGCATCTGGCTGTTCCGCCCGATCCATCGGCTGGCCGCCCACGACCGCGACCTCGACGAGGCGGAGAAGCGCGCCGTGCTGCGCGGGCCGCTGCGGCTGATGACCCTGCAGGCGGGGCTCTGGGGGGTCGGGGCGGTCGTCTGGGCCGCCATCGACGGCTGGTTCGGCTGGCTGCTCTCGCTGAAAGTGGGGATCATCACAGCGATCGGCGGTCTGATGACCTGCGCGGCGGTCTACCTGCTCGCCGAACGGCTGCTGCGGCCGATCGCCGCGCTGGCCCTGGCCTCGGGAATGCCGGCCCGGGAGAGCTGGTTCGGCGTGACCCCCCGGACGATGCTCGCGTGGGCGCTGGGCAGCGGGGTGCCGCTGGCCGGAATGGTCGGTACGGGCATCGCCGCGCTGGCCATCCCCGGCATGCACGTCAGGCAGCTGGCCCTGACGATCCTCGCCCTCGGCCTGGTGGCCCTCTGGGCCGGCGTCCAGATCACCTATGTGGCGTCCCGGGCGGTCGCCGACCCGGTGCACGCGGTGAGCGACGGCCTGGGCCGGGTCGGGCACGGCGACCTGACCGTGTCGGTCCCGGTCTACGACGCCAGCGAGCTCGGCCAGTTGCAGGCCGGTTTCAACGAGATGGTGCGCGGCCTGCGGGAGAACGCGAAGCTCCGCGACCTGTTCGACCGGCACGTCGGCGAGGGCGTCGCCCGGCACGCGATCGAGCGCGGCGTCGAACTGGGCGGCGAGACCTGCGAGGCCGCGGTCATCTTCGTCGACCTGGCAGGTTCCACCCGGCTCGCCGCGACCCGGCCTCCGGAGGAGGTGGTCGGGCTGCTCAACGCCTACTTCGGCATCGTGGTGGACGTGGTCAGCCGGTACGGGGGGCTGATCAACAAGTTCCAGGGCGATGCCGCGCTGGCCATCTTCGGCGCCCCCGAACCCCTCGACGACGCCAATGGCAGGGCGCTCGGCGCCGCCCGCGAACTGACCGTACGGCTGCAGGACCGGCTTCCCCAGCTGGTGGCCGGCATCGGCATCTCGGCGGGCACCGTGGTGGCCGGGCACATCGGCGCCGAGCAGCGCTTCGAGTACACGGTGATCGGCGACCCGGTCAACGAGGCCGCCCGGCTCAGCGACCTGGCCAAGACCAGCCCGGACCGGGTCCTGGCCGCCTCGACCGTGCTCGCCGGCGCCGACCCGGACGAGGTCGGCCACTGGCGGCTCGGCAGCACCGTCACGCTCCGCGGGCGTACGGCCCGTACCCGCCTCGCCGTCCCCTACCGAAAGCCTCCCCCGCGCCGCCGTCTCGGGCTCCTGCCGCGCCCCTGATCTACGTAACGCGGGGGACGCGGGGCGTGCTGGTGCTCGCCCGGCCCGGCGTGAGCCCGGCGGCGTCACGCGCGGCGGTCGACCTGGTGCTGGCGGATCAGCCGCTGCTGAAGGTGAGCTCCATCGCCGGCTACCGGGCGCAGCTGAACTCGGCGATCGACCAGGTGACCGCCCTGCTCGGCGCGCTCCTTGCCACCTCGATCGTCATCGCCCTGTTCGGGATCGCCAACACGCTCTCCCTCTCGGTGATCGAACGGACCAGGGAGTCCGCACTGCTGCGCGCCCTCGGCCTGACCCGGCGCCAGCTCCGCCGTACCCTCACCGCCGAGGCTCTGCTGATCGGGCTCCTCGGCGGAGTGCTCGGAGTGGCGGTGGGGGCCGGTTTCGGCTGGGCGGTATCGCAGGCCTTCCTGCACGACAGCGGAGGTGGCCCGGTCGTCTTCCCGGTCCTGCGCATCTGCGGGTACGTCGCGCTGGCCGGTCTCGCCGGGGTGGTCGCCGCCCTGGTGCCCGCTCGCCGGGCGGCCCGCGCCTCCATCATCGAGGGCCTCGGCAGCGGCTGACCCGGTCACGCCCGCCGCCCCTGGCCGGTCAGGACGGCGCGTATCTCGCAGGCGGCGGGCCACCGGCCCGCCGCCTCCCAGCGGGCGGCGAGGTCGAGCAGCGCGGACCGGAGCCGGTCCAGCTCCTCCTCGGCCGCGTCCCGCTGGTCGAGGGCGGCGATCAGGGTCGCCTCAAGGGCTGCGTTCTCCGCCAGTGTGAACGTGCGCTCGTCCTGACGGGGGATGGCCCGTTCGGCGTCGACGAGCCAGAGCTTGGACCGCATCGGTTCTCCCCGTTGTTGAAGCGGCTACCTTGCCACGATCGGATACGGGGGCGCCGCCTTACATCAGGGTTTCCACTGGATCTCGCCCGCAATGTGCGGATTCAGGCAGGCCGGACCTGGGCGAGCCAGCCTCGGTAGCCGAAGGGGTCGGCGTTCTGGCCGATCGCGGCGTGCAGCCACTGCGCCGCGCGCCGGGCGCCGTGCACGACGTCCGGCGGGTAGCCGTACCGGATGCGGTGCTCTTCGAACTCGTCCTCGTCGACGGTCTCGAGGGTTCCGTCCCAGCGCCGTACGACATCCAGGTCGAGATCGACCATGGTCACCTCACCACTGCCGGGCCACTGCGGAACGGTCGTGACGTCGCAGTAGATCTCCACCCACCGCTCCGACAGGTCGTTGAAGGTCGCCGTCCACCAGCCGTCCTTCGGGATCAGCAGCACGTACGCGTGCGTGTAGAACACCGGCGGCTCGTACCCGCGCCGGGCCGACGAACCCGCCGGGGAGCCGAGCCAGATCCCGTGCTCGTCCCCCCCGAGCCGCTGCATGGTCTGGTTCCAGTGCAGGGACCCGTCGTACTTCCGATAGACCACACGAACCTCATCGGCACTCACCCGGACAATCTAAACGATCAGGACCGGGACGGCCTGTTCGATGGCTCAGCGGCCGGCGGGCTCGTCCTTGAGGGCCGAGCGCAGGGCCTCGTGCAGCTCGCTACCGGGCTGGTGGCCGTGGACGCTCACCGCGTGCTCGGCCGCCGCGGCCAGCACCTCGTCGGCGGTGCCGCTGATGGTCAGCGTGCAGCCGCTCTCACTGGGCATGTCCCGGCAGTCGATGACCTTGCGGGTCTCCGTACCGTAGTCGACGATGTCCACGACATCGAGGTTGCGGTAGCCGATCGGGGCGTCGCAGAGCAAGGCCAGCTGCTGCGCGAACTCCCTGGTCTCGGGCAGTTCGGAGTTGGCCTTGGCGGCCGCGGCGTCGGGGAAGTCCACCATCATCAGGTAGGCGTCCGCACGGTCCAGGTCCTGGGCAGTGGTCGAGCGCACCGCCGTGCGGCGGCCCTCGGTCTCGGCGCCCCACTGTGCGGCCAGCGACTCGACTTCGGGCAGGTGGTGGGTGACGATTTCGAGAATCTGCGTGTACATCGAGCTTCTCCTTTGCCGATGATCGCTGATGGGCCCTACGGGCGGGCTTCGAGGATGAGGTTGAACGGGGTCTCGGTGGCCCGGCGGAACCGGGTGAAGCCCGCGGTCAGTGCCACATCGCGGAGCCGGGCCTCGCCGGCCTGCGCGCCCAGTGCGGCCTGGCAGGGCTGGGCGAGGGAGGCCGGGATGCAGACCATCGTCGAGGCGGCGTAGAAGATCCGGCCGACCGGGTTGAGGTTGTCCTCGATGTTGTCTCCGGCATACGGCTCGACGAGCAGGAACGTGCCGTCGGGGCGCAGGCTCTCCAGCACGTGGGACGCGGCGGCGACGGGGTCGCCCATGTCGTGCAGCGAGTCGAAGAAGGTGACGAGGTCGTACCCGCCGCCCGGATAGTCGGTCGCGGAGGCGATCTCGAAGGTCACCCGGTCCGCGACGCCCGCCTCGGTCGCGCGCTTGCGGGCCATCTCGATGGAGGCTGCGTGGTAGTCGAAGCCGGTGAACCGGGAGTTCGGGAAGTTCTGCGCCATGATGATCGTGGAGGCGCCGTGGCCGCAGCCGACGTCGGCGACCAGTGCACCGGCGGTCAGCCGCTCGACGACCCCGTCGAGGGCGGGCAGCCAGCCGGAGACCAGGTTGGCGTTGTAACCCGGCCGGAAGAACCGCTCGGTGCCCGCGTAGAGCTCCTCGTGGTGCTCGTGCCAGCCGACGCCCTGCCCGGACCGGAAGGCCGAGGAGATCTTCGGCCCGTCGTGCATCATCGAGGCCACGAGCTGGTATGCCCCGGGCAAAAAGACCGGCGAGTCCTCATCGGCCAGGCAGAAGGCCGCCTCGTCGGTGAGGGTGAAGGTCCCGCCCGCCGGGTCGTAGGTCACGTACCCGCTCGCGGCCTGGTTGCACAGCCACTCGCGGACGTACCGCTCATTGGTGCCGGTGGTCTCCGCGAGCGCGGCAGGGGTGAGCGGTCCGGCGCCGGCCATCGCCTTGTACAGGCCGAGCCGGTCGCCGATGAGGATGAGCGGTGCGCTGAAACTGGCCGAAAGCTCACCCACCGCGCGTTCGATGAAGGTGTCGAGTACGGTCTCGTCGAGCGCCATGACTGCTCCCTTCAGTGGTCGTCCCCCGCTACCGGGGGATCGGTTCCACTCTCCCTTTCCTGCGTTACGCCATCGTCGGGCTACCGTCCTGGTGTGTTGCGAGCGCGCCTGTGCGGAGCCCTGTCCGCCGAGGTGGAGGGGCGCTCCCTGCCGGGTGTCCCCCGGGTTTCAAGGCGCGGTCCCTCCTGCCCACCTCCCAGTTCATCACTGCTCACCGGGGCCGATCGGGCCGGCCTCGCAGAGGCGGTGGCGCTCTTACGCCAGACGCCGAGATCCTCCGATCCCACAACCAGGCCGTAGACAGAATTCCGCATGTTGGCCGAAGGCCTTTCCCCTGGTCCGGTGAGTCTGTGGGGCCGGACCGGTCACGGGCCCCTGGCCTGGGCGTCGCCGTCGGCAGCGGGTGTGATCGCCCGCCGGAACCCGAACCTGCGGGTGCGGTGGATCGTGTACCGCCAGCGTCCCCGGTCGTCGCGGGTGGTGGTGAT
>JAOPYM010000608.1 GCA_025964615.1 Actinomycetes bacterium
CAGCCGCTCCACCATGGCGGTGCCGCCAGGCCCTGCCCCCACCACCACGATCACCCCAGATTCGCTGCTCATGGCCTTGAGGCTCGCAGCCGGCCAGACAGTAGTCAATATTTCCTACCGGTTTACATGGAAATCTCGAAGGAGGGTTGACAGTCTAATCAGATTTTTCCTACTGTTTAAGTAGGTTATCCCACGGACCCCTCAGTGGGTCTCATCGAGACAAGAGCTGACATGCGCACGCCCCCAGGCGCCCTCCTCGTACCCCTGCTCCTTGCGGTCGCCGCGTGCGGCAGCACCACCGCCTCGTCCACCGCCACCGGTGCCAAGCCGGTCGACGGGGGGACCCTCACCTACGCGGTCAACACCGAACCGACCACCTGCCTGGACCCGCACCAGAGTCCGGCGGACGTCGCCGGGCTGTTCACTCGCCCGGCCCTGGACTCGCTGGTCGCCCTTGCCGCCGACGGCACCATCCACCCCTGGCTGGCCACGTCGTGGACGGTGTCGAAGGACCTCCAGACCTACACCTTCACCCTGCGCACGGACGTCAGGTTCTCCGACGGCACCGCCTTCGACGCGAACGCGGTGAAGGCCAACCTGGATCACATCGCGGCCCCCGCCACCAAGTCACAGCTCGCGGTCGGCGTCCTCGGCCCGTACACCGGCACCACCGTCGTCAACGACCACACCGCCGAAGTGCACTTCGCCAGGCCGTACTCCGCGTTCCTCGCGGGCCTGGCCACCGCTTACTTCGGCATCGAGTCGCCTGCCTCGCTGAAGCAGCCGGAGGCGACGCTCTGCTCCACCAAAGTGATCGGCTCGGGCCCGTTCATCATCGACTCGTACGGCGTCGGGCAGGGCATCAGTTTCCACCGCAACCCCGCGTACCACTGGGGGCCACAGACCGCTGCGCACACCGGCCCGGCGCACCTGGAGAAGCTGACGATCAAGCTCGTGCAGGAGGATTCGGTACGGCTCGGAGGCCTGGAGAGCGGGCAGTTCGACGCCATCGCCAGCGTCCCGCCGGTCAGCGTCGCGACCGTGAAGGCCAACCCGCAGCTCAACGTGCTGACCCGGCAGGCCCCCGGCGGCAACTACAACTACTACCCGAACACGACGCGCGGCCCCTTCGCAGACGTCCGGGTCCGCAAGGCCTTCCGGGACGGCATCGACTTCAAGACGATCATCGACCGGCTCTACTTCGGGGTCTTCCAGCCCGCCAAGGGCGCCCTCTCGCCCGCCACGACCGGGTACGACCACACGGTCGAGACCCAGTGGTCGTACAACCAGGCAGAGGCGAACCAGCTCCTCGACCAGGCGGGCTACACCACCAAGGACGCCGCGGGCTACCGCACCAGGAACGGGCAGCGGCTGACCGTGACCTGGAACTTCTTCAAGGCCGGGGCCCGCGAGCAGCGCGACACGCTCGCCACCCAGATCCAGGCCGCGGCCAAGCAGATCGGCATCGACGTCGAGTTCGGCGCGACCGGCACGGTCGGCCAGTTCCTCGCGGCCTTCGTCAAGGGCGACTACGACCTCGCGGACACGAGCTGGCAGCGGGAGGACGCCGACAGCCTGCGCACGCTCTTCGCCACCGGCAGCATCCCCACCCCGGCCAAGTTCGGGATCAACGTCGCCCGCTACTCCAACCCGGAGGTGGACGCCTGGCTGGAGCAGGCCCTGGCCGTCACCGACCCCGCCGCCAAGGCCGCGCTCTACGCCAAGGTCCAGCAGAGGGTCAACGACGACGCGATCGTCTTCCCGGTGTACGTCTTCAACTACGTGCTGGGCGAGCAGAGGAAGGTGCACGGCATCGGCTGGGAGCCACAGGCCTACCCACTCTTCTACGACGCCTGGCTCGCCAAGTGAAAAGGCTGGCGCTGTCCGCCGGAGTGCTGTGGGGCGCGGTGACGGTGGCGTTCATCGCGCTCCACCTGGCCCCCGGCAAGGTCGTGGACCTGATCATCGGCAACTCCCCGGGGGTCACCCCGGCGGTGCGGCAGCAGATCATCAAGGACTACGGCCTGGACCGGCCGCTGCTCGTGCAGTACGTGTCGTACCTCGAACATGTGCTGCGCGGCGACCTCGGCCACTCCTACCGCCTGCAGATCCCGGTCTCCCGCGCCATCGGCGACGCGCTGCCCGCCACCTTGGCGCTCACGTTCACCGCGATCGGGCTCGCGCTGATCTTCGCGCTGGTCGTGGCCGTGCTCACCGCGCACCGCCGGCCGTGGCTGCGCGGGTTGTTCTCCACCGCGGAGACCATCGGGGTGTCGATCCCGACGTTCTGGTTCGGCATCCTGCTGCTCACCGTGTTCTCCTTCACGCTGCACCTGGCGCCGGCGGCGGGCGGCCTGGTGCTGCCCGCCATCGCCCTGGCGGTGGCCCCGGCCGGGATGCTCACGCAGGTGCTCCGTGATGGCCTGGAGAACGCACTCGACGAGCCGTTCATCGTGACCGCGCGCTCCCGCGGCCTGGGTGACTTCGCGGTAAGGCTCAGGCACGGGCTCCGGCACGCGCTGCTGCCCGCGATCACCCTCACCGGCTGGCTGATCGGCCTCACGCTCGGCAGTGCCGTCGTGGTCGAACAGGTCTTCTCCCGTCCGGGGCTCGGCCAGTTGGCGCTCGGCGCGGTGACCGGCAAGGACATGCCGGTCGTGATGGGCGTGGTGCTGGTCGTGGCACTGGTGTACGTGATCGCCTCGACCGTCGTCGACCTGCTCTACCGGGTGGTCGACCCCAGGCTCCGTACGGAGGCGCCCTCATGAGGTCTTTGCGGATCGGGTTCTGGCTGGGGGTGCTCGTCCTGGCCGTCCTGGTGGTCGCGGCGATCGTGCCGGGCGCGCTGGCACCGCACTCGCCCGACGCCGCCGACCCGCTGCTCACCCTGGCCAGGCCCAGCGCGCGTTTCCTGTTCGGTACCGACCAGAACGGCAGGGACGTGTTCAGCCGGGTCGTCTTCGGGGTCCGGCGGTCGCTGCTCACCGGAGTCGGCGCGTCGGCCCTCGCGCTGCTCGGCGGCACGGTGCTCGGGGTGCTCGCCACCCAGGGCGGCCGGTTGGCCGACGAGGTCGTGACGAGGCTGCTCGACGTCCAGATGGCCATCCCCGGCATGACGCTGGCGCTGCTGGTCATCGCGGTCACCGGTACCGGCACGGGCAGCGTGGTCGTCGCGGTCGCCGTCATCACCATCCCCGGGTACGCCCGGATCGTCCGGGGCCAGATCCTGCAGATCAGGCGGTCCGGGTATGTCGAGGCCGCGGTCGCCCTCGGGCAGCGGCCGTCGACGATCACCATCCGGCACGTGGTACCGAACGCGCTGGGCCCGGTCCTGGTGCTGGCCACCATCGGTGTCGGGGCGGCGATCGGCGCTGGTTCCTCGCTCAGCTTCCTCGGGCTCGGCGGCCAGGGCGGCGCCCCCGAGTGGGGGGCGATGCTGGCGGGCAGCAGGGACTACTTCGCGGTGGCCTGGTGGGCGGCGGTCTTCCCCGGCCTGGCCATCACCATCACCGTCCTCGCGGTCACGGTGGTCGGCCGCCACCTGCAGAAGCGCATCGAAGGAAGGCAGTGACGATGAGCATCCCCATCGCCGAGATCGAAGATCTGCACATCTCGTTCGGGTCTGTGTCCGCTGTACGGGGCGTGTCGCTGAGCATTGAGCCGGGGAAGTGCGTCGCCCTGGTGGGCGAGTCCGGTTCGGGCAAGAGCGTGACCGCCCGTACGCTCGTCGGGCTCACCGGCGCGGGGGCCTCCGTGCTCGCCGCCAGGGTGGCCCTCGGCGGGACCGACGTGACCCGGCACGGCGAACGGCAGTGGCGTTCGCTGCGGGGCCGGGTGGCGGGCCTGGTGCTGCAGGACGCGCTGGTCTCCCTCGACCCGCTCCGCACGGTCGGCGCGGAGATCGCCGAGGTGCTGCACCGGCACCGCGTGGTGCCCCGCGCCGGCATCCGCGACCGGGTGATCGAACTGCTGAGCCTCGCTGGCGTACCGGAACCCGAAGTGCGCGCCGGCCAGTACCCGCACCAGCTGTCGGGCGGCCTGCGGCAGCGCGCGCTGATCGCCTCCGCCATCGCCGCCGACCCGCCGCTGCTGATCGCCGACGAGCCGACCACCGCCCTCGACGTGACCGTGCAGGCCCAGATCCTGGACCTGCTCGCCGAACGCAAGGCCGCCGGCACCGGCCTCCTGCTGATCAGCCACGACCTGGCCGTGGTGGCCCGCCTGGCCGACCACATCCACGTCATGAAGGACGGCGTCTTCGTCGAGTCGGGCCCCGCCCAGGAGGTACTCCACGACCCCCAGCACCCCTACACCCGCTCCCTGGTGGCCGCCGTCACCTCGTTGACTCGTGGCGTTTCCCGCTCCGATTCGCCGAGCAGAGCGGGAAACGCCACGACTCAACGAGAGGTGGTGCTTGAGGCTTCGGAGTTGACCAAGAGGTACGGGGGGCGGCGGGCCGTTGATGGGGTGTCGTTCACGTTGCGGGCGGGGGAGACACTAGGGCTGGTCGGGGAGTCGGGGTCGGGGAAGACCACGGTGGCCCGGCTTGTGCTCGGGCTGCTCGCGCCCGACACCGGTCAGGTCGAGCTGGACGGGCAGGCGTGGAGCGGGCTGGCCGAACGGGACCGGAGGCCCCGGAGACAGGAGATCCAGGTGATCCACCAGGACCCGCTGAGTTCCTTCGATCCCCGGCTGACCGTACGGCGGCTGATCGAGGAGGCGCTGCCCGTCAGGGACGAGGGCCGGGTCGCCGAGCTACTCGATCAGGTCGGGCTCGGCGTGGACCTGCTCGGGCGCAGGCCGCGCGAGCTGTCCGGCGGGCAGCGCCAGCGGGTCGCGATCGCCCGCGCACTGGCCCCCGAGCCCCGGGTGCTGGTCTGCGACGAGCCGGTCTCCGCGCTGGACGTGTCCATCCAGGCGCAGGTACTCGACCTGCTCGCCGACCTTCAGCGGGAACTGGGCGTCTCGTACCTGTTCATCTCACACCACCTCGGTGTCATCCACCACGTCAGCGACCGAGTGCTGGTGATGAAGGACGGCAGGGTCATCGAGGAGGGCGACGTGCACCAGATCTTCAACGCGCCACAGGCCGCCTACACGAAGGAACTCCTGGCCGCCGTGCCGCAGCTCGAAGACGCGATCCGCTCGTGAGCTACGACGTGGGCATCATCGGCGCGGGCATCACTCGACGGCGTCGCGGCCGCCGTCTGGGAGGAACGCGCCGGCCCGTACCTCACGGGCTGCTCGCGGGGGAGACCCCTGACCCGCGCCTGGCCCAGTTCGGCCCCGGACGTTTCGCAGAGGGGGCCGCCCTCGCCGGCGGCTTCGGCACAGCGCGCATATTGGGATGAGAGACCGTCTCCAGGAGGGCAAGATGACCTACGCAGACCCCGTCGACCTCGACACCTACGGACCGTATGGGCCCGGTAACGGCTTCCAGGCGGGGAAGTCGTTCGAGCGGCCCACCTACCCCTTCCAGGGGCGGATCACGACGGACGGTTCCAGTGGCTTCCGCGCCGAACCGGACCGCTACCACCTCTACTCCGGCTGGTTCTGCCCGTGGGCCCAGCGGACCGTGATCGTCCGCGCGCTGAAGGGCCTGCAGGACGTCATCTCGCTGTCGTACGTCGACGACCACAGGGACTCGCGCGGCTGGGCGTTCCGTGAGCACCGAGGTCCCGATCCGGTCAACGGGTTCCGCTTCCTGCGCGAGGCGTACGAGGCGACCGAGCCCGGCTACCCGGGGCACATCTCGGTGCCCACGCTCTGGGACCGTACGACCGGAAAGGTCGTCAGCAACAACTTCCCCGACATCACCATCGACCTGGACAGCGCGTTCGACGCGTTCGGCGACGCCTCCGTGCGGCTCTACCCCGAGGAACTGCGGGAGGAGATCGACGCGCTCAACGCACGGGTGTACGAGACCGTCAACAACGGTGGCTACAAGGTCGCCGGGGCCACCACCGAGGAGGAGTACGAGACGCACAGGCAGGCGTTCATCGCCACCCTGGAGTTCCTGGAGGAGCGGCTCTCCGGCCGCCGCTTCCTGCTGGGCCCGGAGATCACTGAGGCGGATGTGCGGCTCTGGGTGTCGCTGGCCCGGTTCGACCTCGGCTACAACGCGCTCGGCGGGATCAGCGAGCGGCGCCTGGTGGACTTCCCGAACCTGTGGGCGTACGCCCGCGACCTCTACCAGCGCCCCGCGTTCCGGGACTCCACGGAGTTCGACTCCTTCCGCCACTTCACCGCCGACCCCAAGCCCAGCTTCTTCAACGACCGCCCCTGGCGCATCTCCGTCGCCCCCTACCTCGCCGACTGGGACTCCCCCCAC